>NZ_BAAJLX010000002.1:0-405530 GCF_057543495.1 Colwellia sp. SU-HH01217 | reverse complement strand
AGTTATTTTACTAACTGTTACTTACTTCTTGTAAGATTTAACCATGTTATCTAAACGTTCGTTAACGTCTTTAGAGTCCATTGCTGCTTGCTCAGAAGCGGCTTTTGCTTCTTCAGCTAACTCTGCAGTTTTTGCTTGTTGAGTTTTTAGTTCTGCTACTTCAGTAGAAAGGGCATCAACTTTATTGGTTAATTGGTTGATGTTTTGTTCTAATTTGTCAGTGTTTGCACAACCTGTCATTGCTACTGATGCTGCTAATGTTAGGCTTAACATCGTTATTTTTTTTATTAACATAATAATTTCCCTAATGTAATTGTAAATATGCTGTCTAGTGTGCGATATATTTCGTTTTACTTACTCAGCATAGTTATTGTTTTTTATGCAAAATTGAGTATGGCATAAAAAAAAATAAATGTGTATTTCCAATCAACGAATTATCACGAACAAATTACTTGTTAGTCTCTTTTAATGATGTTTCTATTTCTGCTAATTTTTGTAATATTTGCGTATTTTGGTGTCTAAGCTCACGATTTTTTACGTTGGTATCAGAAAAGCCAAGCAGTTTTGAAGCAATTAAAGCGCCCAAGCCGCCAATAATACCAACACCAAAAATAAACATTAACGTAACCATAGTACGGCCAATAGTTGTTACAGGGTATTGTGAGCCAAAGCCGATGGTAGTGCTTGACATGATCATTAACCAAAGCGCATCACCAAAATTTTG
The DNA here is from genome assembly GCF_057543495.1 of Colwellia sp. SU-HH01217. Lineage (NCBI taxonomy): Bacteria > Pseudomonadati > Pseudomonadota > Gammaproteobacteria > Alteromonadales > Colwelliaceae > Colwellia > Colwellia sp. SU-HH01217. The sequence goes on along the minus strand of NZ_BAAJLX010000002.1, from coordinate 404,806 downwards.
TATAGTCGCACCTTCAGTGCCGAATTCTGCATGGTAGGTAATAGCACCAAAAAGTAAGACCAACACTGCCATTGATATTACACACAAGAGCGCAATAAAACTGGTTTTATAGTTGATAACGCCAAAGTCATCAGTTGAGTGTAACTTACTTTTTATTGCTGTTATTTGAAAGACTGTTGCCATAATTTCCTCTTTGTATTTTCAGCTGTATTTTTATTTTAGGTTAAGTAGTTAATTGTGAACTAGCTAGGCATTAAGATCTCATGAGTTTCTTATGCATTACTTTTTATCGTTGACGTGATGAATGAGCTCATCCATTAACTTTTTTTTAATTTCTAATTGTTGATCAGGTGTTAGCTGATACTTTTCTGCTAGGGTAACATAATCGTCGGGGGCAAGGCTTACTGTTAAACGTGGACGTTTTGGACGTTTGTTAATTGGCAGCCCTAAAATGTCGCGAATTTGATCAGAAGGACTAAGACCTGCTTGGAGCGCTTGTGTTCTAATTGCTAACTGAATTTTTTCATCCATATCAAAGGCAACTTGCACAGCTTTAATGGCTTTAACTGACGATTGCCATTTATCTGGAATTTTTCTGCTCATGTGACATCCTACATATTTATTGGATTAGAAATACTTTTAAATATTGAATTGGTCAAACCAACAATATTTATAGCGGCTAGCTACCTGGAAACATATCAACTATATCGGTTAATGGTCGGTAAAGTGATAAAAAAACATCTGTGTCGCCATCTTCCCATACCTCTACTTCAACCCCTCTGTATTGATCTTGGTCGAGTAGTTGGTATAACTCAAACTGTTCACCACTGTCTTTACCTTCATAGGGTGATAGGTTTTGTGAACGATGATCTTTGCGGTGGAAGTAGCCCACTTTTGCAAAAATAGATTGTCGATACTGTTCACTAGTCCAACCGCTAGAGGTTGCACTATCTTGTTGACGGTTTAAAAAAGCCGAACCAGGTTCATCAAATAAGGTTGAAAAATCATCAAGGTTAAAGAGTGTTTCAACATCTTCGGGCTCAATTTTTAAGGTAAACTTTAAATAGGTTTTGTCATCAACATCAAGAGAAAGAAAGATCTCTAAATCGTTATTCCCTGTTAGTGTCCATTCAGTTTGCGTTTCTGTTTCATATTCATAGCTATTGACGGCGGTTACCTGAAATTGTTGTTGTCGCAAAGATTCAGGAAGTGCAAAACTATCAGTTATTACAATAATATCATCGGTATTAAGATCACGTGCAGACGCTAATTTTCTTTGTTTTTCTTCTTTACCAAACATCTTTTTTAAAAAGCTCATTAGCGGTATATCCTTACATAAAATTAGTGTTGTGGTAAAACAAATAAACTTCAGCCTAAGGATAGGCTGAAGTTTGCAATTGCATTAGTTGGGAAAACTTTATGCGTTATTTTGTTTTGCTTTTAAACGATCGAGTACTGAGTTTGCACTAGTGCTTTGTGCGCCAATACCTGCGGCTTTAAGTTGTGCTTCAAGTGCACCGTCACCGCTTTCTGATTCTAATACTTCAGCTGCTTTCATTTTGTCATCAAATTTTTGCTGTTTCGCTTTAATACGCTCTAGTGAATCTTTTGCACTTAATAACTTAGAGTTACTTGATGAAAAATTGTCAGTAATAGCAGATGTTGCTTTTTGTACACTTTCTGTAGTTTTTACCATAGAAAGTTGACGCTTGTGCTCAGCTACTTGGCGTTCACTCTTTTTCACTAGTTCTTTTAAACGGTTAGCGCTTGCCTGGAAGCTTTCAAAAGCTTGTTGTTGTGCAGCTAATTCACTTTCTAAAGTAGCAATTTTTTCAGCAACCGCTAGCGCCAAAGTTTCATCACCTTTTTCAAGTGCTTGTGCTACATAACCTTCATGCTCTGTAATTTCACGTTGAATACGGTCAACTTCGCGACTTGCTGCCATTTGCTCAGCCATTACACCAGTTAGATCGCGTTTTGCTTTCGTTAAGTGGTTTTCAACATCGCGAATTTCTTGTTCGAAAATACGGGTAGCATTAGCGTCTACTATTGATTCGCCAACTTCTGAAGCGCCGCCACGAATTGCTGTCATTATTTTTTTAAATATACTCATTATATTACTCCTAATGGGGTAGATAAAATTCTACTGTTAACTCAGCACTTTGTGTAAAGCCTGTAGTTAAGGTGTTCGTTAAATTAAGTATTCACTCATATCATCAATAACTTCTAAGGCATTGTTATTAAGTACGGTAAGTTCGTGTTCAATGTCATCAAAAGTAGAGCTTATTGATAACGCACCAAACACTACATATTTGTCGCCAATCTTTGAAAAAGAAGAGAGTGGCATCGGGATATTCATTTCTAGCATACTGACATGCATATCATTAATGCATTCACTTTTAACTTCTTGCTCGTCCCATAAATAAGTAATGCACAATATTTGATCGTCTGTTACTGAAACGAAAATAGGCAGTTCTTCACGTCCTTCAATGGTTATTTGCAAAACATCAACTTCACCTGAAATTGGTTGGCAATCGAAAGTCATCCCTGTTTCTGAATCATCAGCCAAAGCGTTTAAGTGGTTGGCTATTTTATGAATATTCATATTAATCCTCATGTTTAATAAGTCGCTAGAATAAATTTGGTTATTTACCTTGGAACTATTTATTCTTTACTTTTGACATAATATGTCAACGGTTATAAATTTAGCACTTTGACATAATATGTCAAGTGGGTTTTTGTATTAATTTCAATTTAATTGCAAATTCATTTAAATGCCATAACTACTTAATTGTTTATTGGACCTTGTTGATCAAGCCAAGCCTGCTGATGCAGTTGGTAAAGTGTATGGCTACCTAAATAGTTTATGCCTATTTTATCTTCGTCTTGATAAAAATTATTAGAAAATATAAATGCGCTTTTAATCATCTCAAGGTTAAGCCATGAATGCGGAATAGGTAATTCATTTAGTTTATTTAAGCGCACTAATGGGCTTGCTCCTATTTTAGTGGCAATTGTCCACCCCCATTCGCCAAAACTAGGTACATTGTCATGATATTGTTGCACATGATTAAATTTGGCTGCTTTTACGGTTTTACCAATAGAAATAAACGAAGCTTTTGCGTGATAAGGGCTGGTTGATTGAATGCCTATTTGTCCATCTCCGGATAATAGCTGATTAAGCCGAGCGTAGAAGTTAACGGAATACAGTTTATTTAAGTCAGGATGACTAGGATCTGGAAGATCAACGATGATAGCATCGAATATCTGTGCTTCGCTAAGTAACTCATCAATGGCAATAAAGGCATCGCCTCGAATAATATTGACCCTTGAGTCTTGTAAACTCAGCTCATTAAGGTGGGCAATTTTATTGGCAAGATTATCTGGTAAATGTTGTTCAGGCTTTTGAAATATATCCAGTAACTGCGAGTCTAAGTCTACTAAAGTCACATTTTTAGGTGACCATTTTAGTACATCTCTTAAAGCAAGCCCGTCTCCGCCGCCAATAATTAAAATATTATCGTGTCGTGCCGAGCCGGCTAACACAGGTGAAACTAAGTAGCTGTGATAAATGTGCTCATCCATCGACGAAAATTGTAATCGGCCATTAAGGTAAAAGTTGATAATACTTTCTTTACCAGAGCCTAATTGTCGTTCGGTAAACGTGACTTGCTGATAACGAGTTTTTTCACTATAAAGCACTTTATCTAAATAGAGCAGGTTACTCATTTGGTTAAGCCAATGGTTGCCGTGATTAAAAATAACGAGAATTAATACCGCTAATACAAGATGTAGGCTAACAAAAGTTTTTCGCCATTTTAATTTTGACCAGTAACGCCAAATAAACACGCTACCGGCTAATAGGTTTAGTGCAGCAGTTAATGCTCCTGCTTTGCTGATATCGATAGACAGTAAAAATATCACCCATATAGCAGCACCAATACCGGCGCCAATATAATCAGCACCGTAAATAGTGCCTAAATTATTGGCCAAATGCTGTTGATGGATTTCTTCTCGGATACGGGCAATTAACGGTATTTCTATACCGATAAAAAAGCCTAATAGCAAACCGAAAAAATAGGGGCTATTAAAGGCAAGAAAGCTTAGTTGCTTAAAAATTCCTCCTTGAGGAAGTGAGTCCGGCGGCAGAGAAAAAGTGTCGCTAATTAAATGAGGTAATATTTGCGTAACGGCAATTAAACCACCGATGATTAAAATGGCACTACTGCCTAACAATGCAATAATAAGCTCTAAATAGACAAACCCATTGAATGCGCATTTTACTTTTCTAGCCGCAAATGCGCCTAATCCCATTGCAACAATCATTAAACCAATCATTGCATAAATTGTACTTTCCATAACGCCCAGTACACGACCAGCATAATGAGAAAGTAAGTATTCGTAAATTAAACCACACCCAGCAAGTACAGACATTGCGAGAATGAGCAATACATCGTCAAGTAGGTGTTTTTGTTTTTGTATCATAAATAGGAACTAATGCGGTGGAGGAGGGAAACGGCCAATGCCTAGATAAAAGGGATTGGCCGTTAAATATACTAACTAGTTTATGCCATAAGAGCTGTAAGAATTAGGGCAATTGAAATACTGATTGCCATTTCGATACTTGCTACACCAACGTTGTGTTGTTGATCTACTTCTTCAACTAAATTAATACCCATTAACACAATTCGCTTAGCGATAGAGGTTAAAATAGAAACTAATAGGGTCATGATAATGCCAAAGACTAACCAGCCCAATAAATTCATCACTAAAGTTTCAGGGCTATACGTTAAAAAGTGGCTTGCAGCAGTTACTGCTAATGCTGTACTAATAACTTGTCCTGAGTAACGGATAGCTAATGCTAATTGACCGTTTTTTAATGCTTCTTGTAAACTGTCTTCTTGGTTGTTACTTGCATATTGTTTCTCTTTAAGGCGAGTGACTAAAACTAACATAGTTTGAGCAACAATAAAGCCACTAGTGATGGCAATAAATGTGTTTAAGTCTAAACCGTCAACCCAAAGCAAAACTGCGCGGATAATAATAGCTGTAGCAATAGCTCCGGCCGCATCTACTAAACCTATGGTTAAGTTTTGTTCTTTAATTAGAGCGGTTTTATCTATTTTTTGTAAAGCTATTTTATCATGAATAATACGGCCGACTTTAATTAAAATTAGGCCGTATAAGCCATAAGCAAACATCCCTATAATTTCCATAAGGTAACTACTAGCAGTTTCTCCGGTAATTGCACCGGTTAAAACAATACCTAGCGCAGCGATACTTCCCGCTAAACTTATGCCAAAAGCAAAGTTATCTTTTTGTGCTAACTCTTCCTTGGTGTTTACTCCTGCTGATAAACCTGAGACAAATCGCATAGCACCAAGCAGTAAAATAGCGATAGTTAAATCAATTGCTAAATAAATAAGCAAATCTTGAGTTAACCCTGTAATTTCAATTAAATTTTGCATGTTGTTTCCTAATAAAATTCTTTTTTTGAACGTTAATTAACTAAACGCTTATCCATGTTTTTATTGTTAAGTTTGAAATTAGCAAACTTATTTGCCTCGCCTAACACCCCGAGAAGTGTTACTGCTGCTATTTCTAAAACTAGCATTCTTAGACTTAGAAGAACTAGATTTACTACTATAAGAACTTCTGGACGACTTCGCTTTAAAGCGATTAGCACTGGTTTGCGCTGTTTTACTTTGAGAAGATAAGCTTGAAGAACCTGTTCTATTTTTACTGTAAGCACTGGTATACTTTTTACCCTTGTTGTCGAAAGATTTACTTGCACGAGTATCCAGTTTATTTTGTGCTTTCAGTTGAGAAGGAGAGCTATAACGGGTACGTCCATAATCATTATAGTAACTGTAATTACGTGAACGTCCCCAGTCGTTATAATAAGTGCGACGACCAAAGACATCGCCCATCATTGAGTACATGCCATACCATGCCCAAAAAGACATACCATTGCTGCCTGTTTGCCAATGACCATAACTAGGATTACCAATTAATTGCTCACCCGTGCCAAAATCTTGCGCATTATTTGCCTTTTGGCTTTGCGATTTAGAAAGAGAGTTAACGCGAGGTAATTCTCCTTCAGACATATCCGCCAACACATTTAAAGGATCGCTTAGTGCATCTGAAAAAAGTAAAGGATCGGCTGCTTGATATATATTCAGTAGTTCATCGTAAATCGCTTGATTATTAGCAAACATGTTAGGTTGTGTTTTAACTGTATTTAATCTGTCTTCCAATGCTTTAAACATAGGGCCATTAGAGGTTGCATCTTTTTTAAATTCATCTATTAATGCTGTTAATGACGGTTTTTTAATGGCGACTTTTTCAGCATATTGCTTAATTAAGTTAGCATTACGAACTTGATTATTATCAAGCGCATTAGCGAGTTGTTGAACACGTTGTTCACTAATTGGCAGTTGTTGATTGATTTGCTCTTTGAGAGGGTCGCTACAAGCGCTAAGCAACAGTAAACTTATTGCTGCTAACGAATATTTTAGCGTTTTTTTAAATATAAAGTTCAAACTAAAACTCGATCTAAAGTAAGGTTGATGTATTTCTTCCATGTATACTAGTGCAAACTTAGCAGTATTGGTATAAATGGCAAGACGCTAGGGTTATTATTTATTAATAACATTGTCGACATAATATGTCTAACGAAAGTTTATCGCTTCACTTATTAATTCGTAAAAAACTTATGACAAAACACAATAGTACAATACTACACGAACAGCTTAATTCATATTGGCAAAAGTTTACTGAGCAGCATCCAACTTATGCCGAAAAACTAGATGATAAGTTGTTGGTTGATTTTCAACAGTCACTCGCGTTAAGCGATTTTATTTTCAATAGTGCAATGCAAGCGCCAGAGTTAGTTGTTGAGTTGTTCTTAAATGGTGATGTCTATCAAAAGGATTGTCCAAATTATACTCAAATTTTAGCTGATAGGTTGTTGCTGTGTGATGACGAGGCACAATTACACCGAGAACTGCGTCGTTGTCGATTACAAGAGATGGTAAAAATTGCAGTCGCTGATCTAGTGCTTGATATGCCATTAACATTGTCACTAAAACGATTATCGTTATTAGCCGATGCTTTGATAATCGCGGCTTTAAATTGGTTAACTCACTTTTGTCAACAGCAGTGGGGTGTTCCTCAAGAGAGTGGCTATGACTTAGATAAGGCGAGTGAAAATGATACAGGTTTACCATTGCTTATTTATGGCATGGGAAAGCTTGGGGGGGAAGAACTCAATTTTTCTTCTGACATTGACTTGATTTTTAGCTACCCACGACGAGGTGAAACAGTGGGCGCGCGTCGCAGTTTGGATAATCAACAATTTTTTACTCGTTTAGGACAAAAGCTAATTACAGCGTTGAATCAAAAAACAGTTGATGGATTTGTCTACCGAGTCGATATGCGCCTGAGACCATTTGGAGAAAGCGGTCCTATTGTTATGAGTTTTAATGCAATGGAAGATTATTACCAAGAGCAAGGACGTGATTGGGAGCGCTACGCGATGCTAAAAGCAAGGTTAATAGGTGACAGTCCTTATCATCAAGAGTTAACTGCAACCCTTAAACCTTTTGTTTATCGAAGGTATATAGACTTTAGTGTGATTGATTCGTTACGTCGCATGAAAATGATGATAGCCCAAGAAGTTCGTCGTAAAAACCTAGTGAATAATATTAAACTTGGCGCAGGCGGCATTAGGGAAATAGAATTTATTATTCAAGTATTTCAACTTATTCGAGGTGGGCGTTCAGAAGCGTTACAGCAGCGTCATGTATTATCAGTTTTACCCATCTTAGTCGATGAAGGTGAATTAACAGAAAATAGTGCAAAGGTATTAAAAAGTGCTTACTGTTTTCTTCGTCGTGTTGAAAATATTATCCAAGCTTTGGCTGATCAACAAACTCAAACTTTGCCCGATAGTTTATTAGATCAAGTTAGAATATTAACCGTGTTAAAAATTGATTCATGGCAAGAGTTTCTTGAAAGTTTAGATAAACACATGGCTGGCGTGCATAAATCGTTTATCTCACTTATTGGAGAAGAAAGCCCTAATCATCAAGCTGAAGATGAATATTGGCAAACTCTTTGGCACAGCCAATGGCAAGAAGAAGAATGCATTGAGTGGATAGAAAAAGGCGCTGATTTTTGGCAAGGTAGCGTTATTTGGTTTGAATTAAATGATTTTCGAGAAATCATTATTAAACGCAGTATTGGTAATAGAGGTAGGCAGGTTTTAGATAAGCTGATGCCATTATTGCTTTGGCATTTAGAGCAAACTCGCGCTAAAGAAGTAACTTTAAAGCGGATATTGATTGTTTTCAATAAAATTACAACGCGAACCGCGTATTTAGAGCTGCTATTTGAAAATGAAGGAGCACTAAAACATTTAATTAGATTGTGTCAGGCGAGTCAATGGGTTGCAGAGCATATCGCCAGTTTCCCAATATTGCTTGATGAACTTATTGATCCTAAATTACTCAATAACCCTCCAGCGTTGTCAGATTATAGTCTGGAATTAAGAGAATTAATGCTTCGCGTACCAGAAGAGGATATCGAAGCTCAAATGGACACATTACGACAATTTAAACAGGCTCAACATCTACGTATTGCGGCCGCAGATATTGTTGGGGTGTTACCATTAACTCAGGTGAGTAATCACCTTACTGCGCTAGCAGAAGCAATTATTACCGAGGTGATTAATTTAGCATGGTTACAAGTATCTCAGCGTTTTGGTGTCCCTAAATCTGCAGCTTTGCATGATGATAAAGGTTTTGCAGTCATTGGTTATGGAAAATTGGGCGGCAGGGAGCTTAGTTACAGCTCAGATTTAGATTTAGTTTTTGTTCATTGTTCTGATTCTGATGATGTAACCAATGGTAATAAGCAAGTATTAGCGAGTGTCTTTTACATGAAACTTGCACAACGCATTATGCATATATTTAACACGCGTATGGCAAACGGTGTGTTATATGAATTGGATATGCGTTTAAGGCCTTCAGGAAATTCAGGCTTATTGGTTGTTCATATTAATACTTTTGCTAAATATCAAAAAGAAGAAGCGTGGACGTGGGAACACCAGGCGTTAGTGCGAACACGCGCTGTATATGGACATGATGATATTGAACGTAAATTTAATTTATTACGCCAAGGTATTTTAGCTCAACCAAGAGATGCACAAGTATTAGCTGAAGATGTGAAAGCAATGCGAACAAAAATGCGCAATCACCTAGACAAGTCTAGTAAGCAGCACATTGATATAAAGCAAGGTATTGGTGGACTGGTTGATATTGAGTTTTTAGCACAATATTTAGTGCTTAAAAACAGTCATCAATTTTTAGCGGTGGCCAAATATTCAGATAATATCAGAATTTTTGCTGAATTAACTCGCGCAGGTGTTTTAAATGAAGAGCAAAAGGCAGCATTAACACAAGCCTATTGTCAGCTTAGAGATCAAGGTCATAGAGCTGCGCTACAAAATGAACGTTTATTACTAGACGAAACTATTTTTGAACAATGCACCAAAGATGTAGTGATTATTTGGCAGCAGTTTTTAGCGTGAGAGTTGATATAACCTAATAGCCATTTTTTGATTGTAGCATTTGGCACTCTTCTGTTAAGTAGTCTATTGGTTCATCAATAAACACTAAAGTTCTGTGTCTATAGCAAAAAAACACGTTGAGACCGTTTTCGAAATGTCCTGCAACTGTTCGGCCGAGTTGGAAAGAGGTTTCTAAAATGTTTTTTTCAACTCTAAAAGGGTCTTTAATTACAAAGTCTCGATTCAACCACCAGATAATATCGAGACCTTCTTTATCAGCATATTCGGTTAACTTTTGCAGTAATGTTTGACCTTTTCTAAATGGTCTAGATTCAATATTACCTTTCCAACTTCGTCGGTACGGGCGGGTGACCATTTTTTTGGCTTCTAATATTTTAACTAAATCACCGCTTGGCTCAGGAAGAAATACAATATTATTTCTAATTTTAGGGCCTTTGGTATTCATATCAGGATTAATACTAGCGTAAAAACGTGATAAACCATCAGCGGCGGCGTTATTCGATTTAGGTTGTGTAGTAATCCCCTTAGTGGCAGGCTCATCGCTGCTCAACAAGGCTGTGCCTTCTTCTGCACTTTGCTCTGCCAAAGAAAAAAGCACATCTCGATTATCAAATAACAAATAGCCTAAAACTATCAATATAGCGGCGAGTATTATATTGCGTAACCAAAAATTCATAAGCTAATTCTTAGGTATTGTAATCAGGGTAATTATTACTGTACTTAAAGATCTTTATTTATACAATGACGGGTCTTCTTTATTTGGTCGGGTTTTAAACCTGCGATGTAACCACATATATTGTTCAGGCTTGTATAATATTGCTTTTTCTAACTCTTGATTTACTCGGATCAGATCATTTTCATCGTTATCAGTGGGGAAATTTTCTAAAGGAGGTTTTATCTCAATAGTATAGCCGCTTCCGTCATCGTTTCGTGTTGGAATAAGCATCATAGTTTTGGTGTTTTTTTGTCGGGCAAAGATGAGTGTGCCAGTGGTTGTTGCTGCATCTTTTACACCAAAAAATGGCACGAATAAGCTTTTATTTCTGCCATAGTCTTGGTCAGGCAGATAAATACACGCTTCACGATCCCGAAGTGCCTTCATCAAACCTCTGACATCACGCTTACCGAGCATATACTTGTTGGCTCGTCCTCGTCCCCTAAATTGAAAAAATTCCATTAATGGGTTGTTGTGTGGGCGATAAAAAACAACCATAGGATTGCCGTGCCCAACACCGCGACAGTTTATTTCAACACTCAGATAATGCATGGCGAGTAATAAAACGCCATTTCCTTCAGATTGAGCTTTTTGAATGTGTTCCAGGCCAACTACTTTTACTTTTCGGTCGACACGCCAATTAGGCCACCACCAACCCATGCCAGTTTCTAGTAAAGCAATACCGGTGTTTTCAAAGTTAGTCTTTAAAATTCGTTGATGCTCGCTCGCTGGCATATCAGGAAAACATAATTGTAAATTGGTTAAAGCAACTTTCTTTCGACTCGAGCCAATTCTAAATAATAATCGTCCAATACTTCTCCCGAGCGATAATTGCATTTTATACGGTAGCCAAGAAATAGAATATAAAATACATACAGCGAGCCAAGTTAGCCAATATTTGGGTAGTAAAAAGGAAAGTTTAAAGTCGGGCTGTAAAATTGAATTTCTACTCACTATTAATATTCGCTTATGGCTGTTTATCTTTGACGTTATCGCTTATTATATCTAGATTACAACGAATGATGAAAGTAGAAGCGACTATATTCAGGATAATTTTTTATCTAGCTAGTTTTTCTCGCCCACAATTGAAAAAACAGAGACGTATTTAATGGATAAACCTGTTAGCTCGGAGCTACACGAAAGCGAGATTGAATTAATTATTGGAAATTCAAATTCGAATTTTTCAGGCGTCACTTCAACCATGCTGCAAGTCTTACCTTACCAAGAAAAATTAATGCAGTTAAAAGTGATGGGAAATAAGCATCATTTATCAGATCCTTCCCAGTATATTAGCTTTTGGCAAGCAATCTTCATTGCTCGCAAACCTTTATCAAACGGAAAAATACGCATCTTTCATGCTCGAAGAGTAGATGAAATGATTCAAGCTTTGCTTTTAAAGTATCTTTTTGGTGGTAAGTTTAAAATCGTTTTTAGCTCGGCTGCTCAGCGTAAACGTTCAAAGTTTACTTTGTGGTTAACACGAAGAATGGATGCGGTTGTGGCTATGTGTAAAGCGTCAGCAAGTTATTTAGAAAAGCCACCCACCACGATTATTTATCATGGCATAAATATTGATGTTTTTACGCCTGCAAAAGACAAAGCTACAACTTGGCAAAACATTGAATTTTCGGGCAAGCCGAAAAACGTTGAGAAATACGGAATTGCAATTTTAGGCCGAGTTAGAAAACAAAAGGGCGTACACTTATTTGTTGATGCTTGTATTGAAGCACTACAGGCGAATCCTCACTACACGGCGATTATTGTTGGTTTAATCGCCCCTAGTCATAAAAAATTTGCTGCACAGTTAACTAAAAAAATTGAACAAGCAGGTTTATCTGAACGTATTGTCTTTACCGGAGAGCAAGATTTTAAAGATATTCCTAATATTTTTAGTTCTTTGTCATTGGTTGCTGCATTAAGTGACAATGAAGGCTTTGGTTTAACTGCATTAGAAGCAATGAGTAGTGGTGCTGCGGTATTAACCTCTGAAGCGGGCGCATGGCCTGAAGTGATACGAAATGGTATTGATGGCTACGTAGTTCCCATTAACGATGGGCAAGCGATAACCGATAAATTAAATAACTTGTTAGCTGAGCCGCAAAGGCTTATGCAAATGGGTGTGGATGGCCGAAAACATGTAATGGAACACTTTAGTGTTGAAAGAGAAGCGAACGAGCTTTGTGCTTTTTTTAAAGACTTACAATAATAAAGCCACTACAACAGTCTCTAAATTCAGCTTTTAGAAAAATATAAAAAGCCACTTAATAGATAAAGTGGCTTTTTAATTTTTAAGATGTAGCTGTAGAGCAAGCGAACTATTTAGCGACCATTAAGCCTTTATTGATATCAATTAGGTCTTGCTCAGTGATTGTGCCAGCAGCACGTTTTAGCGTTAATACATTTTGAATGTAAGTGTAACGTGTTTTAGACAAGTTACGTTTAGCGTTATACAAGTTTCTTGTACTATCAAGTACATCAACTATGGTACGTGTTCCTACTTCAAAACCGGCTTCTGTTGCCTCTAATGCTTTTGTGGCACTGACAACCGATTGCTCAAATGCTCGGGTTGCAGCAACGGCAGCAATAACTGTGTTGTAAGCATTACGTGTATCTCGAACTACGCTTCTATGAGTTAACGATAAGTCTTGACTAGCTAATACATAGCTTTGCTGAGCTTTATTAACAGAACTTGTCACGGCACCACCAGAATAAATTGGTACATTGACGGTAACGCCAACAGAGTAGCTGTCTAAATAAAGGTCATTATTAACAGGAATTAACGGATTTTCATTATCCGTGTTAGTACTACCATAGTTACCTTTTAAATCTAATGTTGGGTAGTGACCAGCACGAGAAATATTGATGTTTTCTTTAGCTATATCAACCGCCACTTTTTGAGAAATTAAATCTAAATTTTTCGCTTCTGCAATACCTTGCCATTCGTTAGCACTGTCTGGAGAAGGGCGAGAAGTACTGAACAAGCTAGTATCTAATACATTTAGGTTACGTGGATAAACATTGGTAATAACTCTAACTGCTTCTTCGGCAGTGTAAATGCTATTCTCAGCGATAATTTCAGAAGATACAGCACTATCGTATTGTGCCTGTGCTTCATGAACATCAGTAATTGCCGTTAATCCTACAGAATAGCGTTGTTTGGTTTGTTCTAATTGACGCTCGATGGCGACTTTTTCTGCTGTAGCAAACTCTAAATCATCTTGAGCACTTAATAAATTAAAGTAGGCTTGAGAAACACGGGTAATCAAATCTTGTTTTGCTGATTGTAACGAAATATCGCTACGGTGAGCTGCTTTTTCAGAGGTACCTAAACGTAACCAAGCGTCGTGGTGATATAGCTGCATATCTAGTTGCACGCCATAATTAGTGGTATCGGCACTGTAACCAACAGGAACACCCGTAATCGCTTGTTCTGCTTCACCAGTAGTGTAGCCACCGTAAGCATTAATTTGTGGTAATAAAACAGAACGAACCGTTTTTATATCTTCTTGAGCAATATTAAATTGTGCGATAGCTTTTAATACCACCGGATCATTTGTAATTGCTTGTTGATAAACCGTCATTAGGTCTTCAGCATGTAGATTCGTGCTGTTAGTAGCACTTGCTAATCCAATGATGAGGGCTATTATTGTTTTTTTCATGTGCGGGTAATCCCTTTCGTTTACATTTTATTTTATTACCCAGCCACTTTTTAACATGCTTTGGGTACGTTTGAGTTCTATCCTACAGTGCTTTTTAGTTTAACCAAATAAAATAAGTGTTTTGCAGTGTATACTAGTGTAACAAAATATTTTTTTTAAATCTTTCCCCAAATTAAAATACAATGATCAATAAAAGTAAATTATTAACTGGCGCAGAAAGCCTGAGCGGATTCTCGCAAGACAATATCAAAGTTCATGATATTAAGCTTGAGTTTCAAGGTTTTTTTAAATTGGAATCGTATCAAGTAAGTCACCAACTATTTAAAGGTGGCATGAGTGAGGTATTGTGCCGTGAAATTTTTGAACGCGGTGATGCCGTGGTGTTGATGCCTTATGATCCTGTGTTGGATCAAGTGATTTTATTAGAGCAATTTAGACCGGGTGTCATTCGTTCTGGGGAATCACCTTGGCTGTTGGAATTTGTAGCGGGGATGTTTAACCTCAATGAACTTCCTGAAGAAGTCGCTATTAGAGAAGCTGAAGAGGAAGCAAATTTGGTGATTAAACCAGAGAGTTTAATTAAAGTTATGAGCTATTTTTCAAGTCCTGGCGGCATGAGCGAACAAATTCATCTTTACGCGGCCTGTATTGATAGCGCTAACCTTGATGACCAACAATCGGTTTATGGTTTACCAGAGGAAGGGGAAGATATTTTAGTGCATGTCATGTCTAGAGAGGCCGCTTTGAAGTTATTGGCAGAAGAGAAAATTAACAACGCAGCAACCATTATTGGGTTACAATGGTTAGCATTAAACTACCAAACGTTACAAAGTAATCGCTAAAAGGAGCACATAAATGAGCAGTATTGCTCGAAAATATCAACCAAGTTTGTCAATGCTGATGAATTTGTGTGATACCAATTATATGTTAATGCTAAAAATTTTAGCGAACAGAGAGTGTATAGGTGAGCAACGTTGTTTTTTTATTTCTGATTTTCTATCGTATACGGTAACCGTGAAAGAAGTGACACGCTACACTTCTCTGGTCAGTATTTCCCAAGATGCCAATTTATTATTCAATATTAATCAAACATCAACTTTGACAAAGCATGCTTCAGTAATCGCAAAGCTATTTAGACCTTCAATGGTTATTCGTTTATATCATGATGCCCGAATGGCAGAAGTAGTAAGTAGCCAAGATATCAGGCAAATTAAACCGCGGTATGATTACCCGAATACAGATATGCACCACCCAGACGAGAAACAGCAAATTAATCTGTTTTTAAATGAATGGCTCCATTTATGTTTGAGGTTAGGGCAAGTAGATATTACTTTGCCATTAACAAAGTTAACTTAATCATTTTTATTGTAGTCGTGTTAAGCCGTTTAATTTTGCGTTTGCAGATTATTGTAAACTTTAATACTTAGAGGTTTTTTTGGAACATTCACTTGTTATTGCGCAAATTAGTGACAGCCATTTATTTGACCAACCGTCTGCTCTGCATTGCGGAGCTAATGTTTACCAACATTTACTGACCGTGTTGCAGGAATTAAAGCATAATTTGGACATTGATTATATTATCTTTACTGGGGATCTAAGCCAAGACCATAGTGAAGCATCATATCAACTATTTAGCCAAGCGGTTGAGCAATGTCGAATCGAAACGCCAATAATGTTTCTTAGCGGCAATCATGATGAACCGAAATTGTTAACTCAATATTTAAAGGAAGATCCTTTTACAAGCTCTAAAAATATCGAAAATCAACACTGGCAAGTTATTCTTGTGGAAAGTAAAAGTCAGGTAATACAAGGACCCGCTGGGCAAGTAGATGACACAGAATTGACTTTGTTGAAACAAAGAATTAACCCGAGTAAAAATCAGCTGATATTTATGCATCACCACCCCGTTAATGTTGGCTATTTTATCGATAGGCATGGTTTAAATAATAGTGAAAAATTTTGGTCTGTTATTGATGACTATCCCTCAATTGCCGGGGTAGCTTGTGGGCATGTTCATCGAGGTTCGACTTTAAGTAAAGCTGAAACTAAGCGAAGTGTAGATGTGTATACTTGTCCTGCTACTTCTATTCAATTTGATCCTCTTGCAGATACCGTTAAGGCACTAGAACAGGGCCCTGGCTATCGTTTATTTAATTTACAATCCAATGGACAATTGAAAACCAGCTTACATTATAGCCAAAGCAACTTCCCTCTTTTAAAAAACTCACACAAAAAAGTGATCAAATAATGTCAAAACACATTCTTTATTTACACGGATTTAATTCATCACCTTCGTCTGTTAAAGCTCAATTTACGCAACAATATTTTGCCAAAAATTATCCAGAAGTAAATTTTCATTGTCCACAAATTGCCAATAGCCCAGAAGCGGCAGTTAGTCAGCTAAATGAAATTATTAACGATATCTTGTGTACAGATGAAAATGCTCAATGGTATTTTATTGGTTCATCGTTAGGTGGTTTCTTTTCAACTTACTTAGCAGAAAAATATCAACGACCTGCAATATTGATTAACCCAGCGGTAAAACCTTATCAGTTATTGACCGAGTATCTTGGTGATCAGGTTAACCCTTATACTAATGAAGCATACAAAGTCACCGTTAACTTTATAGAGACATTAAAAAGGCTTGAACAAGACGAAATAATGAAAAATAATTACTTGCTGATGGTACAAACGGGCGATGAAGTGTTAGATTATCGTCAAGCGATAAATTTTTATCAAGATGCGAAAATTATAACGCAACAAGGTGGCGATCATAGCTTTGTTGGTTATGAACAAATGCTACCAGAGATGGCGAGCTTTTTTCATTTTACTGAACCTAACCAAGTTGAGCTTATACATAGTGTTTAATAATAAGCACGATATAAACTAACTTTACAATTAATAATAACAATTATCAGAAGTTTCTCATGACCGAAGAATATAATGCTGGATCAATAGAAGTTTTAAGTGGTTTAGACCCTGTACGCCATCGCCCTGGCATGTATACCGATACCGCTAGACCGAATCATTTAGGCCAAGAAGTTATCGATAACTCAGTCGATGAAGCACTAGCCGGTCATGCGCAAAATATCACCGTTATTCTAGATAAAGACCAGTCTTTAGAGATTATTGATGATGGCCGTGGTATGCCAATTGACATTCATCCTGAGGAGGGTGTTTCGGGTGTTGAACTTATTTTTTGTAAGCTACATGCAGGTGGTAAATTTTCAAACAAAAACTACCAGTTTTCTGGTGGTTTGCATGGTGTAGGTATTTCAGTTGTTAACGCTTTATCAACGCGGGTCGATGTTACGATTCGACGCGACAGTAAAGTTTATGAAATAGCGTTCGAAAATGGCGAAAAAGTTGAAGAACTTCGTGAAACAGGAACGGTTGGTAGAAGAAATAGTGGTACGCGAGTAAAATTTTGGCCAGACGCTTCTTATTTTGATTCCCCGAAGTTTTCTACTTTAAAATTAACTCATTTATTAAAAGCAAAAGCGGTACTTTGCCCAGGGTTAACCATTAAATTTCATGATAAAAATGAAGATAAAAAATATCACTGGTGCTACGAAGCCGGATTAACTGATTATTTAAAAGAATCGGTTAAAGATTACATGAACTTGCCACAAGAGCCATTTGTTGGCAGTTTTACTTCGCAGCACGAAGCTGCAGAATGGGCTGTAACATGGTTACCTGAAGGGGGGGAAGGAATAGGTGAAAGTTACGTAAACCTTATACCAACTATTCAAGGTGGCACACATGTCAATGGTTTTAGACAAGGCTTACTAGAATCAATGCGCGAGTTTTGTGAGTTTAGAAATCTGATCCCCAGAGGCGTAAAATTAACACCTGATGATATTTGGGATAAATGTAGTTATATTTTATCGGTAAAAATGCAAGATCCTCAGTTTGCTGGGCAAACCAAAGAAAGGTTGTCATCAAGACAATGTGCAGCATTTGTAACCGGTGTGGTGAAAGATGCTTTTAGCTTATGGTTAAATGAACATACAGAGATAGCGGAGTCTTTAGCCGATTTTTGTATTTCTAATGCACAAAGACGATTACGAGCTAGCAAAAAGATTATTCGTAAAAAAATTACTCAAGGGCCTGCATTACCGGGAAAATTAACCGATTGTGGTAGCCAAGACATCCTGCGAACTGAATTATTTTTAGTTGAGGGTGACTCGGCTGGTGGTAGCGCGAAACAAGCAAGAGATCGTGAGTTTCAAGCAATTATGCCGCTTAGAGGGAAAATTTTAAATACTTGGGAAGTTGATTCTGGGCAAATATTAGCGTCTCAAGAAGTACACGATATCTCTGTTGCTTTAGGTATTGATCCTGACAGTGAAGACTTATCTGAGCTGCGTTACGGTAAAATCTGTATTCTAGCTGATGCTGACTCCGATGGTTTGCACATTGCTACTTTGTTGTGTGCTTTATTTACCCAACATTTTTTGCCTTTAGTTCAACAAGGACATGTTTATGTTGCCATGCCGCCTTTGTATCGAATTGATGTTGCTAAAGAAGTCTATTACGCCCTTGATGAAGCAGAGAAAGAAGCGATTTTAGATCGTATTGAAGCAGAGAAAAAACGCGGAAAAGTCAATGTACAACGCTTTAAAGGTTTGGGTGAAATGAATCCTCTTCAATTGCGAGAAACAACCATGGACCCCAATACCAGGCGCTTAGTTCAACTGACGGTTGAAGATCATTCTGAAATGATGGAACTCATGGATATGTTGCTCTCTAAAAAAAGAGCGGGAGATAGGAAAACTTGGCTGCAAAGTAATGGTGATCTGGCAATTGTTGACTAATTGGACAATAAAGAGTCAACTTTTAGATACAGTTGTGCCATTACAGTTATTCATCGTTTGTTTTTTAGCCTTTAATTTGCCAATAAAACGTTTATACTCGATTAATAAATTATAATAAAAATTGTTCAGAAGGTTAGGTAGTTGCTAGAACGCGTTAAATATTTAGCTATATTTTCAAGAACATTTTTAATCTGCTTAATGATGTTAATTCCTTGTAAGGCATTTGCTTTTCAAGGATTAACCCTGTCTTTTGAACAAGTAGTCTTAACTGTCGAAGCGACTAAAAATGAAAACCCCTCAGCTGCGCTTGAATTATTAATTGGTTATCAACTCGATTTAACTCAGCTAAAAATAGAACAACGTATTCAGTATTATAAATTGCTGTCTGAAATTCATGCCGAAGAAAATCTCTATTTAAAAACTAAAATTTTTGCAGATAAAGGCTTAGCTTTAGCCAAAGATTTATCGAGTCCGAGTATAGTGATTGCACAATTACTTTATGCTAAAGGATATGCATTAGAAAATTTAGGTGAAATCGCAGAGGCAGAGTCTAATTATGAAAATGGTTTAGAGCTTGCAAAATCACTTAATCAACCTAAATATATTGGTGAAGGCTTAATTAATTTGGGAGCTGTTTATTATTTAAGCGAACGCTTTGAAGCTTCAATAAAAGTTTTGAACGAAGCTTATACATTAGCTAGCCAAACAGATGATGATGAGCTAAAAGGATCGGTTAACAGTGAACTGAGCATTTTGTATTGGTATTTAGGGCAAAGAGAAAAATCATTAGCTTATCAACGTCAAGCTTACCAACACTTTTTAAATGCAGGTCAAACCTTTTATGCTTTCAATACACTCAGCGGTATTGCACAAAACTTGTCTCAACAAGAAGAATATGAAGAGGCGATTAATTTATTTAAAGAAGTGATTGATGGTGCCAAAGACATTAACAGTAAATCGTTAATGTATAGTGTTTATTCAGGAATGTCGTGGGCGCTGTTAAAGCAAAAAGAAAGCGATCCTGAGGCCTCGTATCAATATATTTTACTGGCAGGTCAGTATATTGAAGATACTGAACATCATGATGCGATGCTTTATTATTTGTTTAATAAAACGGAAATATTAAAAGAGCTTGAACGTTACGATGAAGCCCTTGATGTGTTTTTTCAAGCTAATGAACTACTAAAACATCCGACGCTACCACAATATAAATGGTTTTCCATTTACACGTTGATATTAAAATCAGAAATTTTGCACGCGTTAAGTCGCCACGAAGAAGCGTATCGTTTGATTTCTGATGTTATTGAAAAAGTAAAAGTAATTCGCAGAGAAGAAAACTTACTTGCCATTGATGACTTGCGATTACGTTATGAAAGTGAACAAGCTGATTTGCTAAATGAAATTCTTGTACAAGAGAAAACATTACGCACACTCGAATTAGCTGAGGCTGACAGAGCCATGAGTGAGCAACGAGGTTATTTACTTATTATCGCTTTACTTGCATTAATATTAGCTTGGGTCGTCATTAAGCTCGTTTATGGACAAGAGTTTTTATTAAAAGCGAGTCGAACTGATAGCCTAACAGGCGTGTTCAATCGTCGCCATACAATGCAACTTGCAAGTCAAATGTTTAAACGGGTCAAGCAAAGTAGCTCTTCTATGTGTGTGTTTATGATTGATGTTGATCACTTTAAAGTGATCAATGATAAGTGCGGTCATAGTGTAGGCGATAAAGTGCTAAAAGAAATAGCGGATCAAATTAATAGTAGCATGCGAACATCAGACATTTTTGGTCGATTTGGTGGTGAAGAGTTTGTTGCTTTTCTTCCTAATACCTCGTTAGAGAAAGGACTTAAAATTGCTGAAAGGTTACGGTTGTATATTTATCAGCACCAGTGGCCATTTGAAGAAGTAGGTACCGTATCAGTCAGTATTGGCGTGAGTGTTTTTGATGAAAGTGTTTCGTTAAATAAAGGCGATAGTTTGGATGGCCTACTTAGAACTGCAGATGTCAAATTATATTTAGCCAAGCAAGAAGGAAGAAATAAGGTGTGCAGTTAATGAACGCTAAATCTCTTTTATTTATTATGCTTTTTTTCGTGGGCAGTATTGTTGTATTTGCTCAAGAAGCTCCTCAGTCTATTGAGTTGTCTCAGGCTTATGCAATAGATAAGCGATTGACGGTGTTGCTTGCGTTAAAAGAAAGTAATCCTGAAAGAATTGCCAAGCAATTACCACCAATATCGCAAGAAAGTGGCAATTTTAATGCAGCTGAAAAATACTTACTTTTGTTGTTAGAAGCTATTGTCAGTGCGCATAACAATAATTTTGAACAAGCGATTAATTTGATTAATCGTGCACACGAATTTGACAAAGATATTTCAAAAAAACAATTAAACACCCCTTTATTTTCGCAATCTTATTTAGAACTTGCCAAGAATTATGTTGCGCTAAAGAATTATAAACAAGCTTATATTGCTAAGAAAACGTATTTTTCTAGTATGCAAAACTTTACTTGGGATGAGCATGATAAAAAAGTTGAGTTGTTAAATAAAAAATATAAAACTGAAAATAAAATTCAACAAAATGAAGTACTCGTTAATCAAAGTAAATTGAAAAAACTCGAGCTTAAAGAGTCTGTACAAAATCAAAACTTACAGCAAATTAATACCTTTTTAATTATTGTGACTATCGGTATTTTTTTGTTTATTTGTTTTCGACAACTAAAACTTAGAAAAAAGTTAATTAAACAAGCTAAAACAGATGGTTTAACACAGTTACCCAATCGTCGGTTTTTATTTGAAGAAGGTAAAGAGCTCGCCACCATTTTTATTGAGGAAAATCTGAATTTCAGCCTTATTGTTGTCGACGTTGACGACTTTAAACAGATTAATGATAACTATGGCCACGAAGTAGGTGATAAAACTCTTCAACAAATCGCTATATTGGGTAATGAAGTGATGCGCAGTCGCGATGTATTTGTTCGCTTAGGAGGGGAAGAATTTGTTGCTATGCTGCCTGATACAACACTTGATGAAATTAAAGCTGTATCTGAGCGTTTAAGAGAAAAGGTAGCTGAGTATGATTTTTCGCAAGTGGGAATTAAAGAGTCTTTATCTGTCAGTATTGGTGTCGCGATAAACAAGCAAGAGGTAACTCACTTTGAAGAGTTATTACACAATGCTGATTTAGCAATGTATCAAGCAAAATCTCATGGTAAAAATCAGGTAGTGATTTTTGATGAATCTATGAGCAGAATATCAAACCATATTCAGCGTTCTACTCAGTAAAGTCGTAATTTTACTTTTATTTTGTTGATTAGACAACAGAGCTATTTTTTCCCCGCGAATAATCGTATAAGCTAAGCGTTAGTCATCATTACTACGCTACAATTTGGCGATAATAATAAAATAATATCAACTTAGTTACTTCATTAGGAAAATCATTTCATGTCTGATGTGCTCGAATATAGTCTTGACGGTATCGAACAGAAACCTTTACGACAGTTCACCGAAGAAGCTTATTTAAACTACTCTATGTATGTCATCATGGATAGAGCATTGCCACATATTGGTGATGGTTTAAAACCAGTGCAGCGACGAATAGTTTATGCAATGTCTGAGTTAGGTTTATCAGCCAATGCTAAATATAAAAAATCAGCGCGTACTGTTGGTGATGTATTAGGTAAGTTTCATCCCCATGGTGATTCAGCTTGTTATGAAGCTATGGTTTTAATGGCGCAACCTTTTTCCTACCGATATCCGTTGGTTGATGGACAAGGTAACTGGGGGGCACCAGATGATCCTAAATCGTTTGCAGCAATGCGGTATACCGAATCAAGGTTGTCTCGCTTTAGTGAGGTTTTATTATCTGAGTTAGGGCAAGGTACTGTTGATTGGAGTCCCAATTTTGACGGTACAATGAAAGAGCCCCGCATGTTACCTGCGCGTTTACCTCATATTTTACTTAATGGGATCACTGGCATTGCTGTAGGCATGGCAACGGATATTCCGCCTCATAATGTAAGAGAAATAGCCAAAGCTTGTGTGCACTTAATTGAGCAACCTAAATCAGAACTTATTGATTTATTAGAGTTTGTCAAGGGGCCTGACTACCCAACTGACGCTGAAATAATTACGCCAAAAACTGAAATTGAAAAAATATATCAAACAGGGCGTGGCAGCATTAAGATGCGCGCAGTGTATGATATCGAACAAGGCGAAGTTGTTATTAGTTCTTTGCCTCACCAAGCTGCTGGTGGCAAGATTCTTGAGCAAATAGCTAATCAAATGCAGGCTAAAAAACTGCCGATGGTTGTTGATTTACGTGATGAATCTGATCATGAAAACCCTACTCGCCTAGTAATAGTACCTCGTTCAAACCGCGTTGATATTGAACAGTTAATGCAACACTTATTTGCAACAACAGATCTTGAGAAAAGCTATCGTGTTAATTTGAACATGATAGGTTTAGATAATCGTCCAGCGGTAAAAGATTTAAAAGGTATTTTAACTGAATGGTTAGAATACCGTCGTGAAACTGTTCGTCGACGTTTACAGTATCGTTTAGATAAAGTATTAGCACGTATACATATTTTAGATGGATTACTAATTGCCTACTTAAACATTGATGAAGTTATCGAAATTATTCGTAATTACGATAAACCCAAAGATGAATTAATGTCGAGATTTGATCTATCTAGCATTCAAGCAGAGTCTATTTTAGAAATAAAGTTGCGCCAACTTGCTAAATTAGAAGAAATTAAAATCCGGGCTGAACAAGATGAATTGAATGCAGAAAGAGAGCACCTAGAGAAACTATTAGGCTCTAAAGCCCGCATGAACACGTTAATGAAAAAAGAAATTTTAGAAGCTGCTGAACTGTATGGTGATGAGCGCCGTTCGCAAATTGTCGAGCGAGGAGAAGCTAAAGCACTATCAGAAAAAGACTTGGTGCCTAGTGAGCCTGTTACTGTTGTTGTATCTGACAAAGGTTGGGCCCGTTGTGCTAAAGGACATGATATTGAACCGGTTAGTTTAAGTTATAAAGCTGGCGATGAATATTTATGTTCAGCCAAAGGGCGTAGTAATCGCCCTGTGGTGTTTATTGACACTTCTGGGCGTGCCTATGCTACAGATGCGCATACCTTACCTACAGCAAGGAGTCAGGGAGAACCATTAAGTGGACGCTTTAACTTATCACAAGGAGAAATTTTTACCAAAGTCTTAATGGCTGATGATGAGTGTAGGTATTTATTAACAAGTGATGCTGGTTACGGTTTTATTGGTAGTTTTGCCGATATGGTGAGTAGAAATAAAAACGGTAAAGCGCTATTAAGCTTGCCTGCATCTGCAAAAGTGATGACGCCTCAAATTGTGAGTGATTTAGAATCTCAACTATGCTTAGCTATTACCACAGAAGGGCGTATGCTAGTGTTTCCAATTAAGGATTTACCAGTATTAAGTAAAGGTAAAGGGAATAAGATCATTAACATTCCATCTGCTCGAGCAAAAGCCAGAGAAGAATATGTTACTTTAATTCACGTGATATCACCTACTGATGGAATAACATTGCACGCTGGTAAACGCAAGCTTACGTTGAAAGCGAGTGATATTGAACATTATCGTGGCGAACGAGGCCGCAGAGGCAATAAATTACCTAGAGGTTTACAGCGAGTAGATCGTATTGCTATTGAATCTGTCGCAACTGAACCTTCAACCGATATACCTGAAACAGAGTAATACCATAATTAACAAAAGTTGAGCAGTTAAGCGTTCAACTTTTGTTATCCTCTCATTTCATTGACCTTTACCTACAATTCAATTGAACGCTTTTTATACTTCGTGTGAATTTTTATTCATAGATTATGCATCAAAACGACATTGTAATATATTGTATCCCATTCCTTTTTAATACTCTCTAATCCCCGATATTCACGAATTCAATTATGTATACAATATTAAAAAAGACTAAAATAGCCTGAATTTTTATATAAAAAGACTGAATAAGGTGTTTTTTGATGTTGACTTAAAATTATTTATCTGAAACAGCTAAAATATATTTGCTTTTTAGTTATTGGAGTGATTATTCTAATTATATAAATTTTTTAAAGAGATAATTTGATGGGACACTTAAACCAATTATTTTTAGAAGCTGGTGCATTATTATTAACCGGTATGGTATTTGTTTTTGTGTTTTTAGGTTTAATGGTTGTTTTTATAAATACCGTTTTAGCTAAACTAGCAATAACATTCCCAGACGCTGTTGTCCAAACAAGACCACAGCGTGTGACAAAGAAAAAAAACAATGTCACTGACGGTGTTTCACCTCAGGTTGTCGCTGCAATAAGTTCAGCTGTAGCACAGTATCGACAGCAAAACCCTCAACAAAAGAGCAATAAATAGGAATAATCATGACAAAACCATTAGGTATTACTGAAGTTGTTTTAAGAGATGCACATCAGTCACTTTTAGCAACACGCCTTCGTTTAGAAGATATGTTACCTATCGCTCCTGCGTTAGATGATATTGGGTTCTGGTCTATTGAGTCATGGGGTGGTGCTACTTTTGATTCTTGTATTCGTTATCTTGGCGAAGATCCATGGGAACGTTTACGTGCATTGAAAAAAGCAATGCCAAAAACAAAGCAACAAATGTTATTCCGTGGACAAAACATTTTGGGCTATCGTCACTACGCTGATGATGTTGTTGAAAAATTTGTTGAGCGTGCTCACGTAAATGGTATTGATGTTTTCCGTATTTTTGATGCAATGAATGATGTTCGCAATTTAGAAACCTCAATTAAAGCGGCAGTTAAAGTTGGCGCTCATGCGCAAGGCACCTTAAGTTATACTGAAAGTCCTGTTCATACGCTAGAAGGTTGGTTGACTATGGCCAAACAACTAGAAGATATGGGTGCACATTCATTATGTATTAAAGACATGTCAGGTTTGTTAAAACCTTATGATGCAGCTGAACT
Source organism: Colwellia sp. SU-HH01217 (assembly GCF_057543495.1). Classification (NCBI taxonomy): domain Bacteria; kingdom Pseudomonadati; phylum Pseudomonadota; class Gammaproteobacteria; order Alteromonadales; family Colwelliaceae; genus Colwellia; species Colwellia sp. SU-HH01217. Next base: position 379,045 of record NZ_BAAJLX010000002.1, on the reverse strand, counting down.
AATTGGCCGATTAAAAGAGAGCGTATCATTGCCTATTGCACTGCATTGTCATGCTACAACAGGTTTAAGTATTGCCACGCATATGAAAGCAGTTGATGCCGATGTTGATGTTATTGATACCGCTATTTCATCTATGAGTATGACGTATGGTCATTCACCAACAGAAACAGTAGTTTCAATGGTTGAAGGCTCTGCTCGAGATACGGGTTTAGATATGGCAAAACTTGCTGAAGTTGCCACTTATTTTCGTGATGTACGTAAAAAATATGCCAAGTTTGAAGGCAGCTTAAAGGGTATTGATGCTCGAATTTTACTCGCTCAAGTACCTGGTGGCATGTTAACTAACATGGAAATGCAACTTAAAGAACAAGGCGCCGCTGATAAGTTAGATGAAGTACTTACTGAAATACCTAAAGTGCGAAAAGATTTAGGCTATATTCCTTTAGTGACACCTACATCGCAAATTGTTGGTACACAAGCGGTATTGAACGTTTTAACTGGTGAACGTTATAAGTCGATCACTAAAGAAACAGCCGGTGTGTTAAAAGGTGAGTATGGCGCTACTGCAGATAAAGTTAATGCAGATTTGCAGTCTCGGGTATTAGATGGCGCAGAAGCAATCACTTGTCGACCTGCTGATTTAATTGATCCTGAAATGGATAAACTTACACAAGAACTAAGCTCACTAAGCGCTGAGAAAAGCATTTCACTTGCCGATGAGTCGATTGATGATGTATTAACTTATGCATTATTCCCGCAAATTGGTTTGAAATTTTTAGAGAATCGCAATAACCCTGCTGCTTTCGAGCCTGCACCAACGGGTGAAGAAACAGTTTCAGCTCCAAAATCGGCTCCATCGTCAACTGAACCTTGTAATTATGCGGTAAGTGTTGATGGTAAGGTGTTTGATGTTGTTGTGGCTCCTGGTGGTGAAATTAGTCAAATTAGTCAACCAACAACTGGCAATACAGCTAAGCCATCTTCTTCCGCATCAGCATCCGAAGCATTGAACGCTCCTTTAGCAGGTAATATTTTTAAAGTTCTAGTAAATGAGGGTGATCATGTTGAAGCAGGTGAAGTGGTTATCATTATGGAAGCTATGAAAATGGAAACTGAAATTCGTGCTGCTAGTGCTGGAGAAGTAACAGCCTTGCATGTTAAAGAAGGTGACTCAGTTGCCGTTGGTCAAGCTTTATTAAGCTTAGGATAAGAGTTCACGATGGAAGCATTACAAAAATTATGGTTATCAACCGGCTTAGCTAATTTTGAGTCTGGTCAAGTTATTATGATGGCAGTGGGTTGCGGGCTTCTCTATCTTGCCATAGCACGTAACTTTGAACCGCTATTATTATTACCTATGGGGTTTGGCGCAATTTTAACCAATATCCCAGAAGCTGGGTTTTCTGAAGCTGGCGGATTTTTATATTATATTTATCATGTTGGTATTGAAACGGGCATTTTCCCTTTAATAATATTTATGGGCGTGGGTGCAATGACTGATTTCAGTGCACTAATTGCTAACCCTAAAACATTGTTTTTAGGGGCGGCAGCGCAAGCCGGTATATTTGCCACTTTATTTGGCGCAATTGCGCTCAATGTAGTGCCAGGTATTGAGTTTACCTTAAAAGATGCATCGGCTATTGCCATTATAGGTGGAGCAGATGGACCAACGGCTATATTTCTAGCAACTAAATTGGCACCAGAGTTACTTGGGGCAATTGCTGTGGCAGCATACTCTTATATGGCGTTAGTGCCAATTATTCAACCACCAATAATGCGTGCATTAACATCAGAAAATGAACGTAAGATTGAGATGGCACAATTAAGACCTGTAACTAAAGTTGAGAAAGTTGTTTTTCCTCTAGCAGTTTTACTGATGGCGATTTTCTTTTTACCTGCGGCAACACCGCTTGTAGGTATGTTTTGTTTAGGTAATTTAATGCGTGAATGTGGCGTGGTTGACCGTTTAAGTAACACAGCTCAAAACGAATTAATTAATATCACGACGATTTTCTTAGGTCTAGGTGTTGGTTCAAAACTAAGTGCCGAAGCTTTTTTAAACGTTGAGACATTAGGTATTCTTGGTCTTGGTGCTGTGGCGTTTTCAATTGGCACTGCATCAGGGGTATTAATGGCTAAAACTATGAATAAATTCTCTAAGGTGCCCGTTAATCCACTTATTGGCGCGGCAGGGGTTTCTGCTGTACCCATGGCGGCTCGTGTGGCGAATAAAGTTGGCTTAGAGTCTAACCCACATAACTTCTTATTGATGCATGCGATGGGACCTAACGTAGCAGGTGTTCTTGGTTCTGCCGTAGCAGCAGGTATTTTATTAGCGCTTGTTGGTTAAATACGCCAATTAACGTTAAATGCTAGATAATAATGAAACGGGAAGCTATTTGCTTCCCGTTTTTTTTCGCTACTAAACAGTAAAATATAAGTGTGGATAGTAGTTAAAAGGTATGAGACCAAACACCTTGATTAACAAAACAGTCTATTGAATCTAATGCCATATGAATAATTAACCCTAACCCTAGGTATCTAAGTTTAGGGATAAAACAGCAAATAGTATAAAACGCGATTGCTAAGTTTTGATGAAGAGGGTGGAAACCAATGCTGCAACGAAGTGGATCATAAATCGGGGTTGCCAGTAAATGATCGACATCAATAAGCATTGTTAATATCATTAAAAAATATGCTTTTCGCCATGCTTTTTTAAAAAATAAAGCGGCGACTATCGCAGGGACAAAAAAATGAAGAAAAAGATGAAAAATGGTGAAATCCTTTTAGATTAACCCTATTAAATTATGGATTTAATTTAAACTGTGACCATGAGTTATCTGCTTGTTTTTCAAAACAAATTCTATCATGTAATCGACTAGATCTGCCTTGCCAAAATTCCATGTAGTTCGGTTTTACTTGCCAGCCTCCCCAAAATTCAGGATGAGGAACTTCGCCTTTGGGGTATTTCGCATTATAAAAATCAACTCTTTGTTGAAGTTCATTTTCTTGTGTTATTTTATTACTTTGCTTTGAAGCCCACGCGCCAATTTGGCTACCACGATCACGGCTATGAAAATACGCTTTAGATTGAGCTAGAGGTACTTTTTCAACAGTTCCTTCAATTCGTATTTGTCTTTGTAAAACATTCCAATGAAACAGTAACGCTACTTTATTATTTTCAGTTAAGTTTTGGCTTTTTCGACTAGCGTAGTTTGTATAAAAGATAAAGCCATCATTATTGTATTCTTTGAGCAAGACCATCCGAGAGCTTGGTTGTCCATTGGTACCACAACTACTTACGGACATAGACTCAGGCAACAATATGCCTGACTTATTGGCTTCTTCAAACCATTGTTCAAAAAGAGGTAAAGGTTGAGCATTTTCTGGAATTTTAGGTAGAGGTAAAGCGACCCCTTGTCCAAAGGTTAATAAACAGCGGAGCTTTTCGAGTAAAGTCATAATTTTGAGTTAAAAATATTTCTAATATAACTATATTACCAGTTCTTATTGAAAAAGTAGTTGGCTTTTAACGCCTTTATTTCGTGATCGTTAACGGGTAATCAAATAAAAACTTTATAACGTCCAATCATCTGTTTCATCTAACAGTTTTTTTAACCTTTTTTGCTCGAGTAATTCATCTATACGTCTATGTATTTTTGAATTTTTCTTTGCTTGGTTTCCTGTAGCAAGATCTTTGTCATAATCGGGGGGATCAATAATCAATTTAGGATCGCTTGTAAAGTTGTTGCTCATACCTACCTCCTTCACTCTTTTATAAATTGAAGATAGGCAAAGATAGGTTTTTTTACAAATTATTTAAGATGAAATTTATGAAGAAATGGCATTCGTTAAAATAAAAAAAAGCACTCGATAAATTGAGTGCTTTTATGTTTTTTAATTGATTAAACAGTAATTACCAGCCTTCTATTCCTTTCATATCCGGCAGATGATGAGCAATACCTTTATGGCAATCAATACAAGTTTTTTCGCCGTTAGCTAGTGCGCCTGAATGCTGATTGGCCGCACGTTCACTTTGTTCAGTAAAGTCCATGTAATCAAAGTTATGACAGTTTCTACACTCTAATGAATCATTGGCTTTTAATCGCGTCCATTCATTTTGAGCTAAACGAAGACGATGGGCTAAGAATTTTTCACGTGTATTGATGGTGCCAAAAATTTTCCCCCAAACTTCTTTCGAAGCTTGCATTTTACGAGCAATTTTATCTGTCCATTTATGTGGAACATGACAATCTGGACAAGTAGCACGAACACCCGAGCGATTGGTAAAATGAATCGTCGATTTTAACTCTTCATAGACGTTATTTTCCATTTCATGACATGAAATACAAAACTCTTCGGTATTAGTTACTTCTAAAGCTGTATTAAAACCACCCCAAAAAATAATTCCGGCAATAAAACCGCCAATCACTAAAAAGCCTAAACTGTAATAACCACTGGGTTTAGTAAGTGTTTGCCAAGTTAATAATAAAAGTCTTTTCATAATCGTTCGACCTTAATGTTGTGGTTTATTTTCAGGTTTTTGCTTCATTAGACTGTGCATATCAATGAAAGTATTTTCAACTAAAGGCTTAGCATCAAGTTGAGTGACATGACATTGATTACAAAAATAACGACGCGGTGATATTTCTGCTAAGAAATTTCCATCACGATTCATGTAATGAGTCACACTTACCATAGGCGCTTGTGATTCTTCTGTGCGATGACGAGAGTGACAAGACATACACTTATTGTTGTTTTTGTTCACTTCATAACTACGAGTAGTATGAGGAATAACAGGGGGTTGCATAGGATAATTTCGACCTTGTTTAATATCCTTATTTACCACTTTAGGAATTAAATTAGGTTCTTGTTGTTCTAGCAACTTTGTATGATCTCTAAGTGTTGCCACTTCATTATCACTTGATACCGCTGTTAATGAAAACATTAATGACATTACAGAAACAGCACCAATGATCATTGTTTTTAAGGTGAATAATTTTTTCATGATGCTCTCCTATACCTTCACTATTTTAATCGCGCACTTTTTAAAGTCAGTTTGTTTAGATAGGGGATCTGTCGCATCTAAAGTAACCTTATTAATTAGGCGGCTTGCATCAAACCAAGGCATAAACACTAGACCTTTTGGTGGCTTATTTCGGCCTCGAGTTTCTACACGGCTTTGAACTTCACCACGACGAGAAATAAGTTTTACTAGATCGCCTCTGCGCATATTGCGCGCTTTAGCATCATCTGGGTGCATGTAAACAAGGGCATCAGGTACGGCTTTGTATAGCTCTGGTACTCGTTGTGTCATTGAACCTGAATGCCAATGTTCTAATACTCGCCCCGTTGATAACCATAAGTCGTATTCTTCATCAGGTGATTCAGCTGCTGGCTCGTAAGGCAGAGCAAAGATAATTGCCTTGCCATCTTTATGACCATAAAAATCCCAATCACTACCTGCTTTTGCATATGGATCCGAGCCTTCTTTAAAGCGGCGTTTAGTTTCTTTTCCATCGACTACCGGCCAACGTAATCCGCGCTCTTGGTGGTATCTGTCATAAGGTGCCAAATCGTGGGCATGTCCTCGACCAAACGAAGCATACTCTTCAAATAATCCTTTTTGAATGTAGAAACCAAAGTCTCGTGACTCATGGTTTAAACGTTCAGCTGGTATTTCATCGGTAGAGAATTTTCCGACACTACTGTCTTTATAAAGTACATCAAATAATGATTTACCGCGTACTTCAGGCTTTTTAGCGATTAACTCTTCTGTCCACACATCTTCAACTTTAAAGCGCTTTGAGAATTCAACTAATTGCCATAAATCTGATTTAGCGCCCTCTGGAGATTCAACCATTTGATACCAAGATTGAGTACGGCGTTCAGCATTACCATATACGCCTTCTTTCTCTACCCACATTGCGGTAGGAAGAATTAAATCAGCCGCTTGAGCCGTTACCGTAGGGTAAGGGTCTGAAACGACAATAAAGTTTTTAGGGTTACGATAACCAGGGTAACCTTCTTCCATCATGTTAGCCGCAGCTTGCATGTTATTATTACATTGCACCCAGTAAAAGTTTAGTTTGCCATCTTTAAGCATGCGGTTTTGCAAAACTGCATGATAACCAGGTGTTGAAGGTACTGTTCCTTCGGGAAGTTGCCAAATTTTCTCAGCAGTTGCTCTGTGTTTAGGGTTAGCAACAACCATATCTGCAGGTAAGCGATGCGAGAATGTACCAACTTCACGTGCAGTACCACAAGCGGATGGCTGACCCGTTAAAGAGAATGGACTATTGCCTGGTGTCGATATTTTACCTGTTAATAAATGAATATTATAAACGAGGTTGTTCGCCCACACACCGCGTGTATGCTGGTTGAATCCCATAGTCCAAAATGAAGTCACTTTAACTTTTGGATCGGCGTACATTTCAGCCAACGCTTTTAACTTATGCTCAGGAACCCCAGATAATTTTGAGGTGTACTCAGCGGTATAGGTGCTGACAAATTTTGCATATTCCTTAAAATTAATTTCGGTTGACGAGCCTTTTGTTTTACCATTATTTTTGGCTTTTTGCTCTAATGGATGTTCAGGACGTAAACCATAACCAATATCGTTTTCACCTAACCTGAAGTTAGTATGTTTGTTAACAAATTCTCTATTTACACGGTCAGTTTGAATAATGTAATTGGCAATATAATTTAAGATTGCTAAGTCAGTTTGTGGCGTGAAAATCATGCCATTATCTGCGAGATCAAAACTGCGATGCTCAAAAGTTGAAAGTACTGCAACTCTTACATGTGGGTTACTTAACCGACGATCTGTTAAACGCGTCCATAAAATAGGGTGCATTTCTGCCATGTTTGAGCCCCATAGTACAAAGGCATCAGCAGCTTCTAAGTCATCATAACAGCCCATTGGCTCATCGATACCGAAAGTACGCATAAAGCCACCTACCGCTGAAGCCATACAGTGACGTGCGTTTGGATCAATGTTGTTTGTTCTAAAGCCTGCTTTCATTAACTTTAATGCAGCGTAGCCTTCTTGAACTGTCCATTGGCCAGAGCCAAACATGCCAACAGCAGTAGGGCCTTTATCCTTTAAGGTTGCTTTGGCTTTTTCTTCCATAACATCGAAAGCTTGGTCCCAAGAAATAGGAGTGAAATCCCCATTCTTGTCATATTTTCCGTTTGTCATACGCAATAAAGGGGTTGTTAATCGATCTTTTCCGTACATGATTTTTGATAGGAAATAACCTTTTACGCAATTCAGGCCTTTATTAACTGGAGATTTTATATCTCCATGGGTAGCAACAATTTTGCCATCCATCACACCGACATTAACACTACAGCCAGTACCACAAAAGCGGCATGGTGCTTTATCCCATTTTAATTTTGTCATGTCACTACTAGTGATAAGGTTTGATGCAGAAGCAGGTACACTTACTCCTGCAACAGCGGCGGCTGCAGCAATTGCATTTGCTTTAATAAATTCGCGGCGATTAATCGTCATATGCTCACCTTTTTCTCTGTGAAGAGGTCTTTGTTAGTTGTTATTTAAATTATGAATTTGTTAGTTGGCTTTCATCAACGTATTGATGATATACCGGCGATAAGTTAAGCAAGCCAGTATGGCTTTTAATTTCATCTATTCTTTTGCCAATGGATTTTTGGCTTTGTCCTTCTAAGGTAAAAACGATTTTGCCTTCTGGAGAAGTGGCATGTATCTCAGCGCCCATGGTATCTGTGATAGATTCTTTTACTTCGTTTAATCGGGTTATCTTAGCGTGGGCAACAAAACTAGCAACGTGATACTCTTCTTGCTGATTAAATTGATCACTTGATAGATTAGTTAATGCATTGTTTATTGACATACTTTTATTTTCCCTAAACATTAAAATGTGTCGTTATTACTGATGGTGGACAGCTTGATACACATGCGCCACACTGAGTACACTTATCTAAATCAATCGTCGGTTGCGGAATAACGGAAGGTTCTCCATTAACCAAGTACGAGAAATTAATAGCATTGGCTTCGCATTCATCTCGACAACTTTGACAAAAAATATTGTTCTTAGCTAAGCAGTTGTCACTAATCTCTATTGAGATTGGCCAAGGTTTTTGATTTTCAATGTGTTCGATAAAAAGCGGTTGTTCGCAACTTTGGTGGCATTTTTGACAAAAAGTACATTCTCCCAACGAAAAATCTACTCTTGGATACCCTTGTTCATCCTTAACAATAATGTCGGTTTCACAAATATCGACACAATGATTACATTGAGTACATTGGTCGATGAAAACTTGCTCACTGATTACCCAAGGTAGCCTTAACACATTGGCTTGATGTATTTTGCCTTTGAATAGTCGACGCCTTGAAGGATTAGCAATATTTTCCACTTAAAACCTCAAGGCTAAACTGATGGAGGACCAAAAATAAACATTTGGCTAAACCAAATGCTAAAGCCCAATGCACCAACAATAGCGACAGATAAAATGGGAGCTAAGAAAACCGTTAAAAAAATGAAGGAATTACGCTCATATTTCTTTTTTTGTTCGGGGGACAATTCGTCAATACTGATTTTTTTTGTCATAACGTTCTCGTATTTTGTCGGTAACTACTTTCTTTATTGGTTATTTTATTCCCTCACACTTTTTACGTTATTGATATAGATCAACTCTTATAAGAAAGATTTCAATTAACCATCTAAAGTTTAAGGGAATTTTCTATGTTTTTGAAAGTGTAGTTTAAATTTAATAAATTGCTTGATAAACTTGCTTTTTTATAGCTATTTTATTTATATGCGAACGACTTCATTCTTACCGTGGTTTAAGCAAGCTCAGCAACAGGCCAATATTAAGCAACACCGCCATCTAGTAGTGCTTGCTGGAGAATATTCATGGTCACATTCCTTATTACAACAAGTGCAACTGCTTTGCTCTGCACTTTGTTCTAATGCTCAAACTAATGTTGTCGATGAGAAATTTTATGAAGAAAATAACTGGTTAGTTTACAGCGACGTTCCGATATTTAATGCCAATGTAAATAAACAAAATTACCGGCATAAATTAGGCTCGGAAAGCCGAACAGTTGTCTTTGCTGATAGCGAATTTAATATTGATGCTTTAGCGGCATTGTCAGGGACGTTAATCGCTGGTGGTACTCTGTTTATTATCTTTCCTGAAAACCTTTTAGCAATAAAAAATAACAGTGGGGCATTTTTGCAACGCTTTATTCGTGCCATTGAACAGTCATTTACCTTATCTATTTGTGAACAAAATCAACCTTTACTTATTGATAATATTGAAAAAATATCAAAGGGCGATGCAGCGCCTTTACAGGGTGATTTTCCTTTGAGCTGTGCCTCACATGAGCAATTATTGGCTGTTCAAGCAATTGAAAAAGTCGCTACTGGACATAGAAATCGACCATTAGTATTAACGGCTGATCGTGGCAGAGGCAAGTCGTGTGCACTTGCTATCGCCTGTGCAGAAATTTTAAAAAAAGCAGTTTTACCTCAACATATACTCATTACCGCACCGCATTTACGTTCGCTAAGCCAATTTTTTAGTCAACTTAAAAAATCGTTACCAAATGCTCAACATAACTCAGGGCATGTGTTTAACGAACATGGTGTTATAGAATTTTTACCAATAGATCAAATTATAAAGCAACCGCTTAAAGCGACATTATTATTAGTAGATGAAGCTGCGGGGATCCCTATCTATTTACTCACTAAGTTACTGGATAAATTTCATCGCATAGTATTTTCAAGTACGGTACATGGATATGAAGGTGCAGGGAGAGGGTTTAGTATAAAGTTTACGGACATTTTAAACACTCGATTTAAAACATGGCGTCAAATAACGATCAATCAACCTATTCGTTGGCAAAAAAATGATCCAGTTGAAAAACTCATATTCGATACTTGTTTATTAAATGCCCAGTTACCTATGCTTTCATCTGAAAATACAAAGCAGCTAATAACAAGTGAACAACTTGATTGCCAAGTTATCACGAGTAAGATGTTACTTAAGGATGAAACACTATTAAATCAACTGTTTTCGGTGTTGGTAACCGCACACTACCAAACCACGCCAAGTGATTTAAAGTTATTATTAGATAATGCCAATATTGTCGTTTTATGTCTTTTTTATCAACGCAGTATCGTTGCCGTTACTTTATTAATGAAAGAGGGAGGCTGTACTGACAAAGAAGTGCAAGCGGTTAAAAGCTCAAGCAAACGTTTACGCAACCAATTTATTCCACAGTCGTTATTAACCCACTGTGGTATTGAACAAGCATTTTCGTATCAATACTTACGGATTATGAGAATTGCCGTCCATCCTCAATGTCAAAACTTAGGAATAGGTAGTCAATTTTTAACTCATATAACTGATTATGCCATCTCGACGTCAATGGACTTTTTAGGCTCTAGCTTTGGTTGTAATCAGCAATTACTCAATTTTTGGCTAAAGGATAATTTTCAATTAGCACGACTCGGGTTTAACCAAGATGCGGCCAGTGGTGAGTTTTCAGCGTTGATTTTAAAGCCACTTAATGATCGAGCAGAAAATCAGCAACAGATTATTTGCCAAAAGTTTTATCAATCATTTATCTATCTGTTAAGTGATGAATATCGACAAGTTGATAACAGACTTATAGGGTTAATTTTGGCTAAATGTCCGTTTGCATATTTACCTTTACTGACCCAAGAAGATGTTCAATCGGTTAAAGACTTTGCAGCCAAAGAGCGTTTATACAGCAGTTGTGCTTACAGTCTTCATTTGTGGCTACAACATCAGTTTAGAGTGGCGTTTAATAACGACTCGTTACCTATAATTGATCGTTTATTAAAAAGAATCCCAGAAAGAGAGGTTTGCGAATTACATCAATTAACAGGTAAAAAAGCACTTAACCAATTGTTAATTCAATATGTTAATAATCAACTTAACTGCTAAGCGTAAAGGTTCGTTTTAATTTATGACTTTGGTGAATTGTTTGGGTTAACTGTTTTAATTAACCACCTTTTATCACCCATTGCCAATACCTTAGCATTGAGAAATAGTCACACTTTCTGTTTGGCAGTAACATGATGTCTTCATGACTTATCAAGCGTTGAACGTAGTAATTAATCGTTTTAGCTAGTGCTAAGCTAGGGTATTGTTCATACGTTGTGATTAATACCGTTAGCCAACGTTCAATTTGGCTAAACTCTTCTGATGTTGCTATTGGCATAATTGTCCCTCGTTATGCAGACTACTGTCTAATAGCGATTGCCACAGTACCTTTTTTGCATTGTTATTTAAGCACTTACATTCACTACCATGTAACATACCTGATTGAATTAACTGGGCTAGTATCGTACCCGATAGCTCTATTTGAACACTATCAACGGATTGGGAAAGTTTTCGCTTCATCAGAAACTCCTTTATAAGATAATTTAAAAATAAATGAATTTCCCCTTAAATGCAAATGATAATTGTTATCGTTTGTGCGAAAGGGTGAAGCTGACATGGATATAAAGAGAACAAAATACTGGTAAGATCTGTGCATCGACACTCAGAGCTAGATAAAATATACTGTAGTAATTAATCAATGTTTTTTGTGTAGGGTTGTTTTTATGTCGGTAGTTATTAGTGGTACTGGGTTATACACTCCACCATATAGTATTTCAAATGATGAATTAGTTGATTGTTATAATCAGTATGTGGAGCGTTTTAATGCGGACAATAGTGATGAAATCGCCAAAGGGACTATAGGTGCGCTTGCTTTTTCAAGTAGTGAGTTTATTGAAAAAGCGTCAGGGATAAAAAGTCGTTATGTGATGTCCAAAGACGACATTCTTAATATTGATTTAATGCGTCCAACAATTAAGCAGCGTGAAAATGATGCTTTATCTTTGCAAGCTGAAATTGGTGTGTCGGCTGCTAAGCAAGCGATGTTAGCCGCTAATAAAAAGCCTGAAGATATAGATTTAGTGATTGTTGCTTGTGCATATACCCAGCGCTCATACCCTGCAATGGCTATTGAAATTCAACAAGCATTGGGCTGTGCTGGTTGGGGATTTGATATGCTTGTTGCTTGTTCTGCTGCAACATTTGGTATTATTAATGCTGCTAACGCCATTCGAAGTGGTACAGCTAAAACCGTGTTAGTTATAAATCCTGAAATTTTAACTCCGCAAATTAACTTTAGGGATCGCGATAGTCATTTTATTTTTGGTGATGTAGCAACAGCCTCTATTATTGAAGACGAGGCTACAGCAACCAGTGATCATTGTTTTAAAATTATTGCTGAACAACCTATTACTCAATTTTCAAATAATATACGAAGTAACATGGGGTATATGAATGTTTGCGACCATGAAACCGTGCATGCAGATGACAAATATTTTATTCAGCAAGGACGTAAAGTATTCAAAGAAGTGTTGCCAATGGTATCCAACTTAATTAGTTCGCAAATGGATAAAGTCGGCCTTAAATCTGAAGATATAAAGCGACTTTACTTACACCAAGCTAATATTAATATGAATGGTTTTATTGCAAAGAAAGTACTAGGTAGAGAGCCAAGCCTAACAGAAGCGCCTATTATATTAGATGAATACGCTAATACTAGTTCAGCTGGATGTATTATAGCTCTTCACAAGCACCACCAAGATCTGATATCTGGCGATAAAATGGTGCTTTGTTCATTCGGCGCAGGTTATTCTGCCTGTTGTCTTATTTTAGAACACCTTTAATAGGTAGCCGCCATTAGATTGAGAAAAACATTGTTGGCTATAAACCCCACTGGTTAATTACTTGATTAATCAGTGTGGCGGTTTCTTCTGGGTGTTCAAGTGGGAACATGTGCCCGCCAGGAATGCTATGAAGTTTTATTTTATCATTTTGTCTGGCAAAGCGTTTAAAAAAGTATCTTGGATATAAATCACTGCTTTCACCGTAGATTAACGCGGCAGGTACTTGCAGTTTGTTTTTTAATCGAGATAAATAAGTGGGTATATTTCTAAAGATTTCAGTTTCTGCTTGTGCATCAAAGGTCAGTTCTAATCTATTATTTCTCTGTGTTATGCCACTTTGGGTATAATCTTGCAAACAGCGGGGATCAAAGTTTTTAAATAATTGTCGCTGTTTAAACATTCTAGCTAAATCTGTATCTACAGGCCAATGGCTGCGCCTAACTTTTGCTTTACCTGCAGGAGTAATTTTATCTATATAGGCAGTATTTCTAACTAACTTCAAGACAAAACTCATTATCCCTGTCATTGCAGGAGGGTCGAGCATAATCAGCCCTTTAAATAATTCAGGTTGCTTGCAAGCGGCTAAAAAAGAAATGACACCACCAAAGGAATGGCCAACACAAATTACTGGTTCATTTTGCTCTTTAATATAATTAATGAGTTCATCGACTAAATACCGCCATTCATGATGAATAGGAAAGTTGGGGTTATGACCAAATTGCGGGTGCGCGACTGTTCTGTAATCATTAGAAAAGTAATGAAGAAATGTTTTATATGAGCCAGCTGGAAAACCATTAGCGTGGACGAAATTAATAAGCGGCTTATCTATAGTTGCAAGGTTATTTGGTATTTCATTCATGGTATTTAGTTTTGATGCTATAAGCATAGTGATTCAAACGACTGTTTGAAATACCATAACTAAAAACGGCTTAAATTGAAAGTAAAGAATTAACGCTAAGTGAGTGATTAATAATAACCAATGAATTTCCATTAAGGCCATGCAAGGAATGACAAAACGTTATTAAATAAAAACCCGATAGTCTTTTCAGATTATCGGGTTTTGTTTGAACATTAGTGAGAATGAAATTTATAAATCATCCAACATATATTCTAATGAGTTCTCATACACTCGTAATTCTTTCTCGAGTTCGAACTTGTCTCTCAGTTGTTCTATTTCACGCCATTTTCTTTTTTTATTATTACTTGTTTTAGACTTAGGTTGAGTAGCCATAACTTCTTGAAGTTTATTCATGAAACGCCCCTTTTATTATCTACAACTGCCCCTTTTTAATATCATAGGTTAGTAGAAAATAACATCATTTTATGATTATATTTTTCACAAAGTGATGGCCTTTCATTCAATTTTATAAGAAATTAAAGTAATAATTGCTGTTAAAGTAAGGCCGTTAACTGCTTTTCAAGCTTCTCTTGGTCGATAGCGAAATTTCTAATGCCTTCAGAAAGCTTTTCTGTTGCCATCGCATCTTGGTTCATCAACCAACGAAATTGTGACTCGCACAATGGCGCTTCATTTGCTTTGCTTGATGGCGTGGCCGATAACTTTTGGTTAACTGGGTTATTATTATTAGCGAGTTCTTCCATTAATTGTGGGCTAATGGTTAAGCGATCACAGCCAGCTAAAGCTAATATTTCTCCAGTGTTTCTAAAGCTTGCTCCCATAACAACAGTATTAAAACCTTGTTTTTTATAATAGTTATAAATTTCAGTTACCGAAATAACTCCCGGATCTTCTTCTGCACTATAATCGTCTCGGCCCGTGGATTTTTTATACCAATCGAGGATTCGACCAACAAAAGGTGAAATTAAATAAGTACCAGCTTCTGCGCAAGCTCTAGCTTGTGCAAAACTAAATAATAGGGTTAGGTTACAATTAATACCTTGCTTCTCTAATGCTTCTGCAGCTTTTATACCTTCCCAAGTTGAAGCAAGCTTGATCAAAATACGATCATTTTCAATTCCTGCTTCACTATACATTGCCATTAGCTTTTGTGCTTTTTCAATAGAGGCATTGGTATCGAATGATAGTCTTGCATCGACTTCTGTTGAAATTCTACCAGGGACAATTTTTAAAATCTCTAAACCGATAAGAACCGAAAGCTTGTCTGCTGCATCGATAACTTGTTGCTCTGCATCGCTTGATTGCGTTTTTGCCCACTCAACTGCATTAGTTAGTAGCTCTGCGTATTGTGGCATTTCAGCTGCTTTTAATAATAAAGAAGGGTTAGTGGTTGCATCTTGAGGCTGAAATTTAGCAATGGCTTCAATGTCGCCTGTGTCAGCAACTACAGTGGTCATGGTTTTTAATTGATCTAATTGGCTAGTCATAATATCGCCTTAATATTGATTATTGAATGGTGAAAAGTTGAAGAGATACAATGATGAATTATTACAACATTTTTAGTTAAAAATTGTCATAAACTAACAATATCTGCGCTACTTACTCTTTTATCTAAGCTATTTGTATCAAATTTTCATGATTAAGCAAGCATGAATAACGCTTTAGTGTAGAGTTTATTTGCATGTAGTTAGTGCTATTGGTTCTATGTTTCAACTTGTTAGCTATGCACGATTGATTTTTTGAAAGAAAAAATTTTTTACTACGCATAGTTAACTTGCATTTTCTGGCTGTTTTTACTCCACTTTAGTGTTAAAGAATTAATCAGAGAAAGAGTGCTACATAAGTTTGAAGAAATAATCGTGAAGTGATTTTATTGGTTTTGGCTTATGTTATAGTGACGACCTACATTATTTATATAAGAAAAGCTCATGTTACTTGTTGTGTCACCCGCTAAAAACTTAGACTTTGAGTCAGCGCTTAAAACTGATTTGCATTCTCAACCTAGCCTTCTTGAGCATAGTCAGTTATTGATTAAAGAGTGCGTTAAATTATCACCCGCTCAGTTGTCTTCATTAATGAGTATCAGTGATAAATTAGCTGGTTTAAATGCTGCAAGGTTTGGTGAATGGTCGCAGCCTTTTACTACAGATAATGCTAGACCTGCTGTTTTTGCTTTTAATGGTGATGTTTATTCCGGCCTAGATGCTCAAAGCTTATCTGACAAAGACTTTGCCTTTGCTCAGCAGCACATGAGAATTTTGTCCGGTTTATATGGTTTATTAAAGCCTTTAGATTTAATACAAGCTTATCGACTTGAAATGGGCACAAAATTAGAAAACCCACGAGGGACGAATTTGTATCAATTTTGGGGGGACATTATTACCAATGAAGTTAACCAAGCATTAAAAGAACAAGGTGATGACGTATTGATTAATTTAGCGTCTAATGAATATTTTAAATCCGTTAAGAAAAAGTCACTAAACGGCACGATAATCACGCCTGCTTTTAAAGATTGGAAAAATGGTCAGTATAAGATGATTAGCTTTTTTGCTAAAAAGGCGCGAGGTTTGATGGCTCGGTATATTATTGAGAATCAACTGACTGATATTGAACAGTTAAAGTCGTTCGATTTAGCTGGTTATCATTACAGCGAAGAATTTAGTAAGGGCAATGATTGGGTGTTCACTCGTAAAGAGTTGTAATTTAAACGTGGGTATTTCCTGCGCAATGCTACTTTACCAATATTTAGTATTGCGTAGTTGATTTTAGTTTTTTGAACTTAGAATTGATATTCTATGCCTGCATAATAGTAGGCACCGTTAAAACCAAACGGGGCAGAGCGTCGAGAATAAGTAAAAATTCCTGAGCTGTCGACAATCACATTACCTTGGCTATCGACAATTTTACCTGCGCGAGAATTACCAATGTTATTTTTGTCTGGGTAAACATCAAAAATATTATTCCCTCCTAGATTAAATGATAAATGGGGCGTTAAAAAATAATTTAATCTAAAATCTGTTAATGTTTTAGCGCCATAAGTTTGTTGCTCTCCATCTATAATTGTATATTCACCATAGCGATTAAAAGCAATTTGCACGGTAAAGTTATCCGAGCGATAAAAACTGGTAAAGCCAATGCGATCTTCAGGCTGCCAATCTTCAATGATGGATATTTCTTGTTTTGAAAATACTTTTTTTGCGGGAATATTAGTTAAATCACTACCTGAAGGGCTAAAAAGTCGACTAACTTTCGTGTTAGTAAAATTTGCTGATAATGTGAAATCTACAGTGCCTTGTAATAATGACGTACTCCAAGTACCAATTAAATCGACACCAGTTGTTTGCGTATCAGCGCCATTTAAAAAGAATTGCGCGGCACCTGCGCCAGAATCGTTGAGAATATTATCCAAGCTGTTTGATAAGCCATGCGTTAATTTATCGCTGATGACGATGCGATCCTCGATATTAATTTTATATAAATCAATAGTTAAGTTGATTTCATTACTGAAGGTGAACACAGTGCCCAAACTGATATTTACCGCTTTTTCTTCGGTTAACTCTGGAATACCAATATTTTTCGCTAACTGACTGTCGTTTCTAAAGGTGCCTACTTGAATGGGGATTTGATCGCCAGAGGGGTTGTTAGGATTACTGACAAATTGGGTACTGATATTATTAAAATAAAGTTGTTGCATTGATGGCGCTCTAAAACCCGTACTGATAGCACCACGAAAACTCACATTATCTTGTACCTGCCATTGAGAAGCTAACTTGAGATTGGTGCTTTGACCAAACCCGTCGTAGTTAACATACCTAAGCGCGCCATTAATATTGAAGTCATCTGTAAGGTAATATTCAACATCGGTATAAAATGAGATAACGTTACGAGATTCTTTTAAAGCTGAAAGCGGAGCAATACCACTAAAGCCTTGAATTCCTGGGCTATAATCTTGAGAAAATAACCCTCTACCATGTTGACTATCGTAATCGAAATAGGAATATAACTCGCCTGATTTAACTTGATAGCCGTCTTTGCGAAGTTCTGCTCCTGTGGCAAAAGAGAATAGGTCAAAGTCATGAGTGAAATCTATGTTTAGTGTGTGTAAGGTGAGTGCTAAACCATAGGCGTCAGCATTGCGCGGTGTAATATTTCTAATATCATCACTGGTTAATTTGTTGTCTTTAGCGTGCAGCGAATTAACAAAAGAGGCATTGATACTATCGCTGGTTCGGTAGTTAATCGTATTTTTGCCATAGGTATAAGAGATATCGAGACTCGTATCTAAAGTTAAGTCTATTTTGTAGCCCAAATTATATGAGCTATCTTTAATATCAGCATTTATTTTGGGTAAGTAGCCCCCTGGAATAACAACATCGGAGTCTGCTAATCTTGGATTGTCTAAAGCGTTGTTGTGTCGAAAAAAAGTGGCTGACTCATTTTCTCTATTTGAGTAGGTAAAAAAGCCATAAAGCTTGCCTTTAAAAAGTTGATAACCCGCATTAAGAGTTAAAGCTATTTGATGTGCGTTAGCATCACCAACTCTAAAGGTATTTCTCGAAGCATTTAATTCACTCGGGTTGTCTGTGACAAAAACTCCATCATTGTTAGCAGTGCAGCCATCGTATTGACAAGTGCCGTGTAATCCAGCTCGATTAGTGTATCCAGTTTCACGAAAGTTAACGCTAGTATTGATAAAACCGCTCTCTCCTAATGAGAAGCCATTAGATAGGCTAACGTTTTGGGTAGTGCCATCACCTTGTGTGTATTGTCCATAAGAAGCGGCAATAGCTCCGCCATGATTATTGTCATTAAGGACGATGTTGATAACACCTGCAATCGCATCTGAGCCATATTGCG
This sequence comes from Colwellia sp. SU-HH01217, assembly GCF_057543495.1. Classification (NCBI taxonomy): domain Bacteria; kingdom Pseudomonadati; phylum Pseudomonadota; class Gammaproteobacteria; order Alteromonadales; family Colwelliaceae; genus Colwellia; species Colwellia sp. SU-HH01217. Next base: position 360,586 of record NZ_BAAJLX010000002.1, on the reverse strand, counting down.
CAGCAGCACCGTCTCTTAATACTTCAATACGTTTAATGGCGGCTATAGGTATTGCGTTTAGATCTGTGCCTGTAGCTCCTCTGCCAACAGAGCTATTAATGTGAATTAAACTTGCTTGGTGTCGACGTTTGCCGTTTATTAATACCAAGGTTTGATCTGGACCTAAACCTCTTAAAGTGGCGGGTTTAAATGCATCTGTTCCATCACTAATTGCTGAGCTTGAGAAGTTGAAAGAGGGGGCGATGGTTTGAAGCATTTTACCAACTTCTGTTTGACCTGTATTGATTAAAGCCTCTGCGCTAAATATATCGACAGGGACAGGTAAATCCCCTATAGATCGTCCTGATATTCTACTGCCTAATATAGTGATCTTTTCAACGTGGTTTGCTGGTGAAGCCTTTTTAGTGTGACTCTTCGATGTTTGTGGGGAGGTTAATGAAGTTAACGATTGAGATTCTGGTTTATTTAGCTCGATAGTAAATTGACCATTTTTATTCATTGTGGCAATTAAGGGAGTATTTTTTAACAGTTTTTTAAGACCGTATTTAGTTGTATAAACACCTTTTAAACGATTAGCTTGGTATTGTTGAGTGAGTTCAAAAGGAAAAACGATAGTTTGATTGATAGTTTTAGCAAAAGCAATGAGTGCTTTGTCGGCGCTTTGTTGCTTGATATCAAACTGAATTAGCTCATCTGCAAAGACCGTATTACTTATAATAAACAGTAATACTGTTAAAAACCTCTGCATGTTAGATGAAAAATTGAACATGAAATATTAATACGCCCTAATTACAAACAGCGACGAAAAAATTAATAAGTAGCCGAAGTTAGCACAATTGTATTGTTGCTTACGCGGGTGTAATTAATATCAAAGTTACTATTTAAAGAGGCTAATAAGCCATTGATATCACCTGCTTTAAAATAGCCAGCAACTTTTAAGCTTGATAATTCATCATTTGAAAGGGTAAATCGAGTACGGGTATACCGGCTCACTTCATTGAGTACTTGATCTAAAGGCTCACCTTCAAATATTAAAATGCCTTGTTGCCAAGCAAGATCGCGTTGTGCATTATCAGACGATATTTTTGATGCAGGCGTGACTTGGTTATTAGCAATAACAGATTTTTCACCTGAAATAACGACAGAGCCTGGAAGATGAGCTGATGTCGGATTTTTAAATGCTTGAGTAATATTTTCAAGAGGTTCTACAGCGCGGGTAATTAATACTTTACCTTCAGTAACGAGCAATTCCATGGCTTGTTCATTGTCTTTTTGAACATTAAAAATAGTGCCTAATGCGGTAAATGATTGCTGGCCTGCTTTTACGGTAAATGGGCGCTCTTTATCTTTGGCAACTTCAAAGTTGGCTTCACCTCGGATAAGAGTTAATTGCCTTTGATAAGGTGTATAGGCAACGGTAACAATACTGTTAGTGTTTAATTGAATAATACTACCATCTGATAAAGTAAAGCTCGTTTGCTCGCCTATTCGGGTCTTAAATGTTTGAGTTTTTACTAAAGGCGCTTGCTCTGAAAACATTATGAAGGAATGAGATTTCAGTAAATTAACACCTACAAGTGACACCAATAGTAAACTTGCTGCAATAACGCTGGCAAACACTTTACTTCTTGGTTTACTTGGTGCCTTCTCTATTGGAAATAAACCATTGAGCTCTTTAAGAACACTAATATCATCCCAAGAGGATGCCATTGCTAACAGCATTTTATGATGAGACTTGTCTTGGTTAATCCAAATAGTCAGCTCTTGTTTTTCTGTTGAAGATAATCCATGATCCATACGGCTAATCCAAAGGCATGCCTGCTCTTGAATCCGGTTTTTATGATGAATTTGGTTGTTATCGCTCATTAGTAGATTAACTCTTTATTTTTTAACTTACTTTGCTTATTGGTAATAGCGAACGACTATCATTGAGACTATCATTGATTAGTCGGTTAAAATTTACACTATTAAGTATATTGTACACTCTTTAGTATGCAGTTTGCTACTCGCTTTTTAATTATCGATCTCTTTACTTATATGCTATTAAGGTATTTAGAAAAAATTTCTAACAGTTCGTTATAGTCACTTATTATCAAATTATTCAAATGTATTATTTCATTGTCACTTTTAGACTTTACTGATAACTCTAATAAATGTGAATGGTTAGACAATTTCAAAGCACTTAAATTTCCTGCCATCCCTTTAATAGTATGAGCGTAATAATGAATTTGCGAATAGTCCTTTTTGATTATTACTTTATTGAGTGCGTCCAAATGTTCAGGCATATCTTTGATAAAGGTTTCTATTAGCATTTTTAATAATTGTTCATTATTACGAACCCTATGTAAGCATGCTTTTAAGTTCCAATGAGGTATATCTTCTTGATTAACTTCATCCGTAACAACAGGAATGTCATCTTGTGGAGGAGTCGTTTTATTTTTAGTGGTTAATTCTGGTGAGTGTAACCAATTATTCATTTTTTCAGTCAGTAATTCAGGCTCAATAGGTTTACTTAAATAGTCGCTCATACCATGCGCCAGGCATTTTTCTCTATCGCCTCTCATTGCATTAGCGGTCATCGCAATAATGGGGATACTTTTATAGTGTAATCCTGCATCCCCTTGGCGTATTTTCTGACTCGCCTGGTAACCATCCATCTCAGGCATCTGGCAATCCATTAAAATTAATGTGTAAAGATTGTTTTTGTTTGTAGATAGTAAGGCTTCTATTGCTTCTATTCCATTGTTGCTAACATCGGCTGCAAGTCCAATTTTGTCTAATATACCAAGAGCAACAAGTTGGTTAATACGATTATCTTCAACAATGAGAATATGAGTGTCTGCGGGCCATTCGTTAGTATTTTTTGCATTTATGTTAATAGGTGATGGTTCGTTACTTTTAGTAAAGCTTTGCAAATAATTATGGGTAACTAAAGGCGAAGAGCTCTTCTTCCTCGAATCATATTCTTCTTTTGAATCAACGACAATAGCTAATGCATCCATTAAATCTGATGTTGTAGCGGGTTTTGGAAAAAATGCATCAAAACCAATATTTGTAAAAAATTCAGAATCATTGCCTTGAGATATAGATGTCATCATCACCATTTTCATCTTATTAAATTGAGGGTTTGCTCTAAAATATTTACCTAATTGGGCACCGTCCATTTCAGGCATTTGCATATCTAAAAATGCGACATCAAATAATGCTAACTTAGAAGAGGGCATTAATCTCTGTTCACAAATGGCTATTGCTTCTTTTGCATTGGTTGCCTCAGTCACCTTTGCACCCCAATGTTCGAGTTGCCCTCTTAATACTTCTCTGTTAGTTAGGTTGTCGTCGACAATAAGTAAATCCAACAAGCCTATATCTATGCTCGGAATCACTTTTTCAGATTGTTGACTGGTTTTTATGACTATAGTGAATTCGAAAACACTTCCTTTACCTTCAATACTTTTAGCACTAATTGTACCGTCCATTAATTGACAAAGTTTTTTACTAATAGATAAGCCTAAACCAGTACCGCCATATTTTCTTGTGGTTGAAGCATCTATCTGAGAGAATTTTTCAAATAACCCTTCTATTTTATCTGAGGCAATGCCAATACCGGTATCTTCAATAAGGCAATGCAAGGTAAGTGTTTCTTGGTCAATGGCATGTGTAGCAACCCGGATGATGATTTCGCCTTGTTGGGTAAACTTAATCGCATTTCCGACAAGGTTGGTTAATATTTGCCTGATTCTCCCTTGATCCCCTTTAACGAATGATTGTTCAACTTGGGTTATATCAAGAATAACTTCTAGGCCTTTGCTTTGTGCTTTTAGTGCCATCGCTTCTGTAAATTCACCTAACATGCCGCGCAAATTAAAATCGCAATACTCTAATTCCAATTTTCCAGCTTCAACTTTGGAAAAATCTAGAATATCGTTAATCAATGTTAATAAAGATTCCGCACTAGATTTAGCGAGGTTAGCTTTATGAAGCTGATCAGTAGTTAATTCACTATTTAAAAGGAGACCTAGCATGCCTAATACTCCGTTCATAGGCGTGCGTATTTCATGACTCATACTGGCAAGAAATTCACTCTTTAATTGACTATTGTGTTCGGCAGACTTTGATGCTTCTTTTAACATAGTTCGAGCATTTTCTTGAATGATACAAGTGCTAAACATTTCCCCGACTTGCTTTAATAGCGTTATCCTTTCTGTGCTTTTATCTGGTACTTTCTCAGTATAAAGAAATAATACACCAATTACTGTGTCGCTACTTTGGGTGTGGTTAATCAAAGGAACAATATATTGACTGTAATCTTTTGCTTTAGCACCATGGCTTTCTTGATTGATAGTCTTGATTACTATTTCACCCGACTCAGCTGATTTAAGGTAATGCTCATTATGACAAATTGCCCCCTCCTGATTATACTGCTCTGAAATATCACCAACACTTGAGTACAAACTTAACTGTTGAGAACTTCCGTCGATTAACAGTACGCCACCGCTTTTTTGTTGTTGAAGATCATCAAGTTCGAATAATTGTTCAATGGCACTACTTAGTTTTGTGCTTAACGATCTTGCTTGTGTTAGCGCATTAGATACTAACAGTTTTATTTCGGTGATCTGGTGAAGCTTTTGCAGTTGCTTTTCGTGTTTTTTACGCAAGGAGATATCGCGAGACATTGCCGTAAAGTACTGCTCGTCACCGATATTAACTTGAGATACAGTGAGCTCAAGTTCAAAGGTAGTTCCATCCCTTCTAAAGCCTTCAACTTCTAGCGGGCGATTAAGAATGTTAGGTCTTTTTGTCTCAAGGTAATAATTAAAACCTTCTATATATTGCTGACGAAGAGCTGGTGGGATAATTTCAGAAATATGCTTACCATGTAACTCTTCTTGGCTAAAACCGTACATCCTTTCTGCCGCTGGGTTAAAAGCTTGTATCGCTCCACGGGTATCTATACTTATAATGCCATCAGCAGCTGAGTTAAACATTCCTCTTGCAAAAGCTTCACTTTTGGCGAGTTTTAATTCAGATTCTTTTCTTTCACCGATGTCGATAATTGTGCCGATAATTCTTTTTGGGGCGTCATCAACAGTGCGCTCTACTAACTTACCGCTATCGTGTAGCCACACCCAATGACCTAACTTATGCTTTATTCTTAATTCGCAGGCATAATTATCTTTTTTCCCCGACAAGTGTTCATCCATTATCATCATGACTTGAGCTATTTCATCTGGATGTAATAATGAAGCCCATTTATCAACAGTAAAGGGATCTAATTCCCCCTTATCGTAACCTAGAATATCGTACCAATGTTGACTGCATACAACATTACCTGAAAGGATATCCCAATCCCAAATGCCTACACCTGTATTATCGATAATTAAAGAAAGTTGATTCGCATTCTCTGTCAACTCACTTTGTTGTTGTTGTTGAGTTTTAACCATAAAGTTAAATGCGTGGGTGAGCTGTCCAATTTCATCATTAGCAACTTGATCTATTTGGTGAATAGCTTCTCCAGAAGCAACTTTTAGGCTTGCCTTAGCCAAATTTTCAATTGGGGTTGTAATTTTTCTTGCTAGAAAGATCGCTATGCAAATAGTGATCAAAGCAGTAGCGATAAATATAAAGATGATTAACTGGGCCAACCAGTGAACTTCAGCTAATGCGTCGTCGTAATGAACTTCACTAATGAGTTGCCAATTAATATTACCAACATTGATGTTTTGTTTGATGCCCAGTACTTCAATATCTTCTATACCTATATAGGGCTTAACTTTTGTTGGAAATGCTATATTCGTTGATACATCTTGTTTATTTGACTGTGCGTTGAATATAGTATTTTTATCAGTTTTCTTATTAAAATCGACTAACCAGTTACCATGAATTGGAGTCTGTAATCTCGATTGCTCATCAATAATATAATGAATGATGGAATTAGAGTAATCAGAGTCCATTAATTGATAAATACGATCTAGCTTTATTTGAATGGCAAGTAAACCCAAAGTGTTTCCGTCAGAGTTGGTCATTGGGGAAATAATGAAACCCGATAATAAATTATTCGACGGTTCGTATGACTCGAGACCTGAAAATAATGTTTTACCTGTGGTCAGTGTGTTTTTCACTGTATTTGAAAAAAGAGTATTACTATATTTTCCCGTTAGAATATTGGTTCCAAGGTCTGGTTCATTAGATAAGTTCAGCAGAATATTACCTACCGGATCAATTAAAAATAAATCATAAATATAATCATACTGTTCTCTTATGGTTAGCAAGTTGTTATTAGTGCTATTTTTAATTTTTTGCCAATCAGGGCTGTTTATATATTCACTTAGCGATAGGTTACTTTTTTGCCAATCTTGGCTAATTTCAAGCAACTTATTTTGATTACTTTGAATTTTTGCAAATGCGGTTACATCTGTAAAACGATATTCAAACCAGTTAGTTATAAAATTTTTATTAGTGAGTGAAGATTGCTTTAATGAAATCGTAGCTGCTTTAACTAAGCTCTTTTTACTTTGTTGATAACTACTCCAAGAAACAATCACCAGAGGAACTAGCGTAATAATCAATAACCAGGATAATAATCGATTTTGCAAAGAAGAGGTTTTATTCGGTTGCGAGGCTACAGACATAAAAGTTTCTCAATAAGTGTTAAATAAACAGGCGAGAAGTAGATGTAATTAGTTGAGTAAATTTCAAGCCTCTTCATTTTTACCACTTTTTGTATTAAAAGTTCTAGGTAAATCAGCTTTTAAGGTGATTAATTTTACTTAGCGATATCATCACTATAGTTCGTTATTTCTTTTTAATGGATGAAATAGTTGTTATTTAGTTATTTAGTTAGTTATAAGTTAATGTTAAGGGAAGAGGAGAAAGCTTGGGTAAGCAAAATCAAGACGTAAGAACGAGGGGGTATTCTTACGTCTAAAGAATGTTAGTCGTTATTTTTTAACACGTTTAGCTATTTTTTTAGATTGTTTTTTCGCTTTTGCTTTCTTTTGTGCGCTACTTCGTTTTATTTTCGGTTTCTTTACCGCAACACGCGACTCTTTATTTTTAGGGCGTAGTTCATCAATTACTCTTCGTTGCAAACGTTCATCTTGAAAACGTTCTATTTTTGCTATGACAGCCATGTCGTGTGCTTCAACCAACGAAATTGCCGTACCTTTATTGCCTGCTCTAGCTGTACGTCCAATGCGGTGAATATATATATCAACTTTGCGCGGCATATCAAAATTAATGACATGAGAAATATCGTCGATATCTAAGCCACGTGCCGCAACATCAGTTGCGACTAATATATTGACCTTGCCGCTTTTTAACCGCTCAATCGCCGTGTTACGTTTATCTTGAAGCATTTTTCCTTCTAGCCAAACACAGGGTAATTCTTGGGCGTATAATTTACCTGATAACGTTTGAACCGTTTCACGTTTGTTAGCAAAAACTACCGCTCTGGTAACATCTTCTTGTTTGAGGATGTTATATAAAAGTTCTAACTTATGATCGAAGCTATCAGCAAGGTGTATCCACTGATGTACTTTCGCTTTTTCTTTTCGAGAAGGGTTAGCTTCTAAAAATACGGGATCTGTTAATACTTCTCTAGCAAAACGACTGACCCCACCACTTTGTAATGTTGCAGAAAACAGCATGGTTTGTTTACGCCATCTTGCTTCGGCAGCAATTCTGTTAATGCTTTCGCTAAAGCCCATGTCTAACATTCGATCGGCTTCATCAAGAACTAAAATTTCAATTTCTCTCGCGTCAAATTGTTCATTTTCAATATACTCTAATAAACGACCTGGGGTGGCGACTAAAATATCAGTATTCGTGGTAAGAATATCATTATGGCTGCCATAGTTAACACCACCAGTAATGACACCTGTTTTAATATTAGTTAATTCAGTGAGGTTTTTACTGTCTTCACCAATTTGCAATGCGAGCTCGCGAGTTGGCGTTAAAATAAGTACACGCGGAAAACCCGGACTAGATCTAGGATAATCCAATAAATGCTGGGCAATGGGTAAAAGGAATGAAGCCGTTTTTCCTGTACCGGTAGGTGCTGATGCTAACACATCTAAGCCTCTCATCGCTTCAGGTATCACTAACTCTTGAATTGACGTTGGTTTTTTATAACCGCTTTTTTTTACTGCCGCCAATAATTCTGAGTCGAGGTCGAACTGCTCAAACATACTTTTTTATCCATTAAATGAGTGAGGTACTGATAAGTACCTAGATAGGTAAATTATACCGTAATGTTAGTTAATCACCACAACAAATTATGAAGCGAGTATTTCACTTATTTCATTATTTATTTGTGAAACCCACTGGCTAATGCGTTCATCAGTTAATTCATATTGAGTTTCATCGTCTAATGATAGTCCTACAAACTGTTGTTGATCTGCTGTTAATGCTTTAGATGCGGCAAACTCATATCCTTCGTTAGGCCAGTAGCCAATAATATAGGCTTGAGTCGGGGCAAGTTGTTGGTGCAACATACCCAATGCATCTTGAAACCATTCGCTATACCCTATTTGATCACCCATGCCATATAAAGCAACCACTTTGCCTGCTAAATCAAGCTGGCTTACCTCCTCCCAACTCGATTCCCAATCCTCTTGGAGCTCACCATAATCCCAAGTTGAAATACCAAAAATAAGAAAATCATATGTTTGGCAAAGCGCTAAGCTTTCATCTTTAATATTATGAAGGGTAAGGGTAAAATCTGTTTGACTTTCAAAGCTAGTTTGCATTTTTTCAGCAACCATTTCGGTATAACAGGTTGTTGAACCATAAAATAAACCAATTTTCATAAAACGGTCTCATTCAAGAGATGAAAAATTTGCCATAGTTTATCAGAAGCAATAGGTCAGGGGCTACTTTACTCATACCTTTAATTAGTGGCTGGTAGATTTTGAGCTTATTTATTGTTAGCTTGCTAGGCCAGATACAAATTGTATGGATAAAGCATGTTGCTTGAACAAAAACCAACTTTGCAAGATCAACAAGGCCTAAAAGAACGTGAAATAATTTTGCGAGATTTTTCATGATTAATCATGCTAAGCTGTAATTTTAGTGTCTATGATACGGTCAACTTAATTTGAACGGTTGATTAACAACACTATTGACCTTTTTTAAAAGTAATTTTTTGGATGTTTTATTAATGTTTAAACTTATATCGAAGAAAAAATTTGCCGTATTAGTAGCTGGCTTAGTTAGTTGCTTTTCCATGGTTTTTGTATTTGCGGGCGACACAGGAACAACAACTACTTCCCCGAAAGAGATTAGCTTAGACGCTGAATCACTTAAAGCAAATTTAAAGAAGTCATTAGGACTAACAGTTTCAGATGTCATGAAAACGCCTTTACCGGGTATTGCATTGGTGGTGACTGACCAAGGTGTTTTTTATTCAAGCTATGATGGTGAATTCTTTATTCAAGGAAAAGTTTATCATGTGAACGATGGTGTTACCGACTTGGCTGATGCAAGTTTAGCTGAAACTCGTTTAAAGGGTATCGCAAAATTCGAAGATGATATGATTGTCTACCCTGCAAAAAATGAAAAGCATGTCGTGACTGTTTATACTGATATTACGTGTGGTTACTGTCGTAAATTGCACGAACAAATGGATGATTATAATGCCAAAGGCATTACCGTGAGATATTTACCTTATCCGCGTTCGGGCATTTATGACAGACAAGGAGGGTTATCTCAGGGGTTTAAAGATTTACGCTCAATATGGTGTAACGAAAACCCTAACGAAGCATTAACTAAAGCGAAAGCCGGATCAGGTGTAGTGCAACGTATTTGTGATAAACCGTTAGAGGAGGAGTTTAATTTCGCTCGTCGAGTAGGGATTAATGCAACTCCAGCAATTATTTTTTCAAATGGTAAGATGGTTCCTGGTTATCAAGATCCTAATAAACTGTCTCAAATGTTGGAGAATTTATAAGTTGTAATTTTTATAATTAACATGCAATAAATTATAACAAGGGTTGATATGATAATTATTTTATATCAACCTTTTTTCTTGGCTATTTAACTCCTCTAAGGAAAATTTGTGCAAAAGAAGATTGTTCGCCGAAGTATTGTTAAAGACTCTCACCTACCTGCTGAATTACATCCCATAATTAAACAAATATATGCTTGTCGAGGGGTTAACTCTGCACAAGAATTACATTTAAAACTTGCTCAATTACATTCTGTGGAGTCTCTAATAGGCCTTGATGATGCATGTAAAGTGTTACATCAAGCGTTTATCGATAATGCCAAAATTGTAATTGTTGGTGACTTCGATGCTGACGGTGCAACCAGTACAGCACTTATGATGGAGGCATTAAGCGCTTTGGGTAGCAGCAACCATCAATTTTTAGTGCCTAACCGATTTGAGTATGGTTATGGACTAACGCCTGAAATTGTAGATATTGCTGCAGAGCAAGGAGCTAATTTATTAATTACCGTTGATAATGGGATCAGTTGTTTAGCAGGGGTAAAACGAGCAAAAGAGTTGGGATTAAAAGTGATTATTACAGATCATCACTTACCAGGAAAGCAGTTGCCAATGGCTGATGCGATCGTCAATCCTAACCAAAATGGCTGTTTGTTTGCTAGTAAAGCATTAGCTGGTGTAGGAGTGGCATTTTATTTTATGCTCGCAATGCGAAAATTTTTACGGGAAGCAAATTGGTTTAATATTAACAGTATTCAAGAGCCCAACTTAGCTCAATTATTAGATTTAGTCGCTTTAGGTACCGTTGCAGATGTTGTTACCCTTGATGCGAATAATCGTATTTTAGTGGACCAAGGATTAAAACGCATACGTGCAGGGCAAACAAGGCCTGGTATTCAAGCGCTTATTGAAATAGCTGGACGAAATCAACAGCGCCTTGTTGCAAGTGACTTTGGCTTTGCACTCGGTCCGAGAATCAATGCGGCAGGTCGGTTAGATGACATGTCTTTTGGTATTAATTGTTTATTAGCGAAAGACTTAATGTCTGCACGCTTAATGGCCGCCGAGCTCGATGATTTAAATAAATCCCGTCGTGAAATAGAGCAAGGCATGCAAGTTGAGGCTGAAAATGTCTTAAAACAATTAAGCTTTGATGGACAACACTTACCCAATGCTATCGCTCTTTTTCAAAAAGATTGGCACCAAGGAGTGATTGGGATTGTTGCTGGCCGACTTAAAGAAAAATTTCACCGCCCAAGTATTGTTTTTGCCGCCGCCAAAGACGACATTAATGAAGAAAATCTCCTTGAAAGTGAAATAAAAGGTTCAGCCAGATCCATTCCTGGTTTGCATATTCGCGATTTACTTGAACATATTTCGGCGCTACATCCAGAGTTAATTGTTAAATTTGGTGGGCACGCTATGGCGGCAGGCTTGTCAATAAAGTTAAAAGATTTCGAGCGCTTTCAGTCTATATTTAATGATTTAGCTCATGAGTGGCTTAAAGAGGAGGATCTCACTGGGGTTATATTGTCTGATGGGCAATTACCACTGAGTGACATGACCTTGTCATTTGCTGAGCACGTTAGAGATTCTGGACCTTGGGGGCAGAATTTTGCAGAGCCTTTATTTGATGATGAATTTGAATTGTTACAACAGCGTATTGTTGGTGAGAAACACTTAAAGATTGTAGTACAGAAAGAAGGTGAAGTGTTTGACGGTATTGCATTTAATATTAACGTTAAACAGTGGCCTAATACTCAAGCTAAACAAGTGCATTTATCATATCGTTTAGATGTTAACGAATTTAGAGGTAAGCGAACGGTTCAGTTAATGGTTGAAAGCATAAATACTGTGTAAAATTAATTCAAAATGAGTAAAGTTGATAAAGTATTGCTTTTTAGGAAAAGTTAATATGGAACATAATGTTAGTATTATCACGCTGCCAAGCCTTGCTATCGCATTTATCCCAGTTGCTATCGTTTTTATTATTCTTATAAAGTGGTCAATAAGTGTTAGACGAGCCAGTCACGCTGTTATTCGAATGTTAGTGCAACTTTTATTAGTTGGGTACTGTTTAGGTTTTATTTTTGCGTCAAACAAAATATGGCTTATTGGAAGTGTATTAGTTGTCATGGTGTTATTTTCTAGTTGGATTGCTTTAAATAACATTCAAGTCCCCAAAAAGCAGCTAATTGGCCGTGCTATTCTTTCTGTGAGTTTTAGCGGTTTTCTTACATTGTTAGTCATAAGCCAAGGAGTGTTAACATTAACCCCTTGGTATCACGCGCAAACGCTTCTTCCTTTGGCTGGGATGATATTCGCTAGCTGCATGAATTCAATCAGTTTGTCTGGAGAGCGTTACTTTGCAGAACTTGCGAGAGAAGAGTCTTATCACTATGCAAGGAACACAGCGTTTTCTGCTGCGATGATCCCTAATATTAATGCCTTATTTGCTGTGGGCATAGTATCGTTGCCAGGCATGATGACAGGGCAAATTATAGCGGGAGTCGAACCGGTCATTGCCGCGAGATATCAAATAATGGTGATGTGCATGTTATTTGCTTCAGGGGGAATATCAGCTGCTTTGTTTTTGATGTTAATTAAGGATAAAAAAACGAGATAATATAGAAACGTTCGTTAAATAAATAAAGCATAAGGCAATCAAGTATAGGCGTTTATTTACCCTGTTTTTTACGCTACAATGCGCGACTGTTTTTATTGTTCTTAGCAACTGTTTATAAAGCTATATTTGAGATCCTGTTAGAAAGCTTATGTTTGAAATAAACCCGGTAATAAATAAAGTCAAAGAAATTCGCGAACGCAGTTTATTGCTTCGGGGGTACCTTTGACTATGATGTTAAAGCTGAACGATTAGTTGAAGTTTCTCGAGAATTAGAATTACCTGATGTTTGGAATGAGCCAGAACGGGCGCAAGCATTAGGGAAAGAGCGCAGTAGTTTAGAAGAAGTGGTTAATACCATTGTTGAGCTAGAAACGGGCTGTGAAGACATTGAGGAATTAGTTGCTCTAGCAGTTGAAGAAGAAGATCAAGAAACCTTTAATGATGCAGAAACTGAAGCGGCAAGTTTAGATGCGGTATTAGAAAAACTTGAATTTCGTCGCATGTTTTGTGGCGAACAAGACGCGAACAATTGTTACTTAGATATACAATCTGGCTCTGGTGGTACAGAGGCACAGGATTGGGCTGAAATGCTAATGCGCATGTATTTGAGATGGGGCGAAGCCCACGGCTTTAAAACTGAAGCGATTGAAGTAACCGATGGTGATGTTGCTGGAATAAAGGGATGTACCATTAAGTATACTGGAGAGTACGCATTTGGTTGGTTACGCACAGAAACAGGCGTACACCGCTTAGTACGAAAATCTCCATTCGATTCTTCAGGACGCCGTCATACGTCATTTGCTTCAGCGTTTATTTACCCTGAAATTGATGACAATATTGAAATAGATATTAATCCTGCTGATTTGCGTACGGATACTTTCCGCGCCTCTGGTGCGGGTGGTCAACATGTAAATAAAACTGATTCAGCTATTCGTATAACTCACGTCCCTACAGGTGCGGTAGTTGCATGTCAGGCCGATCGCTCTCAACATAAGAATCGTGCAACGGCGATGAAACTATTGAAAGCAAAATTATATGAAATGGAAATACAAAAGCAAAACGAAGGGAAGCAAGAATTAGAAGACGGTAAATCGGATATCGGCTGGGGGAGTCAAATTCGCTCTTACGTATTAGATGATAGCCGAATAAAAGATTTAAGAACGGGTGTTGAAAATAGAAATACCCAAGCAGTATTAGACGGTGATTTAGATAAATTTTTAGAAGCTAGTTTAAAGTCAGGTTTATAAAAATAAACAATTACTGTTACAGCGATTGAAATGATTATTTAACTAATATTCAACCTATTGAAAAATTTAAGATAACTTTGGAAGTAAAATGACAGATAAAGCCAATAAAGCAAGTGATGCACCTGTAGCACAAGATGAAAATAAATTGATTGCTGAGCGCCGCGTAAAGCTTGAAAAAATTCGCTCAAATTCTAACGCAAACGGTTTTCCTAACGATTTTAATCGTGAACATTTAGCAGCAGATATTCAAGCTGAGCATGGCGAAAAAACCAAAGAAGAACTTGAAGCTCTACAAGTAACTTATGCAATTGCTGGTCGTGTTATGGCTAAGCGTGGTCCGTTTTTAGTTATTCAAGACTCATCAGGTCGTATTCAAGGTTATGCTGAAAAAGCTGTACAAAAAGAAATCCGTGAAAAATGGGGCTCGTTAGATATAGGTGATATCGTTGGTATTAAAGGTATTTTACATAAATCAGGTAAAGGCGATCTTTACGTGAATATGGACGAGTATTCACTTTTAACGAAATCTCTACGTCCGTTACCTGAAAAATTTCATGGTTTATCTGATCAAGAAATGAAGTATCGTCAACGTTATGTTGATTTAATTATCAACGAAGACACACGTAATACCTTTAAAATTCGTTCAAAAATTGTTGCTGGTATCCGTAACTTTTTAACCCAACGTGATTTTATGGAAGTTGAAACGCCAATGTTGCAAATTATACCTGGCGGCGCAACAGCTAAGCCATTTATGACGCATCATAATACGTTCGATCTTGATATGTACCTGCGTATAGCGCCAGAGCTTAACTTAAAACGTTTAGTGGTAGGTGGTTTTGATCGGGTATTCGAGATTAACCGTAGCTTTAGAAACGAAGGTATTTCAACTCGTCATAACCCAGAATTCACTATGATTGAATTCTACCAAGCTTATGCTGATTACCATGACTTAATGAATACAACTGAAGAGATGTTACGTACTATCGCGCAAGACGTTTTAGGTACGACAACGATTCGTAATACTGTTAAAAACGCTGATGGCGAAGTCGTAGAAGAGAAATTCTACGACCTAGGCAAGCCATTTGCGCGTTTATCAATGGTTGATGCTATTTTACAATACGGTAAAGATCATCGTGGCGCAGCAAGCTTTGATGAAGCAGCGTTACGTGATCCAGAAAACAACTTCGACGCAATTAAAGCCATGGCGAAGGCAGTAGGTGTTAAAGAAGGCGATGCAGCTAAAGTATGGGGGCCAGGTAAATACATTTGTGAAATCTTTGAAGAAGTAGCAGAGCATTTATTAGACCAACCAACATTTATAACAGAATACCCGTGGGAAGTATCACCGCTTGCTCGTCGTAACGATGAAAATCCATTCATTACTGATCGTTTTGAGTTTTTTGTTGGTGGCCGCGAATTAGCTAACGGTTTCTCAGAGCTTAACGATGCTGAAGATCAAGCTGAACGTTTCCAAAAGCAAGTAACAGAAAAAGATGCGGGTGATGATGAAGCAATGCATTATGACGCCGATTATATTAACGCTTTAGAGTATGGCTTACCGCCAACGGCAGGTGAGGGTATTGGTATCGATCGTTTAGTGATGTTATTTACAGATTCGCCAAGTATTAAAGATGTTATTTTATTCCCGCATATGAGACCAGAAGCAGAATAATACATTTAAGAACGAAAATAAAAAGCCGACAGTATTTATATACTGTCGGCTTTTTTTATCAGCAGATTATTTTAACCAGCTCACGATAGCTGACTTTAATCTAAAGATTAGTGATTATGACCACAACCACCTTCAGCATGCACATGCCCATGAGCTAACTCTTCTTCGCTCGCATCACGAATTTCTAATACTTCAACATCAAATTTTAAGTCGATACCTGCTAAGGGATGATTTCCATCTACAGTAATTTCATCATCTTGCACATCAATAACGATAACGGTTTGTTCACCATCGTCAGTCGTTGCGCGAAGTTGAGAGCCAACAGCTAAGTCTTCGATACCTGCAAATAATGTTTTAGGTACGGTTTGAACATAATCATCAAATCGTTCGCCATATGCTTGAGCAGCAGGCACTTCAACCTCAAATTTATCGCCAACAACATGATCTGTTAGAGCTTCTTCTAATCCTGGGATTAAATAACCCGTACCATGAATAATTTCAAGGGGCTTATCATCGTAAGAACTATCAATTAAGGTATCTTCGCTATCAGATACTGCGTAATGCATAACGACAACTTTGTTTTTTTCAATTTTCATAGAATTAATCTTCTTGGTTAAGTGAATAAGGTAAATCGACCAACGAGAATTGAAGCTCAGGAGTTGATTTAAGTCGAAACACTGTGCTTTGTTCTACATCGCTAGCAAGCACAGCTTGAATGTTTACTTCTTCTTGACAAATGTAGGTTGATAAAACATCTCCAGCTTTACGCCAATTATCCCCTAGTTGTTTTTCGATAATATCGCCAGCAACAATTTTTGGGTAATCAGTATCTACTGTGCCAGTTGAGTTAAGTCGAAACAAGGCTCGCTTATTTTTTCCTAAGTATTGCATACGAGCTACTGTTTCTTGTCCTAAGTAACAGCCTTTAGTAAAGCTTATGCCGTTAATAGCTTGTAGATTTAACATTTGTGGCACATATTGTTCGACACTTTCTGGCGCTAACACTGGGAAGCCTTCTGTTATTTCTAATAAGTTCCAAACGTCGTGATTATATATAGCTAAATTGAAGTTACCTATTAATTGCTCAACAGTGCTGCTTTCATCAATTAATAGGTAACGAGCTGTTTCTCCTGCAATATAAACCAAGGTAGTTGAGCCTGCTTGAATTACTGGAGTTAAACTATCGGGAATACGATTAAATTGCTGTTGTAACACTTGTGTTGCTTGCTCGCCAACTAATGCATAAAAGCTTAACTGTGAGGCTTGTTCAATTTCAACTTTAGCAAATACCCCAAATTTTTGTAATGCTGCTAATGAAAGGGCGATACTGGTTTTAGGTTGGATTAATAAGTAGCGACTATTGCGCTCAATTAATCGAAAAACTGAAAGCACTTTTCCTTTAGCATCACAATGCGCGCCATGAGTTAAACTGTGCTCGTTAACTGAATTAACATCGCAAGTAACTTGCCCTTGGAGATACTGACATTGATCTTGGCCAACTAATGAAATAGCACTCAAATCACTTAATGCAATAACATACGTTGCAGGAAGCTGTGAAACGTTTGGCTGTGAAATTACGGTTTGAATAGACATAATGTTATTTATTGAGGGGTTTGATATTAATATGATGTGGGCAATAATAAAAATCTCAAGATTTAAACAAAGAAATGTCAGTAAAAAGCTGCGACTTTATTGGCGAAATTGTTACAATAGCACTAGTTTTAATCTTAAGTGGTAAATTATGTCTGTTCAATCTTCTCATTCACAATCTGTTGGTGCACCTTCATCAAAGTCGCTTAAAGATAATAAGCCGCGTTTAAGGTGGGCATGTCGTCGTGGTATGTTAGAACTCGATGTGTTGTTTATGCCTTTTGTCGAAGAGGCTTACGATTTATTGTCAGATAAAGATAAAGATATATTTGAGCGTCTATTAGCAGAACAAGACCCAGAGTTATTTGCATGGTTTATGGGACATAAAATTTGTGAAGATGAAGAACTTAACGCCATGGTCCAATTTATACTCGATAGAGTTAAAGCATAAAATCACATTAAAAACGTCACACTATAAGTACTTTTGCTCTGGTGTGACTGTTTTTTTACTACTCGCCTTTATTACCTATTTCTACAGCACCAACCTATACCCATTAGCTAGTTTGATTTTTTTTACTGTGCTTTTTTTACCTTTAATAAGTTTTAGTTTAAAAGATGTGGATCAAAAATTCATTGCTAAAGAGCAACAGGAAGTTTTTACTGTTACTCAGCAGGGCAGTTGCCAGTTTTATCGTTCAAATGGAGGCGCTCAAGAATGGCAGCTATCAGCACACTCTAGAGTGAGTTTTCTCGGGTGCTGGCTAATTTTTAATAAACAAGAAAATAAGTTAACTCATGCGGAGCCAATATTTATTTTCAAAGACCAACTATCGACAGTAGACTACTCTCGATTAAGGCGAATTATTAAGGCGTTAAAACCGTTACCTTAGCGGTGCTATCTGTTTCTGGGTAATCAAGAGTATAGTGCAAGCCTCTACTTTCTTTACGAGCTAAGGCACTGTTAATAATTAACTCTGCTACTTGTACTAAATTACGTAACTCAAGCAAGTTATTACTGACTTTAAAGTGGCGATAATACTCATCAATCTCACTTTGGAGTAACTCAACACGGTGTAAAGCGCGCTCTAACCGCTTGGTTGTGCGCACAATCCCAACAAAATCCCACATAAATAATCGAAGCTCGTGCCAATTATGTTGAATAACCACTTCTTCATCAGAGTCAGTCACTCGGCTTTCATCCCAATTAGGTAACTGTTGGTGAGGTTGTTTATGGTCAATTGTTTCAGTTATTTCTAGGGCAGCGGCTCTAGCAAAAACTAAACACTCTAATAAAGAATTACTTGCCAGGCGATTGGCACCATGAAGCCCTGTGTAAGAAACTTCGCCGATAGCATATAAATTTTCAATATCGGTTTTGCCATGATTATCTATCATAACTCCGCCGCAAGTGTAGTGTGCTGCTGGCACAACAGGAATAGCTTGCTTGGCCATGTTTATGCCTAAAGACAATGTTTTTTCATAAATTGTTGGAAAATGACTCTTTATAAAGTCTTCATCTTTGTGGCTAATGTCTAGGTACATGCAATCGGCGCCTAGGCGTTTCATCTCAAAATCGATGGCTCTGGCAACAATATCGCGAGGTGCTAATTCAGCACGCTCATCAAAGTCAGGCATAAAACGGCTACCGTTTGGGCGTCTCAGGATTGCGCCTTCACCTCGAAGAGCCTCGGTGAGTAAAAAAGTTCCAGCATCAGCATGAAATAAGCACGTTGGATGAAATTGATTAAACTCCATATTAGCGACTCGACAACCGGCACGCCAAGCCATTGCAATACCGTCACCACTAGCAACATCAGGATTTGAAGTGTATTGATAAACTTTACTTGCTCCTCCTGTTGCTAAGATTGTTTTTTTCGCCTGAATACTTTCAACTTGCTCGTTTGTTCGATTCCAAATGTAGGCGCCAATACAACTTTTAGTTGTAGATTTATTAGGAAGCATCTCAGGCTTACAGATAAGATCGATGGCATTATAGCGCTCGAGTAATGTAATGCGTTTATGTTGTTTAACACGTTCAACTAAAGTCGTTTGAACAGCTTGACCAGTGGCATCAGCAGCATGCAGTATTCGTCTGTGGCTGTGGCCACCTTCACGGGTTAGGTGATAATCTGAATGGCCTTGCTCAGTGACTTCTTTATCAAAGACAACGCCTTGTTCAATTAACCATTCTAGACAAGCTTTGGCATTTTCTGCGGTATAACGAACAGCAGATTCATCACACAAGCCTGCGCCTGCAATTAAGGTGTCGGATACATGTGAGTCAATGCTATCATTTTCGTCAAAAACGGCTGCAATCCCTCCTTGGGCATAAAAGGTAGAGCCTTCATTCATTAGCCCTTTACTTAAAATGATGACGTTAGAGGTTTGCGCTAAATGCAGAGCAAGAGTTAAACCGGCAGCACCGCTGCCAATAATTAATACATCACAATTGTATTGTTGATTCATAAAAGTTGGATTTTAAGGTATTCTATACGCTAATAGCTTGATGTTAACGTTTATTGCCGTCATGGAACAGTAATAAACGCGCGATTGTGGGAATATTTTCATATTATTTTCATCTTTTTTAAAATTAAAATAAAATAATTAGAACTTTTTAATAAATGTGTAGTCATACTTGAAGCGTTAACTGTTGCTTGATTTGAACAGAAGTGGAAGTTTGTTAAAAATGTAGTTGGGAGAAATGGCTCAAATGAGCGAACAGAACGTTGACCAAGAATTGGTTGAGCGGGTGCAACGTGGAGACAAAAACGCTTACAACCTGCTAGTAACAAAATATCAACATAAAGTGACGAGTTTAGTCTCACGTTATGTAAAGAATCAAAGTGATGTACCGGATTTAGTGCAAGAAGCGTTTATTAAAGCCTATCGTGCTTTACCCAATTTTAGAGGCGAAAGCGCTTTTTATACTTGGCTATATCGGATTGCTGTAAATTGCGCAAAAAATCATTCAGTGGCATTAAGTCGCAAACCTCCGGGGAGTGATATTGATGTTAATGATGCCGAGTTTTATGACAGTGGTGACGCATTAAGAGAAAATGCCTCCCCTGAAAAGGCCTTATTAACAGCAGAAATTAAAAAAGTTGTTTTTGATACTATGGAACAGTTGCCTGAAGATTTACGTTTAGCGATAAATTTTCGAGAGCTTGAAGGATTAAGTTACGAAGAAATAGCTATTATTATGGATTGTCCTGTTGGTACGGTGCGCTCAAGAATATTTAGAGCACGCGATGCAATAGAGAAAAAGATTAGGCCTTTGCTACAAAATTAACCGTAAATTGAGCAATGTACCTAAAGATTAAATATTTACCAACATTAAAGGTTTAAGTATGAGTGAAAGTAAATTTGAAAAAATATCATCACTTGCTGATAATTATCGTGACAGTAATAAATCAAACGATGACTTATTCGAACAATTAGCAAATGATAATGTGCTTTCTGAGACTTGGGATCGTTATCACTTAATCGGTGATGTACTTCGTGATGAACTTCCTGAATCTGTTTCAGTAGACTTATCCGCTCAAATTGCTCAATCAATTGCCGATGAACCTACGATACTTGCGCCTAAAAAGTCGACTATTTATCGTGATGTAAAAGCGAAAGTAGTTCAATTTGCTAAACCTTTTGGTCAAGTTGCTATTGCTGCATCAGCGGCAGGTTTAATGATTTTAGGTGTTCAACAGAATGTTGCTCAAAATGAAGTCGTAATGCCAAGTCACGTGGTACAAACAACACCGCTAGCGGGGTTTGCTGCTCCAGTAAGTTTTAATACGCAGTCGAATTCTCGTTTAACACAAAAACAAGCGTATATTGAACAACAAAGACGTTTTCAAGCACTCTTGTCAGATCATCATCAACAAGTTAAATTAAGTACTCCTAGTGATAAAGTCACTGCAACTTCACCAACCAACAAGGTTGAAAGCTCCGCTAAATGATAAAAATTATTTCTTTTATGCTGCTGTTAAGTATTAACTTAGCAGCAGTTGCTAGTGAAACACCGCTAAACTCCTCCGAAGAAGCTAATAAAATTAAACCGGTATCCGCTAAGTTATGGCTTGAGCGTTTATCTGTTGCGTTAAAAGAACTCAACTTTAATACCTCTTTTGTTGTGGTAAAAAACAACCAAGCGGAGCCTTACCATTGGTTTCATGGTGTCGATGAAAATAATGAAGAGTTAGAAATTTTTGCAACCCTTAATGGCCCTAGACGCGATATTTTGCGAAAAGGCGATATTATTAGTTATATCGAGCCAGAAACACCACCATATTCTGTCGACTCTGAAACTATTAGTGGACCAATTCCAGCGATTTTAAGTGGTGATATTGCCTCTTTAGAAGCAAGTTACGAATTTATATCAGTAGGGCGCAGTAGAATATTAGGTCGGGTAGCGCAACTAATTAGAATTGTATCGAAAGAGCAAGACAGATTCGGTTATTGGTTATGGTTAGATCAAGAGTCTGGTTTGTTATTAAAACTAGCGATAATTTCTCGCAAAGGTCAATTACTTGAACAAGTACAATTTACCCATTTAGAAATTACCGATCATTTGGTCGATACAATTAAACAATTGAAATTTGCCGAACTACCGCCCGTGATTGAAAACATCAATAACTCAACTGTCGAAGAGTTAGGATGGGAGGTTCAGTGGTTACCTACAGGTTTTAAGCCTGTTAAATCGAATCGTCACCGTATTTCTGCAACAAAACAAGCGGTAGAGTTTATTTTATTTAATGATGGTTTAGTGGATGTTTCTGTTTATGTTGCTGCTAGTCGAGATAAAAATAGAGACGTTGAGTATGTAATGGATGGTGCAACGTTAGTATTAAACCAAGTAGTGAATGGCTTTGAAGTTAGTGTTGTAGGTAAAATACCTTCGAGTACAGCAAAAGCGATAGCTGATTCTGTTCGTATTAAAACGATTACCTCAGCGCCATGATGGAAGAGTTAGCAACAGTTGTTGCCATTAAACCCTCTAATTTGGCTGATGATACTCTCTCTACGGTCACCGTTGAAAGTACAATAAAGTCTACCTGTAGTGGTTGTAAACAAGTTGACAGTTGCGGTAGCGGACAAGTATCCAAGGCTATCCCCCAAAAAAAATTAACAGTAGACTTAAACACTGATCTTAACGTTAACGTAGGTGATACTATTGTCCTCGGTTTGTCTGAAAAAGGGATGCTACATTCGGCGTGGCAAGTATACTTATGGCCTTTAATTGGTCTTATTTCTTTTTCTGGGCTAGGGCAATATTTTGTACAATCTGCCATTTTCTCAACTGAGTTATATGGTGTGTTGTTAGGTTGTGCAGGGGGATATCTTGGCCACCGCTTAGCGAAGTTCTGGCAAACTCACTCTGAACAAGGGTTGGCTTTGATGCCTAAAATTCTTCGTATTCAATCAAATGATTTAAAAATAACCACTCTCGACTAATTCCCGCTATAGATATGTGAATAAAGATAGCCCCAGCGCGTGAAATTAGCTAAAATCTCGCCATTACTTAATTTATCAGCCTATATTTGACCTTCTATTTATGAAAAATATTCGAAATTTCTCCATCATAGCTCACATTGATCATGGTAAATCTACGCTTTCCGATCGTTTGATACAACATTGTGGCGGTTTACAAGACCGAGAAATGGAAGCTCAAGTACTCGACTCTATGGATATAGAACGAGAACGTGGTATTACCATTAAAGCACAAAGTGTAACGTTAGATTATAAAGCTCAAGATGGTGAAGTTTACCAGTTAAATTTCATTGATACTCCTGGACATGTTGATTTTTCTTATGAAGTTTCACGCTCTTTAGCTTCTTGTGAAGGGGCGTTGCTTGTCGTTGATGCAGGTCAAGGTGTTGAAGCACAAACCGTTGCAAACTGCTATACCGCTATCGAAATGGATTTAGAAGTTATTCCCGTTTTAAATAAAATTGATTTACCTCAAGCGGATCCGATACGAGTTTCAGAAGAGATAGAGCACATTATTGGTATTGATGCCACCGATGCAGTAACTTGTTCGGCAAAAACTGGTATCGGAATTGAAGACGTTTTAGAGTCTATTGTTAAAAATATTCCTCCACCAGAAGGAGATAAAGAAGCTCCTCTTCAAGCCCTTATCGTCGATTCTTGGTTCGATAATTATCAAGGCGTTGTTTCATTGATTCGTGTGATGAATGGTGAAATTAAAAAAGGCGATAAAATGTTGGTGATGTCCACTGGACAAGTACACCAAATTGATAAAGTAGGTATTTTTACTCCTAAGCAAACTGATACCGGTATCTTAAAAACCGGTGAAGTAGGTTTTGTTATCGCGGGTATTAAAGAAATTCATGGTGCGCCAGTAGGCGATACTATTACTATTTCAAAGAAAGAAGCTGCTGAACCATTAGCGGGCTTTTCTAAAGCGCAACCACAAGTATATGCCGGTATTTTCCCTATTAGTTCAGACGATTATGAAAACTTTAGAGACGCACTTAATAAGTTAAGTTTAAATGATGCCTCTTTATTTTTTGAACCTGAAAACTCGTCAGCATTAGGCTTTGGTTTCCGTATTGGTTTCCTTGGCATGTTGCATATGGAAATTATTCAAGAACGCTTAGCGCGTGAATACAATCTTGATTTAATTACTACTGCGCCAACAGTAAACTATGAAATCGCTTGTACCAGTGGAGATGTGTTATCTATTGATAACCCATCAGATTTACCGCCAATTAATAATATAGATGAAATTAGAGAGCCTATAGTACAAGCTAATATTTTAGTTCCCCAGGAGTTTTTAGGTAACGTCATTACACTGTGTATTGAAAAGCGTGGTATGCAAAAAGACATTATCTATCATGGTAATCAGGTTGCGGTAACTTACGAGTTACCTATGGCTGAAGTCGTTATGGACTTCTTTGATAAATTAAAGTCTACCAGTCGTGGTTACGCATCACTTGACTATAACTTTGTTCGTTTTGAAGCTGCTGACATGGTTCGTGTTGATGTCATGATTAATGGCGATCGTGTTGACGCTCTAGCGATGATCACACATAGAAGTAATTCAGTATCACGTGGACGTTTATTAGTAGATAAATTGAAAGAGCTTATTCACAGACAAATGTTTGATATTGCTATTCAGGCGGCTATTGGCAATAACGTTATTGCACGTACTACTGTTAAACAACTGCGTAAAAACGTAACTGCAAAATGTTATGGTGGCGATATTAGTCGTAAGAAAAAACTTTTACAAAAACAAAAAGACGGTAAAAAACGTATGAAGCAAGTGGGCAATGTTGAAGTTCCCCAAGAAGCGTTTTTAGCTGTGTTGAAGCTAGAGAACTAATTAAGTTATATTAAGTTAACGTGTTTTAGGAAAATTATGGCTGTTTATTTTTCAATTTTTTTGGTTATTATCACTGTTATTACAGGGATAGTTTGGTTAACAGATAAATTTTACTTGGCATCGCAACGTCAATTAAAAGTCGATAATGCGCAAAGTCAATGCACAGAGCCGTTAACTAAAGAAACTATTGCAACCTTGTTAGAGCCTTCTGCTGTTGTTGATACTTCGGTGCAAGTATTTCCAGTGATTGCTTTTGTTTTGGTGCTGCGATCTTTTATCTATGAACCTTTTCAAATTCCGTCTGGTTCAATGATGCCAACATTACTTGATGGCGATTTCATTTTAGTGAATAAATTTAATTACGGACTTCGTGATCCTGTGGTTCGTAATAAGTTTTTTGAAGTAGGTTTACCTGAGCGCGGAGATGTTGTGGTATTTAAATACCCTGAAAATCCGGATATCGATTACATCAAGCGTGTTATAGGTTTGCCAGGCGAACGTATTATTTATCGAAATAAATCGCTTTATATCAAACCTGTGTGCCAGCCTACTGATGATAAGTGTCCTGAGTTTGAACAAGTTGTGCAAGACTTTCAAAATACGGGTGAGTACAGCAATCAACAAAGACCATTAACTCGATATACCTCGAAAATGCCCAACAAAACTCATGACATCTTAATTGATAATCAAGTGGCGCCACGAACGGCTAATTACTTCCCACAAACTGGCACGCAGCGCGACGAGTTTGTTGTACCAGAAGGACAATACTTTGTGATGGGTGACAATCGTGATAACTCACTTGATGGTCGTTACTGGGGCTTTGTTCCAGAAGAAAATTTAGTTGGTGAAGCGGTAGCTATTTGGATGAGTTTTGATTTTGAGCGTGATTCAAGAGACATACTTCCTCATTGGATCCCAACGGGTGTAAGGCTTAATCGTATAGGTGCTATTCATTAAATGATCAAAAATAATGCCCAAGCTATCGCACGATTAACTAAACGCCTTGGTTATAAATTTAATGACGAGTCGTTATTGATTCAAGCGTTAACACATCGAAGTGCAAAAGGTGCTCACAATGAGCGTCTTGAGTTTTTAGGTGATTCAATTTTAGGCTTTGTTATTGCTGAAGAATTATTTGAACGTTTTCCTGCACAAGATGAAGGCGACTTAACTCGCATGCGCTCTAGTTTAGTAAAAGGAGTTACTTTAGCTGAACTAGGTAAAGACTTTTCACTTGGTGAACACCTTATTTTAGGACCTGGTGAATTGAAAAGTGGCGGACATCGTCGAGAATCTATTTTAGAAGATGCTATTGAAGCAATCATTGGTGCGGTTTATTTAGATTCAGATGGAGCTACTTGTAAAGAGTTAATTTTACGCTGGTTCGATTCTCGCTTAACAAAAATTAAACCTGGTAGTGTTCATAAAGATCCCAAAACACGTTTACAAGAGTACCTGCAAGGCAGAAAAATAGAATTGCCAAATTATGAGGTTATCCATACAACTGGGCAATCACATAATCAAGAGTTTACGGTACGTTGTACTACCCAAATTATTGACAAAGAAGTGGTATGCAAAGGAACAAGTCGACGTAAAGCTGAACAAGCGGCAGCCCAACAAGTATTGGAAATAATTGATAATGCCAAATAATTCAACACAACAAAACGAGACTAAACGTTGTGGTTTAATCGCCATTATTGGCCGACCTAATGTCGGTAAATCAACCTTGCTTAATGGTTTGTTAGGGCAAAAGATAAGCATTACTTCTAAAAAGCCTCAAACGACAAGACATCGTATTTTAGGTATTTTAACCGAAGGTAATAACCAAGCGGTATTAGTCGATACCCCAGGGCTTCATTTAGATGAAAAAAGGGCGATTAACCGATTAATGAATCGTGCGGCAAGTAGTTCTATAGCAGAAGTAGGCTTAGCAATATTTCTTGTTGAGGGGACGCATTGGACTGAAGACGACGAAATGGTGTTAAAGAAAGTCCAACAGGCGAATGTGCCTTGCGTGTTAGCAATTAATAAAGTAGATAATGTACAAGACAAAGAAGCCTTATTACCGCATTTGCAAATCTTAGCAGAAAAATATGACTTTCAAGAAATAGTGCCAATTTCAGCAAGTAAAGGCTACAACATAGATAAAATAAGCAACGCTTGTTTTGCTAGCTTACCTGAAAGTGATTTTTGGTTTCCTGAAGACTATATTACCGACCGTTCAAGCCGTTTTATGGCTTCAGAAATTATAAGAGAAAAGCTCATTCGATTTACTGGTGACGAACTTCCTTATTCGACTACAGTTGAAATTGAACAATTTAAAGTTGATGCAAAAGGCATTCTACATATCAATGCTTTGATCTTGATTGAACGTAGTAGCCAAAAAAGAATGGTGATCGGTAATAAAGGTGAGCGTTTAAAGACTATTGGTGCAGAAGCTCGCAGAGATATGGAGAGCTTGTTTGATCAAAAGGTTTTCTTAGAAACTTGGGTTAAAGTGAAATCAGGTTGGGCGGACGATGAAAGAGCTTTACGCAGTTTAGGGTATGGCGACGAGTATTCAGGCTAGCTGTAAGCTTTAATATGGAACCTATTGAGCAATTAGCTTTTGTCTTACACAGCCGTCCTTTTCGTGAACATCAGCTCATTGTCGAATTATTAACTGAGCACGACGGTAAAGTATCAGCTATTGTCTACTCAGGGAAAACGAACAAATCAAATAAAAAAGGGCTCCTTCAGCCCTTTTGTCCACTTAATGTCGTATTAAAAGGTAATAATAGCCTTAAAAATCTTAGCCGTGTTGAGGTGGCTGAAAAGTCATATTTACTTAAAGGTGATTGCCTGTATTCTGGCTTTTATTTAAATGAGTTAATTGTTAAGTTACTCGGTGAGTTAATTGCCTGTCCAAGTTTATTTCATCATTATCAATTAAGCTTATCCTTGTTATCAAAACAACTACCAATTGAACCAATTTTAAGAAAGTTTGAATTAGATTTATTAGAGGAGTTGGGATTTTCTTTTGACTTCTCTCCTGTATTCGAGCATGAAGTTAAAAACTTCTATTATATTCCAGAAGAGGGCTTTATTCCTTGTACTGAAAAGATTAACCTTCCACTATTCAACGCCAATCATTTACAAGCTATTAGTCAACAAGAATTAAGTGATATTAACGTTTTACGCAGTCATAAATTGTTAATGAGACATGTTTTTAATGGCTTGCTTGGTGGTAAACCCTTAAACAGTAGAAAACTGTTTAAAAAGAAAAATTAACATTATTAATGGATAAACAGTTATGAAAGATATTTTATTGGGCGTAAATGTAGATCATATTGCAACTTTACGTCAAGCACGCGGTACTAATTACCCTGATCCTGTTTATGCAGCTTCAGTTGCCGAGCATGCAGGTGCTGATGGTATAACTGTTCACCTCAGAGAAGATAGACGCCATATTCAAGACCGCGATATTTATGTCTTAAAAGAAACACTACACACGCGCATGAACTTTGAAATGGCGGTCACCGATGAAATGTTAGCTATAGCATGTGATGTTAAGCCAGTATTTTGTTGCTTAGTACCTGAAAAACGAGAAGAGCTGACTACTGAAGGTGGTTTAGATGTCGCAGGACAGCTAGCTAAAATTACTGATGCAGTTGAAAAACTTGCCGCAGTTGGTACACAAACAAGCTTGTTCATTGATGCAGATAAAGCGCAAATTGATGCGGCATTAAAGAGTAAAGCCACTTATATTGAAATTCATACTGGCACCTATGCTGATGCAACTACCGAGGAAGCTCAAGAAGTAGAGCTTCAACGTCTTATTGAAGGTATTAAATACGCACATGGCTTAGGATTAAAAGTGAATGCTGGCCACGGATTAAATTACTTTAATGTTAAACCTATTGCTGCAATTGAAGAGATCATCGAGCTAAATATTGGTCATGCAATTATTGCTAGGGCTGCAATAGATGGCTTAGATAAAGCTGTTAGAGATATGAAAAACCTCATGAGAGAAGCAAGAGGCTTGTAACCTTAAAAACCATACCAAGCGCAGAGTTATTGAGTGTTAGATTAAAAATTAGCCGTTTTTATGCTTATTTTGGGAAATGTCCTATACTAACTATAGTTATGTAATTTTTCTAGGATGGAGCTATGACGGCAACTGAGCGTACTAACAACCCGTTAGTTGAAAGAAGAGCCGAGCCACCAGAGCAGTCTGTTTGGTGGTCTAAGCTTTCTTTAGCCCAAAAATTTTCAGCGAGTAGCCTAGGAAAGTTTGGTTATGAGTTGAAATTTATCCGTCAAGAAAAAGGCCAAAGTGTTGCTGTATTAGTATGTAATGATGGTATTGCGGTCATCTCTGAAGAAGGAGACATCAATACCTCACCCAATATTATTATTAGAGAATAATATTGGCTATAAACTTAATTTACCATACTTAAAAATTTTGGTGCTTGCGCCATAACATTATCTAAATGTTCGAAGAATTCAAAAAATTCAGGCTCTAAATCATCGAGTGAATTGTCAAGTTTTAACTGTGTCTCTATATGATGGGTAATCTTTCCTAAACTGGGGACTCCTGTATAACAGCAGGCACCGTTCAATTTATGAATCAAGGTTTTTACTTGGTCAATATCTTGACTAGTAAGCGCATCTGAAATGTATTGTTTTGTTTCAGGCAAGCTTTTAACTAACCCTTCTAGCATATCTTTAGCTAACTCCACCTTATTACCCGTACGTTTTAATGCGAGTGGCCAGTCAATGATATTATTGGCTTGAATGATATGAGACTGCATATCAGTAGCTTTCATTGAGCTAGCCTGAAGTTCAGCTTTTTGTGCTTGTTCAATGTTTGTCTGTGTTAAATCAATATTCCTTGTTGGCAATGTCTTATTTTGGAAGCTATTGTTAATATTATTTGAGCTAGGTATAAAAAGCTCTAAATCGCAATATTCATAAATACTGTGGCGTAACATGGTTTCATCTATAGGCTTAGTTATATAGCCACTGAAGCCTTCTTGTAATAACTTCTCTTTTTCACCACTTAATGCATGGGCGGTAACCGCAACAATAGGGGTACTATTATTAAAAGTATTAGCTTTAATGGTTTTTAATGCCGTAACTCCATCCATTATTGGCATTTGGATATCCATAAAAATTAAAGCAAACATTTCGTTCTTACAGATATCTACAGCTTGCTGACCATTACTTGCCGTAGTCACTTCTGCAACTTGCTCTAATAGTAAGGCTTTTATCAGCTTTAAATTAGCTTCGTTATCATCGACAGCCAGTACTTTTATCGGCACATTTGACGTTAATTGTGTCGGAGTATTTTGGGGGATTTCATTTCGTTGTGGTTGTAACACGCGGCTAAGTCTTGAAGGAGTTATCGGTTTACTTAAACAACTTAATGCCCCACTTGCTAATAAAGCCTCTTGAAGGCTCGGTGAGTTAGAATTGATTGCTAAATGGATAGCTGGAATGTGAGTGGATATAGTACTAATTAATTCTTTTAAATCGTTAATTTCTGTTGGTGTTACTGCATGACCGATTAACGCAAAATCAAATGTCTGATTTTGCGTTAAGGCGTTACTTAATTTTTCCAAACTATGCACAGGAGTTACCTGCATTTGCCAAGACTCCATAATTTCGCTGGTCGCAATACGTGAGTGCGTTAATGGCTCAAAATACAAAATACTTTTACCAAAAAGTGCCTTGGTATCTAATGGCGAATCAATGGGAATAGGGTTGATTTCACACTGAAAATTAAACCAAAATGTTGAGCCTTTACCTTCTTCAGAGGTAAAACCAATATCGCCTTGCATTTCGTTAGCTAAACGTTGAGAAATTACCAATCCAAGGCCTGTGCCGCCATATAAACGGGTAACACTTTTATCTGCTTGACCAAATGCTTCAAAAATAGTCTTTTGTTGCTCGGCATTCATGCCAATGCCCGTGTCGGTGACAGTAACTTTTAATCTAACACTGTAAGAGTCAACTGCTTCACCTTCTACATCAATGGTTACTGAACCTTTTTCAGTGAATTTTATCGCGTTATTAGCAAGGTTTATCAGTACCTGTTTAATTCGCATCGCATCACCAATTAACGAATCTGGTAAATTAGGGGCGATTCGTAAAGAAAACTCAATATTACGTTTTTGTGAGCTGGGGGCTAATAGGGTTAAGGTTTCTTCTATGGACTCTCTTAAAGTAAAAGGTATTTTTTCGATGACCATTTTGCCGGCATCTAATTTAGAAAAATCTAAAATATCATTAATTATTGCTAGTAGATTATTAGCTGAGCGCTCAATCGTTTGTAAGTAATCACGCTGAGTTTCAGATAACGGTGTTTTCAGTACTTGACGAGTAAAGCCGATAACACCATTTAGCGGTGTTCTTAACTCGTGGCTCATGTTTGCCAAAAATTCTGATTTTACTCGGTTAGCATCTTGTGCTTTTCGTTTTGAAATATCTAATTCAACATTTTGAATTTCAAACTGCTCTAAGCTTTCTCTTAAATCTATAGTTGCTTGGTCAATACTTCGCTGCATTTCATCACGATAATCGCCCAGCGATTGAGCCATAGCATTGATACCGTTTTTTAAAAAGTTTAATTCACCAATTAGTTGTCCACTCACTCGACTTTCTAGTTTTCCTTCCCTAATGCGATCAACCGCTTGCACCATAGTGCTAACAGGGCGAGTAACATTTTTAATGAGTCTAATGGCAAATATAGCATTAATTAATGAACCAAATACCACGATAGTAAAAGCAACAATTAATTGGCTTTGCTGGCTGTATTTAATTTTATTTTTATCAATTTGCATTGCGACATAGCCAACTATTATTTGGTCATTGTCTAAGTTGTTATTAACGTCAATGAGGTTTTCATTAATAATCGGAGTTCTAAAGATGAAGTAATCGTCGAGGGTTTGACTCATCGTATGTTGAGGAATGGCTTCTGAAGGCTGTAAGCGCATAATACTAGTATCACCATGGTAAGCACTAGTAACTAACACTTGGTTATCTGTTGTAAAAACAGTGATACTTTTAACTATGTTTGCATGGTTTCTATGGGCAAAACCTATCAACTTTCTCAGTTTTTCACGATCTTTCTTTAAAATAGGATCGACACTTGCAATCGCAATGGGTTCAATAATACTTTGAGATCGAATCGATAAAAACTCGTTTAGTTCAAGATAACGGCCATAAGAAAAATAGCCAGCGACTGTTAAACTGATTAACGTCGTTGGTATTATAGTGAGTAATATAACCCAATCTTTGAGGCTTATTTTATGCATTGTTTAGCAACCGAAAATGAGTCAACCTTAAATTAGCCAGCATAATAAAATCTTCGTTAAAGATTAGTTGGAAATTAGTTTGCTAGTCATATGAATAAGGTTAAAATTACCTTTGTTGATTTATATAGCCAATTTAATTGAATATATCATGTCACACCCTCACAAAACTATCCATATAATCATTGGTAATCATAAAGATGGCGAATTTTTTTCAAGCAAGCAAAAAGAAACAAACCTTAGGTCAAGTTTTCGATATGACAATTGAAAGAGTCGACTTAAATGGCTGTGGTGTTGCTCGATTAAATAAAAAGCCAGTATTTATTGAACAAACACTGCCAAATGAAGTGGTAAAAGCGAAAATTGTAGAGCAAAAAAGTAAATATTCGCGAGCTAAAATTATTGAAATCAGTCAATCTTCACCACAAAGAATTAAACCACTTTGCGAGCACTTTCGTTTATGCGGTGGGTGTGATTTGCAGCATTGGAGTTTTTCAGAGCATTTAGCGTTTAAGCAAGAAAAAGTCATCAACCTTTTTCAGCGAAACCAGGTAAAGCAACCACTACCTTGGCAAAGTGCTATTGTTAGTGAACCTTGGCATTATCGACGTAAAGCGCGAATTGGTGTGCAATACGATAAACACAATAAAGCCGTGTTAGGTTTTAGGCAAAAATCAACCAATCAGCTTACCGCAATTAAAAAGTGTCACGTACTCGTAGAGGAAATTTCCACGATATTTACACTATTAAAAGATATTGTTAACCAGTTAAGCTTAAGTCGCTCGGTTGGACACATTGAAATAATTGTAACTGAACAGGTAAACTTGGTTATTAGGCAGCTTAAAAATCTAAATGATAAAGACAGATCGCTTTGGGAAAGTGCAGAGCAGTTAAATCGGTGGCAGGTTTTTATTGATGATGGCGAACAAGTACAACCGTTAACTAAAGTAAAACCCTTAACATATGCTTTATCAAACAATATAGAACTATCATTTAAAACAACAGATTTTATACAAATAAATCATCGCGTTAATGTAAGTATGGTTGAGCAAGCGTTAAATTGGCTATCATTAAAACCAACGGATATTGTCCTTGATTTATTTTGTGGCTTGGGCAACTTTAGTTTGTCTTTAGCACAGAAAGTTAAACAAGTTGTTGGTGTTGAAGGTGTGCAAAATATGGTTGAGCGCGCAACTATTAATGCACAAGCGAATCAATTAACGAATTGTCGATTTTATCAAGCCGACTTAAATGCTGACTGGTCAAAGCAAACTTGGAGTCAAGAAAAGTTTAACAAAGTGCTACTCGATCCAGCACGTGCCGGAGCTTTAGAGGCTATTGAACAATTAGTTCAGTTACCGGTTAAACAAATACTTTACGTAAGTTGTGACCCGTCGACGTTGGCAAGAGATGCTAAGCAATTGATTAGTCACGGTTATAAAATTGAGAAAATAGCACTAATCGATATGTTTTCTCAAACAAAACATGTCGAAACTATGGTACTGTTTTCACGTTAA
The DNA here is from genome assembly GCF_057543495.1 of Colwellia sp. SU-HH01217. NCBI lineage: Bacteria > Pseudomonadati > Pseudomonadota > Gammaproteobacteria > Alteromonadales > Colwelliaceae > Colwellia > Colwellia sp. SU-HH01217. Next base: position 327,357 of record NZ_BAAJLX010000002.1, on the reverse strand, counting down.
ACAATAATAGGGATTGATAATGGTTTCGGTACGTAAGTCGCACCAAATGTCTACCACAACTTTTGAACAGTGGTTAGAATCTTTAGATATTTCCACTGCTAAGTGTCAAGCACTTGAGTTGTTATGGGAGCAAGTTGGACAAAGGTTTGAAAACCAAGCTGAATGTGAAGCTAAATCACTAGAGATGGTTGAAATCTTGTCGCCATTAAACCTTGACCGCGATTCGTTATGTGCAGCCTTTTTAACGCCGCTTCTGCAGTATCAATGTATTACCATGGATTTTGTTGAAGAGCACTGTAATAAACAAGTTTTCTTGCTTTGCCAAGGGGTTGAGCAAATGGAAGCGATAAAAACCTTACAACACAACCCATCTAAACAAAATGTTGTGAATAATGTTTCTGCTAACCAAATTGATAATATTCGTAAAATGTTATTGGCAATGGTTGATGATGTTAGAGCTGTAGTGATTAAGTTAGCTGAGCGTCTATGCCATTTACGACTGGTTAAGAATAGTGATGAAGAAACTCGTGTTTTAACCGCAAAAGAAAGCGCTAATATTTATGCGCCTTTAGCCAATCGGTTAGGTATAGGACAATTAAAGTGGGAGCTCGAAGATATCTCTTTTCGCTATTTACATCCCGCACTTTATAAAAAAATAGCTAAACAACTTGATGAAACTAGACTAGACCGTGAACGCTATATGAGTGATTTTGTTGAAGGGTTGTCGCAACAATTATCTGAACTTAATATCAGTGGAACGGTTTATGGCAGACCCAAGCATATCTATAGCATTTGGAAAAAAATGCAGCAAAAATCGCTCGATTTTGAGCAATTGTTTGATGTGCGAGCTGTTCGGGTAATTGTTGAGCAACTTCAAGATTGTTATGGTGCTTTAGGGGCAGTACATACCAGTTGGCAACATTTACATAATGAGTTTGACGACTATATTGCGACACCTAAACCTAATGGTTATCAATCTATTCATACGGTTGTTATTGGCCCTGAACAGAAGTCTGTAGAAATACAAATACGTACTCAACAAATGCACGACGATGCTGAAATGGGGGTTGCTGCTCATTGGCGTTATAAAGAAGGTAGTACTGGCGCTAAAGGTAGTGAGAAAAAATCAGGCTTTGATGAAAAAGTCAGTTGGCTACGTAAAATTTTACAATGGCAAGAGGATGTAAGTGATAGCGGTGAGTTAATAGACGAACTTCGCAGTCAAGTTTTTGAAGACAGAATTTACGTTTTTACCCCTAACGGTGATGTCGTCGATTTACCCGTGGGTTCGACACCGTTAGACTTTGCCTATTACATACATTCTAATGTTGGTCATTGCTGCATAGGGGCTAAAGTATTTGGTAAAATAGTGCCTTTTACATATCAATTACACACTGGCGATCAGGTGGAGGTATTAACCACCAAAACACCCAATCCTAGCAGAGATTGGTTAAACCCTAACTTAAACTATATACATACAGCGCGAGCGCGTGCAAAAGTTCAGCACTTTTTTAAACTTCTCGACAGGGATAAACATATTGCTCAGGGCAAGCAATTACTTGAAGTTGAGTTGGCTAAACTTAAATTAGAACAGGTCGAACTTAGTAGTACGGTTGAACGTTTTAACGTAAAAACTATTGATGACTTATATGCTGCTATTGGCTCAGGCAATGCACGTTTACAGCAAGTTACCAACTTTTTGCAGCAACAAGATGATAAGTGTAAGCCAGTAGAGGATATTGATCCGCAAAGTTTAATTAAACAGCCATCAACACAACCAACTTCTTCTGATAATAACGGTATCACGGTTTCTGGTGTTGGCAACTTACTCACACATATCGCAAAATGTTGTCACCCTGTACCAGGCGACGAAATTATGGGATTTATTACTCAAGGTCGTGGTATTTCAGTTCATCGACTCGATTGTGAACAGCTTTCCAATGCGTTAAATCAACAGCCAGAGCGAGAAGTTGAAGTGCAATGGGGACAACAAAACCTAAAAAGCCAACAAAGTTATCAAGTGAAAGTTCAAATAGTTGCAATGGACAGGCAAGGACTACTTAGAGATGTTTCAACGATTATTTCTAACGAAAAAGTGAGCATTATTGGGATGGAAAGTCATTCTGATACTGATAAGCAAACAATGGTTATGTCGATTACTTTAGAGTTGTCCAACAGCAGTGCTTTGTCGAAACTTATCAGCAAACTGTTGCAATTAGAAGATGTAGGCGAAGTTAGACGGTTATAAAGTAGTGCTCATTGCGGCGCTTTATTTAGAGTAAATGAACATACCGAAAAGTTGAGAGACTATGTTAAACGAACAAGCTTCAGTAAATAAACTTAAATGGATAATGTCAGCACTTAGGGATCCTAAAACGGGTTGCCCGTGGGATATCAAGCAAGACTTTGCTTCAATTGTTAAATGCACTATTGAAGAGGCATATGAGGTTGCTGATGCAATTGAATCTGAAGATTTTACCGAGCTTGAAAAAGAGCTCGGTGACTTGCTTTTTCAGGTGATTTTTTATAGTCAATTAGGGCAAGAAAAGAAGCTATTCGATTTCGACTCAGTTGTGGCCGCGATTTGTGAAAAACTGATCCGCCGACACCCTCATGTATTTGGTGAGGCTAACTTGACGTCAGATGAAGAAATAAAAGCGAATTGGGAAAATGAAAAAATAAAAGAACGCCAATTAAAAAATGATGCACAACAAGGCGACAGTCATGTGTCTTTGAGTGTTTTGGCTGATATTCCGAAAAATTTACCCGCACTTACTCAGGCTGCCAAAATTCAAAAGCGGTGTTCGCATGTTGGTTTTGATTGGCATGAAATTGATGATGTCTTTGATAAAGTCGCTGAAGAGGTCGACGAAGTTAAGGCTGAAATTAATCACTATAAAAACGGAGAGCCTGACGCTTTAGCAGAAGAATTGGGGGATTTAATGTTTGCAGTGGTAAATTTATGTCGTCATGCAAAACAAGATCCTGAAACTATCCTCAGACAAGCTAATCGAAAATTTTCTAAACGCTTTGCTGGTGTTGAGCAAAGTGTTGAACGTTCTGGCCTTAGTTTTGAACAGCACAGTTTAGCTGAGTTAGAAGACTATTGGCAGCAAGTTAAACAGGCAGAAAAGTTTAAATAAATTTATACCTTAACAAGAGTAACTTAAGGGTTTAGCAATGCTATATAAATGTGTCGGCTATTTGTTTTTAGGGTTAGCAGTACTAGGTGTTGCTTTGCCTGTATTGCCGACAACACCTTTTGTATTAGTCGCTGCTAGTTGTTTTGCTAAATCGTCACCAGCATTACACCGAAAGCTTTTAAATAATAAAGTCTTTGGCCCACTCATTATTAACTGGCAAACTCATCGCGTTATTTCCTTAAAAGCAAAGGTTATCGCTTTAGCAACCATGTTTATATCCATGTGTTGGTCTATTTATATGCTGGACAATATTTATCTACAAGTATTAGTTGCAGGTCTTATTTCTGGCCCTTTCGTGTTTATTTTAACGGTGCCAAGCAAGATTACACCTGTTGAAGATAGAAATGATCAACAGGAATAGTCGTTATTAGGCGAGTGCTTTTCCTACTAAAGTAGATAAATGCTCAGGTAATGTAAGAGTTAACGCAATGTTTTGCCCTTGAACTGACATTTTTCCCCAAGTTTTTTGTAGTACACGGATAATTTTTTCTTCACTGTGTTTTTCAGCAAAATCATCAAAATAGAATTGTAAAAAGACCAGGCAGGCAACATCTTCTAGTGTTTGCGTATCGCTGTTAGATTTGAGTTGCTCTTTGCGAATAATTGCCGCAGTTTGTAAAGACTCCTCAGTAGAGTATCCATGAGTTAACATTAACTCTTGCGTTAATTGTGCATGAAACTTTCCTAAGGCAATACGCCATTTAAAGTAACCTTTTTTACCTAAATCAAATTCTGAGCGTTTTAAATGCCAACGCTTGATGTGCTGAGCTCTAACCGCTACTTGTAATAACTCAGAAGCTTGTGGCCAATGTTGAGTAAGCATATTAGTCATTTGATGACCATAAACATATTCTTTTGGTTGCTCAATATCGTCAAAAACTATTTGATTAGGATCTTCATTATTAATCGCATCAATGGCTGCTAAAATATTGTTAAGGCGTGCATTATTCATAAGAGGTAGCTGTAAAAATTTTGGATAAACTAAGCTTAGCATTTTTACTTCAATAATTTAGCGTGTTTTCATAATATTTTTTAGCGATAGATTCATTGAACATATTGTCGTTGGCATGGGATTTAAGTATAATGTTTTCCCGTCCTGCTAAATTTGTTTTTCAATAGTAAACACATTGCTCTTTCTGCCATTTTTCAGCTGAAAGGGGCGTTCATCTATTGCATTTTTAGCTATCGTAATAGTTGACAGCTATTTGAATATAACCCGTTCATTCTGACTTTTGGTATCACATGACAACTCGATATATTTTTGTAACTGGTGGCGTTGTATCGTCTCTTGGTAAAGGTATTGCAGCAGCATCTCTAGCAGCAATTTTAGAAGCACGTGGCTTAAAAGTTACTATGCTTAAACTGGATCCATACATTAACGTTGATCCTGGGACAATGAGCCCTATTCAACATGGTGAGGTTTTTGTTACCGAAGACGGTGCGGAAACTGATCTCGATTTAGGTCATTACGAGCGTTTTATTCGCACCAAAATGACCAAACGAAATAACTTCACTACTGGTCGTATTTATCAAGATATTTTGGCAAGAGAGCGCAAAGGTGAGTTTTTAGGCGCAACAATTCAAGTTATCCCACATATTACCAATGACATCAAACGTCGTGTAATTGAAGGAGCAGAAGGATACGATGTTGCCATGGTAGAAATTGGCGGCACGGTGGGTGATATTGAATCACAACCATTCTTGGAAGCTATTCGTCAATTAGCCGTTGAATTAGGGCGTGAACGTTCAATGTTTATGCACTTAACTCTTGTGCCATATATAGCTGCAGCGGGCGAAATTAAAACTAAGCCAACTCAACATTCAGTAAAAGAATTACGTTCAATTGGTATTTTTCCTGATATTTTGGTTTGTCGTAGTGAACGCACTATACCTGCGATTGAACGCGGAAAAATTTCATTATTTACTAACGTAGAAGAAAAAGCCGTACTTTCAATGCGAGATGTCGACAGTATTTATAAAGTCCCTGCATTACTGAAATCTCAAGGCATTGATGAGTTAGTGGTAAAACGTTTTGGTTTAGATGTACCTGAAGCAGACTTAAGCGAATGGGAAAAAGTACTTTATCAAGAAGCTAATCCTTCAGGCGAAGTGACTATTGGTATGGTAGGGAAATATATTGAATTACCAGATGCTTATAAATCAATAAACGAAGCGTTAAAACATGCAGGTATTAAAAAGCAAGTTAAAGTAAAAATTCAATACATTGACTCGCAAAATTTAGAGTCTAAAGGTACAGATGCTTTAGCTAACCTTGACGCGATTCTTGTTCCTGGTGGTTTTGGCGAACGTGGTGTAGAAGGTAAAATTCTTGCCGCCCAATATGCTCGTGAAAACAAAGTACCTTATTTAGGCATTTGTTTGGGTATGCAAGTGGCTCTTATTGATTATGCCCGTAATGTTGCTGACTTAACGGGTGCACACAGTACAGAGTTTAACGAAGAAACACCTTACCCGGTTGTTGGTTTAATCAGCGAATGGTTAGACGAAGAAGGCCAAGTAGAGTACCGTCATGAAGGATCAGATTTAGGCGGCACTATGCGCTTAGGCTCTCAATTGTGTCACCTTGTGAAAGGTACCAAAGTGTGTGACGTATATAACAGTGAAACAATTTATGAAAGACACCGTCACCGTTATGAGGTAAATAATAACTACCGAGAACAATTAAGCCAAGCGGGTTTAGTGTTTTCGGGATTATCTACGGATAAAACTTTAGTTGAGGTGATTGAAATTCCTGATCACCCTTGGTTTATTGCTGGGCAGTTCCACCCTGAGTTTAATTCAACTCCGCGTGATGGACACCCATTATTTGAAAGCTTTATTGCTGCCTCGTTTGAGCATCAAAAACAGCAATCTAGCTAAACATACAACTATTGAAAGCCGTAACACTTGTTACGGCTTTTTGTTATTAAATTAAGTTAACAAACGACGCGTAGGTTAACGAAAACTATTTTAGATTTAATTTTAAAGGAAAAAGTAATGTCGACTATTAATAAAATTATTGCTCGTGAAATTATGGACTCACGTGGTAACCCAACCGTAGAAGCTGATGTCTACCTAGAATCTGGTGCTTGGGGACGTGCTGCAGCACCATCTGGCGCATCAACGGGATCTCGTGAAGCTTTAGAACTTCGCGATGGTGATAAAACTCGCTACTTAGGAAAAGGTGTTTTAAAAGCGGTTGCAGCGATAAATAACGATATTCAAAGTGCTTTAATCGGTAAAAGTGCATTAGAGCAAGCGAGCATTGATCAAATCATGATTGATTTAGACGGTACTGAAAATAAAGAAAAATTTGGTGCAAACGCTATTCTTGCTGTTTCATTAGCAGTAGCTAAGGCGGCAGCAATGGAAAAGAAAGTACAATTATTTGAACATATTGCTGACTTAAATGGTACTTCGGGCCAGTATTCACTTCCTTTACCTATGATGAACATCATTAATGGTGGTGAGCACGCTGATAATAACGTTGATATTCAAGAGTTTATGATTCAGCCTGTTAGTGCTAAAAGCTTTAAAGAAGCACTTCGCATGGGCGCTGAAATATTTCATGCATTGAAAAAAGTTTTATCATCGAAAGGATTAAACACTGCCGTTGGTGATGAAGGTGGTTTTGCACCTGACTTAGCATCAAATGCAGATGCACTTGCTGTTATCAAAGAAGCAACTGCTTCAGCAGGCTACGAGTTAGGTAAAGACGTAACCTTAGCTATGGATTGTGCTGCTTCAGAATTTTATGATGCAGACCAAGGTATTTATGATCTTAAAGGCGAAGGCAAGCAATTTACCGCCAATGAGTTTTCAGACTTCTTAGCGACACTTTGTCAGCAATACCCAATTGTTTCTATCGAAGATGGTCTAGACGAGTCAGATTGGGACGGTTTCGCTTACCAAACAAAACTACTAGGTGACAAAGTTCAAATCGTAGGTGATGATTTATTCGTTACTAACACTAAAATCTTAGCACGTGGTATCGAGCAAGGTATCGGTAACTCAATTTTAATTAAGTTCAACCAAATAGGTTCTTTAACAGAAACACTAGCAGCCATCAAAATGGCAAAAGATGCTGGCTTCACAGCGGTTATCTCACACCGTTCAGGTGAAACAGAAGACGCAACAATCGCAGATTTAGCCGTAGGTACAGCAGCAGGTCAAATCAAAACAGGTTCTCTATGTCGTTCAGACCGTGTTTCAAAGTATAATCAACTGTTACGCATTGAAGAGTACTTAGGCGACAAAGCCATCTTTAACGGCTTGAGCGAAGTTAAAGGCCAATAATTAACTCAATAGCTGCGTTGCTCGTGCTTATTGACTATCGTCAACGCCGCGCGAGCGCCTTGCTCTTGGTTAATTATGTCAACAGTACTTATTAGGTTAATCAACACCTTGTACTTAGGACAGTTAACGTCTTAATACACAAAAATCCGATATTTATATCGGATTTTTTTATGGGTAATTTTATCTTTTGTTCACAATCGCGTATGCTTAAACAATAAGCAGTAATTTACTGATTTTTAAGCACCATGACCCAAGCCTCACTTTGGCAAGAACAACAACAATCTCCTGATTATGCAGAGCTTTGCAATGCGCTTTATGAGCGAGAATTGGCATTGCTTGCGAATATGACGTTACCTAGTGCTCAAGCGGTTCAGGGGCGGTTAAAAAGCCTTTCTTATTATATTAATCGCACCGCTTTACTTATGACTCAAGTCGACACGCCTCTTGAGTTAGATGTTCAAAATGCATTGTGGCAAGCAAAACAGAGCAATAAAATTCCTTTAACTGGGCAAATTAGTGAAGACGTAAATACTTGGTACTTATCAATTCCGCTATCGTTAGGGTTAATCGTACCCGTATTTTCGCAAGCGTATTCGAAAGAACATATATTGTTAGATTGTATTGATCGTGTGGATAATGATAATCAGCGATTTAGAACTAACGCTGCAGGTTGGTTTTACTTGACAGAAAACAAAGAATCCAACGACTTCAAACCTCGATTACTTAAACCAAATAAAAAAGTAATGTTAGCTGCTTGTGCAGGGCATTGCTGGCAAGACGGGCAAAAAATACGACCTATTATTCCCAGTTTACGAGAGCTGCTTCTTTCTTGCTCTATTAATTGGAAGAACTTCAAAAAGTCCTCTAATCTATAACGTCCTGTAGATATCACCATTAATTGCTAATTCTGTGCCACTTTAACTTGAATAACAGCAGTGTCTTCAAACTCGCATCTTAGAGTGATTTGAGTATATAATACTGACAACTTTTCACTGCTGTTTCATTTTACTGTAATACTCCGTTATGCGATTAATCACTGCTGGGCTTGTTATATTTTTGATCCTGTTACAATACCGACTTTGGTTTGGTAAAAACAGTGTGCCTGATTACTTGTCTTTACAACACGAAGTTAGCCGTCAGCAGCTTGATAATGAAAAACTAAGACAAAGAAATAAACTTTTATATGCAGACACTGATGATTTAAAACTTGGTGTGGAAGCAATTGAAGAGCGAGCAAGAAACGAGTTAGGGATGATTAAAGAAGGCGAAACTTTTTTTCGAATTATACCTAACCAATCTAAAAGAAACGATCTTGATGATTCCTTTGCTTCAACGAAAAAAACGAAAGAATAACTATGACATCTGGTTTAACGTATCCCTTTAATTCGCTAGTTGTTGTTGTTCCTGCTGCAGGTGCAGGAAAAAGAATGCGAGCAAACTGCCCGAAACAATACTTAAAAATTAATGAACTTAGTGTACTAGAGCACACGGTACTTCGTCTTTTAGCACACAAGGCAATTATTAAAGTTATTGTCGTGATTAGCCAAGAAGATGAATACTTTTGTCAAACAAGCTTGCACAATAACCCTGATATATTAACGGTTAAGGGCGGGCAAGAACGAGTGGATTCGGTACTGTCCGGCCTTAAAGCTATTGATGAAGTAAAGTTTTCATGGGTTATGGTTCATGATGCTGCTCGCCCATGTGTTTCCCACCAAGATATTGATGCGCTGATTGCTAGCTGTCAGTCTAATAAACAAGGTGGTTTATTAGCTTACCCTGTTAAAGACACTATGAAACGGGGGAATAAATCAAGTAAGAACAGTGTTAATTGTACTGTTGAACGTGACGATTTGTGGCATGCACTCACTCCTCAAATGTACCCTGTATCTCAGTTGATACAGGCGATTGAGCAATCTAAAAATGATGCTGCCAATATTACTGATGAATCGTCAGCAATTGAACATGTTGGTTTGCCAAGTTTATTAGTTGAAGGCAGTAGTGAAAATATTAAAATAACGCGCCCAGAAGATTTAGCGCTAGCAACGTTTTATCTTGCTCAACATAACGCTACTTAACAAAATAGAGCAAAGTTTTTAAAAAGGAAGTGATATGCGAATTGGTCATGGTTTTGATGTTCATAAATTTGGTGGCAAAGGGCCCCTTATTTTAGCCGGTATAGAAATACCTTATAAACAAGGCTTTATTGCTCATTCTGATGGTGATGTTGCAATCCATGCTTTATGTGATGCTATTTTAGGAGCTTTAGCTTTAGCTGACATTGGTAATCACTTTCCTGATACAGATGCAAAGTTTGAGAATATTTCTAGTCGAATATTACTCAGACATGTTGTTAAATTGATGACAGAAAAAGAGTATGAAGTTGGAAATATTGATTTAACCATTGTTGCACAAGCACCTAAAATCGCACCTCATTTAATAGCCATGCGTGAGTGTTTATCACAAGACTTAGTATGCGACGTTTCTCAAGTTAATGTAAAAGCAACTACCACTGAAAAACTTGGCTATGCCGGTCGAAAAGAAGGTGTTGCCGTGCATTGTGTTGTTTTACTAAGGCCTATTGTCCAAGCTTTCGAGTCCATTCCTCTCACCCCAGAAGGTTAGTTTTACATGTCAGCAGTACTTGCTTATTTATTTGGTAAACCCAAGTCTTCTGGGTTGTTACGTTCAACTGAAAGCGATTTTAAAGTGTTTGAAGAATTACCTTTTCAGCCTTGTGGCGAGGGTGAACACTTACTTATTCATATTCGTAAAATAGGTCAGAATACTTTAACGGTTGTTAGTGCCTTGGCTAAATACTTTAAAGTAAAGGAGCAGTTAGTTTCTTATGCGGGTTTAAAAGATCGCTTTGCTGTTACCGAGCAGTGGTTTGGTGTACACCTTCCTGGAAAAGAAAACTACGATTTGAGCGATCTGCACATTGATGGTGTTGAAGTAATATCTTTTAAACGCCATAACAAAAAATTACGTATTGGAGCGTTAACGGGCAATCATTTTGAATTAACATTAAGAGATGTTACCGAGATTGAAACGTTAAAGCAGCGCTGGCAAAAGATTATTGACCATGGTGTTCCCAATTATTTTGGTGAGCAACGTTTTGGCATTGATGGCGGTAATATTGACAAAGCTAAACAGCTTTTTGCTGGTGATATTAAAGTTAAAAATAAAAAAAAACGGGGTTTTTACTTATCTGCGGCAAGATCTTATATATTTAATGAACTGGTTAATAAGCGCATTGAACATGATTATTTTGATCGCCTCGTTGAAGGTGATGTTTGCATGTTATCAGGAACTCAGTCTGTATTTATAGCCCAAACAGTTGATGAAGCTCTAACAGAACGGTTACTGAGTAAAGATATTGATATTACCGCACCACTTTGGGGAGCTGGCGAGTTAATGTCTCAAGGTGAAACTCGCCATTTTGAACAACAAATGGCTGGGGCTGAGTCTGAACTTTGTCAAGGTTTAGCAAAATTTGGCTTAAAGCAAGAGCGTCGCAGAATTCGTTTAAACTTGTCACAGCCGACTATTGAAATAAAAACAGAGACCGAACAACTCAGTATTGTAACATTAAAATTTTTTCTGCCTGCAGGCTGTTATGCCACAACAATTTTAAGAGAATTAATTGATTATACCGATGTTAACTCGTCTAAGTAGAAGATAAAGACAAATGAAAATATTGCTCAGTAATGATGATGGCGTTAATGCTTTAGGTATAAAGGTTTTATATCAAGAATTAATGAAACTAGCCAAGGTTACCGTGGTAGCTCCTGATAGAAACTGTAGTGGCGCCAGCAACTCACTCACTTTATTAAACCCTTTACGCGCACAGACTCTAGAGAATGGGTTTATCTCTGTTAATGGTACACCTACAGATGCTGTTCATGTAGGCATTAGCCAGTTAACAAACCCTATGCCTGATTTAGTCGTGGCAGGCATTAATAATGGCGCCAATTTAGGGGACGATACTCTATATTCTGGTACAGTTGCCGCAGCAACCGAAGGGCGACATATGGGAATGCCCGCTGTAGCAGTTTCGTTAGTGGGTCATAAAGAAGCGCACTATCAAACCGCAGCTGTAGTTGCGGCCAAAATTATTCTTAGGTTGCAAGCACACCCTTTACCTGCGGACCAAATATTAAATATAAATGTGCCAGATATTCCATTATCGATGTTAAAAGGTGTTAAAGTAACGCGCTTAGGGCATCGCCATAAAGCCGAAACCATGAAAAAAATGCAAGATCCATGGCAACGTGACATTTACTGGTACGGAACATTAGGACAAGAGTTAGACGGCGGAGAAGGAACAGACTTTTATGCTGTTGCTAATGGGTACGCCTCAATAACCCCTTTAACAGTAGATATGACTGCCCATAAAAGTTTGTCATCCATGACTGAGTGGTTGAAGAACCTTTCACTGTAAATCGTTAATAAAAGTTGAGTAAAAGAGCTGTAGTATGAATGTAAGAATCGCGAAAAGTATCAGTGGAAAGTCAAGTCGCAGTGGAGAAATTTTAGCCCAAAAATTGCATGCCGAAGGTATTGTCAGCCAACAAGTGTTACAAGCGATTGCTCGAACTCCCCGCCATATTTTTGTTCCGGAAATTCTTGCTCATAAAGCTTACGATAATACCGCTTTGCCTATAGGGCAGGGACAAACTATTTCTCAACCTTATATTGTTGCTAAAATGTCTGAGTTATTATTAGCTCAAGGTTTACCTAAAAATATTTTAGAAATTGGTACAGGTTCGGGTTATCAAACGGCTATTTTAGCGCAATTAACACAAAACGTATTTTCTGTAGAACGCATTAAAGCGTTACAGTGGCAGGCAAAGCGACGGTTAAAATCAATGGATTTACATAATGTTTCAATGAAGCATGGCGATGGTTGGCAAGGCTGGGCCAGTAAAGCGCCTTTTGATGCAATAATTGTCACTGCAGCGCCAACCAGTGTGCCTAAAGCACTATTAGAGCAACTTGCTGATGGCGGACGTTTAATTATTCCAGTTGGGGATGATCAACAAGTCCTTAAAGTGATCACCCGAAATAACAATTCATATAGCGAGCAACAGGTAGAAGCTGTTCGCTTTGTACCTTTAGTTCCTGGCGATTTGTTATAAGCCATTTTATACGTTTAATTTAATACTAATCTTACCTGAGTTAACAAACAGTGAAAATTTTTTCTACATTATATCAATGGACATTACGTTGGGCAGAGCACCAATTTGCACCAAGAATTTTAGCCATACTAACGTTTGCCGAGTCTGTTTTTTTTCCAATTCCTCCTGATGTGCTTTTAGCGCCAATGGTTTTGGCTAAGCCCCAAAAAGCTTGGTACTTTGCTAGTTTAACGACAATTGCTTCTGTTCTGGGCGGGGCGGTAGGATTTTTTCTAGGGTATTTTATGTTTGAACCCTGGATTCAACCTATTATTTTTGAGCTTGGTTATCAAGCACGCTTTGAAAAAATTATGACTTGGTTTGAGCAGTGGGGCGTGTGGGTCGTTTTTATTGCAGGCTTTTCCCCTGTGCCGTATAAGTTATTTACTGTAAGTGCTGGCTTTTTACATATGGCGTTTTTACCTTTTATACTAGTTTCATTTATTGGCCGTGGTATGCGTTTTTTCTTAGTGGCAGGGCTTATTAAGTGGGGGGGCGCTGCAATGGAGAGCAAAATTCGTCAATATATTGATTTTTTAGGTTGGGGCGTTGTTTTACTTATTGTGCTGGTTTATTTATTTAATCGTTAGAAATCATAGCGTCTTAAAGGTAGTATTAAAGTTAGTAAGCTGAACTCAGGTTAAGTTAACTAATTGTTTTAAGTTTTGCACAAGGAGATATTTATTTTAACCATGTATTGCACCACTCATTGTCGGAGAAGGAATACCTTTATATCATAATGAGGCAAGTTAATTTAAAATGGGTAAACTGTTATTGGGCATTCATTGCTATGGCCTTTTTCTTACTGTCTGGTTGTTCAACTAGAGAAACACCCGCTCCCGTCGTCAATGCTTATAGTACAACTCCTCTTAAAGATCGTGTTAAAAATAGCATCAGTTCTACCTATTACACCGTTAAACCGGGAGAAACTTTATACTCTATTGCATGGCGTGCAAATTCAGATGTTAGACAGTTAGCAAAGCTGAATAAAATTTCGTCTCCTTATAAAATTTTTCCGGGGCAAAAATTAATTGTTTCTGAAAAAAAATCATTAAAACCCTCCCAAGCTAGTAGTAATAAGAGTTATGCAAAAAACTCGAATAAAAGCTCTAGCAAAAACGTTCAAAAAACCATAAAAAAAACTGTTGCACCGAATAAAAAGCAGGAGTATGGTAAAAATGTAAGTGAGCAAAAAGTAAGCGAAAAAGCCACTTCACAAGGTTCAACCTTCTCAGCAAAAATAAGAGAATGGCAGTGGCCAGCTAATGGAAAAGTGATAGCTCGATTTTCTACGGCACAACATGGTAATAAAGGCATTGATATCGCAGGTCGGCGAGGCAATAAAGTTAAAGCGGCAGCCGATGGTAAAGTAGTTTATGCGGGAAGTGCATTAAGCGGTTATGGAAAATTAATTATTGTTAAACACAATGACGATTACCTTAGCGCTTATGCACATAACGATAAAATACTGGTTAAAGAAAAACAACAGGTAAAGGTTGGCGATGTTATTGCAAGAATGGGTGACACAGACGCGAAAAGAGTCATGCTTCATTTTGAAGTTCGCTTTCGAGGAAAATCTGTTAACCCTATGAAGTACTTACCTAAATAATACTTATAACTAAAAAGATGGAGTTACCGTGAATATTTAATCTAATTATTAGCTTTGCTACTTTATTGGGAGATATAGTATGGGCGTAACAACGAAAGAACAAAAAGAAAAAAATGCAGTTTCACAAGCAGATAATAAAAGGACCAAGGAAGTGTCTACAAAAACTAAAGAGAGAGTTTCGTCATCTAGTTTGGATCCAACACAGATTTATTTAGGTGAGATCGGCTTTTCTCCATTATTAACAGCAGAAGAAGAAGTATATTTTTCGCGTTTATCACTTAAAGGTGATGAACCTTCACGAAAACGTATGATTGAAAGTAATTTACGTTTAGTTGTCAAAATAGCCCGTCGATATAATAATCGTGGCTTACCCTTATTAGATTTAATTGAAGAAGGTAACTTAGGGCTCATTCGAGCCGTTGAAAAATTTGATCCTGAGCGTGGTTTCAGGTTTTCAACTTATGCCACATGGTGGATACGTCAAACCATTGAACGTGCCATTATGAATCAAACCCGTACTATTCGATTACCTATTCATGTTGTAAAAGAACTTAACATCTATTTACGCACCTCAAAAGAATTAGTACAAAAGCTGGATCATGAGCCAACCGCAGAAGATATTGCTCAAGCACTTGATAAGCCAGTGGCTGACGTAGCAAAAATGCTTAAACTCAACGAGCGTATTACTTCTGTAGATACCCCGTTTGGTGGCGATTCAGATAAAGCTTTATTAGATGTTATCCCTGATGAAAAAAATAGTGGTCCAGAAGGCGATTTACAGTCTGCGGATATGAGTCATAATATTATTCATTGGTTAAATGAGCTAAATACCAAGCAAAGAGAAGTACTTGCGAGACGATTTGGTTTGATGGGTTATGAAGCGGCGACCTTAGAAGATGTCGGTAGAGAAATTGGCTTAACTCGAGAACGAGTACGTCAAATCCAAGTCGAAGCTTTAAAACGTTTACGTGATATTTTGAGTCAACAAAATCTCTCCATTGAAGCGATTTTTCAAGCCTAATAACAACTGTTAAATTAAAGCCAGCATATTTGCTGGCTTTTTTATGTATGCGTAAATAATTGTAATTACAGTGGCTTATAATTGCTCTTTCAGTTGAAACAATAAATCGAGTGCTTGTTTTGGACTTAATTCGTTAATATCTAAGTCTTGAATCGCGTCAACTATTGGATGTGTTTGATCGACTAAAGACAACTGCTCAAATAAACTCTCATCATTGGGTAAAACAGAAGGTGTTTGATTACTCTCTAATTCACTTAAGCGCTGTTTAGCGCGTTGGATCACTTTCTTAGGGACACCGGCTAGTTGAGCCACTTGCAAACCAAAGCTCTTACTCGCAGCTCCCTCTTGAACCGCATGCATAAAAATAATGTTGTCATTGTGTTCAACAGCATCAAGATGGACATTGGCAACGCCATCTATTTGCCCTGCCAACTGTGTTAACTCGAAGTAATGACTAGCAAATAATGTAAAAGCTTTAGTTTGTATCGCTAACATTTCTGCACATGCCCAAGCTAAAGACAAACCATCGTAGGTGCTTGTACCACGACCAATTTCATCAAGCAGTACTAAACTTTTTTCTGTGGCGTTATGCAAAATATTTGCAGTTTCCGTCATTTCAACCATAAAGGTAGAACGACCACTTGCAAGATCATCAGATGCTCCGATGCGTGTAAATATACGATCAACCATGCCAATATTCGCAGCACTTGCCGGAACAAAGCAACCAATATGTGCTAAAAGTACAATTAATGCCGTTTGTCGCATATAGGTTGATTTACCCCCCATGTTAGGTCCTGTGATGATTAACATCTTTCGTTGAGGCGTTAATACCACAGGGTTAGCGATAAAGGCATCTTGAGTCATTTGCTCTACAACCGGATGGCGGCCTGCTTCTATATTAATACCTGGCGCTTTCGATAAAGTAGGCTTGGCATAATTGAGCGCTTCGCTTCGTTGGGCAAAAGTATTTAGTACATCTAATTCGGCAATTGCCTGAGCTAATCGTTGTAACCTCTCAAGCTCAGGGAGTACTTGATCAAATAATTGATCATATAAACGTTTTTCTAATGCTAAAAATTTACTTTGTGCATTTAACACCGTCACTTCGTGCTGTTTCAATTCTTCAGTAATAAAGCGTTCATTATTTTTTAGCGTTTGTCGGCGTATATAATCGTCGGGCACTTCACTAGCAGCACTGCGACTTATTTCTATAAAGAAACCATGAACTTTATTGTAACCCACTTTTAATGATTGAATACCTGTACGCTGTTTCTCTTTTGCTTCAAGTTGAGCTAAAAAGTCGGTAGCACCATCGCTCAAATCGCGAAGTACGTCGAGTTCGTCATGATAACCTGGCGCTATAACGCCGCCATCGCGTATCAACACTGGTGGGTTCTCAACCAGTGCCTGCTCAAGTAATTGTTGAATACTCGAAATTGGTAAGCTGCTCTTTGCTAGTGTAGGTAGATACCCCGTAGTAAACACCTGCAAATTTTCTTGTAACTCAGGAAGCAGTATTAAAGCATTTCTCAGGCGGGCAAAGTCACGAGGGCGAGCAGAGCGAAGCGCAATGCGCGAAACTATACGCTCTATATCACCTAATTGTTTCAATAGATTGTGTAAATCAACATGTTGATCAGCCGCTAAAATATCACTAATTGCACTGTGCCGGTTTGTTAAAACATCAATATCCCTTAGTGGGAAATGAATCCAACGTTTTAATAAACGAGATCCCATGGGGGTGGCTGATTTATCTAGAACTGATGCTAAGGTATTCTCAGTACCGCCATGTAAGTTCGTCGTTAACTCAAGGTTTCGTCGAGTTGCAGCATCTAAAATAACGCCAGTAGCAGAAGATTCACAAACAATATTTCTAATATGCGGTAATGAACTACGTTGACATTCTTTTACGTATTGAAATAAACAGCCGGCGGCAGACAAACCTAATGTCTTATCATTTACACCAAACCCGGTAAGTTCTTTAGTGCCAAATTGTTGATTTAATAAACTGTTTGCCGTATCTAAATCAAATTCCCAGTCTGGGCGGCGACGTAAACCTTTGTAACTCTCAATTAAAGTAAACTGTTTAAATGATTCTGGGTAGAGAAGCTCAGCTGGGGTAAGTCGCTGCAATTCGGCGAGTAACTGTTCTTGGCTTTGTGGCTCAGTTAATACAAAACGGCCGCTAGTCATATCGAGATAAGCTAAACCAAAAATATTCTTAGTTAAAGTTGCTGGCGATTCAAAAATAGCAACGATTAAATTGTCTTGCTTATCGACAAGTAAGGCTTCGTCACTAACGGTACCGGGAGTGACTACTCTAACAACTTTTCGCTCAACAGGGCCTTTACTTGTGGCAGGATCGCCGATTTGTTCACAAATAGCGACCGACTCACCTAATTTAACCAATTTAGCTAAATAGGTATCAACAGAGTGATAAGGAACACCAGCCATAGGAATAGCATTACCGCCTGTTTTACCTCGTGCTGTTAACGATATATCTAGTAAATCAGCAGCTTTTTTAGCGTCATCAAAGAATAATTCATAAAAATCCCCCATACGATAAAAAATTAAAATATTAGGAAATTCAGCTTTAATGGTTAGATACTGACGCATCATAGGGGTGTGAGAACTTAAATCTTGCGGTGATGTTGTCATTTAAATCTTTTTATTCGTATGGTCATGTAAAATTGAAGCTGTAGATTATGACATAAAGCTTGAGGAGAGATCTTAATTATTTTGTTAATTAAAAAGGATTTTGCGCGCGGTACAATCATGTTGAAAACAACTGTACAGGTTACTGTAATATCAGCAGTATATGATTTAGTAACTTTTTTGTTGGTTTTTCTAAAAAGTTATTAAGGATGATATAATTTATTTATATCAATAAGTTAAAAGTATAGGTTTTTATTATTTTACTTAATAAAAAAATAAATTGTAAAAAAACTTGATACTGTACGACCATACAGTATACTTGCTTCATCAAAACGAAATTCCAGAAGTTATCAGCGGAGCAAAATATGAAAGACGATAAAGAAAAAGCATTAGCAGCAGCCTTAGGCCAAATTGAAAGACAATTTGGTAAAGGATCTATTATGAAGCTTGGCGATAATAATACGATGGATGTAGAAACTATTTCTACAGGTTCGTTAGGATTAGATATTGCGCTAGGTGCTGGAGGTTTACCTTTAGGCCGTGTGGTTGAAATTTATGGACCAGAGTCAAGTGGTAAAACAACCCTGACACTAGAAGTAATCGCAGAGGCTCAACGTAAAGGTAAAGTTTGTGCTTTTATTGATGCAGAGCATGCACTTGATCCAATTTATGCTGAAAAATTAGGTGTGAATATTAATGACTTGTTAATTTCACAACCAGACACTGGTGAACAAGCTTTAGAAATTGTTGATATGTTAACGCGCTCTGGTGCCATCGACGTTATTGTTGTCGATTCTGTTGCTGCTTTAACCCCTAAAGCTGAAATTGAGGGAGACATGGGAGATTCTCACATGGGCCTTCAAGCACGTATGCTTTCTCAAGCTATGCGTAAATTAACCAGTAACTTAAAAAAATCGAATACTATGCTAATTTTTATTAACCAAATTCGTATGAAAATTGGTGTTATGTTTGGCAGCCCTGAAACAACTACTGGTGGTAATGCATTAAAATTTTATGCTTCTGTACGTTTAGATATTCGTCGTATTGGTGCGGTTAAAAACGGCGATGAAATTGTCGGGAATGAAACTCGGGTTAAAGTCGTAAAAAATAAAATTGCGCCGCCGTTTAAACAAACTGAATTTCAAATACTTTATGGTGAAGGTATTAATAGTTTAGGCGAGTTAATTGAATTAGGCGTTAAAAATGGTTTTGTTGAGAAAGCAGGCGCTTGGTATAGTTGTAATGGTGAGCGAATTGGTCAAGGCAAAGCAAATGCCGCTAAGTATTTAGAGGAGCATCCTGAAATGGCCAAAGATGTTGATACTAAATTACGAGACTTACTATTAACAAAAGCCTTACCAGCTGAAAAAGAAGAAGTATTGGTTGAATCTGAAGCTGAGTAGTCTGAATCAATAAGTATCAATAAACAAAAACGATAACGACGGTTATCGTTTTTTTTTAGTTAAAATTTATCTAGTTTCAATTTTGATAAATTGCGTTTAGACTACTGAAAGTCATACTTTTTCTTTTTGATTAACCTTTTTCTAATTTATCTGGCTTATAGAACTCATTATATGCAATCTCTTCAACTGTTTTTTTATAATTTTGTTTTAGCGCAAATGTTAATGAGCACCATTATTTTGCTGCCACTATGGAATAAAAATCAATCTATTCGTTTATACATTTTACTGATGATAAGCAGTAGTGGTTATCTGCTTGGAGAAATATACGCGCCTAGTTCTGTTGATTCTTTAGCGCACTGGTTTGAATTAATTGGTGGTAATGCACTACCGGGGTTATTTTGGTTAGTGAGTTTAAGTGTATTTGGTGATCACGTTATTTTAAAACGTTGGCAATATATAATTGCTTCATTAACTTTATTCGTGCCACTCACTAAAGAAATTACACAAGTGTTATGGTCGTATCAATTATCCGATTATCAAGCGTTTTATGGTTTTGTAAAATATAGCTCTATGTTGTTAGAGCTGGTGTTAATTGCTCATGCGCTAATGATTGCTGCTCAGCAGTGGCGTGACGATTTAGTACAAGACAGACGTTACATTCGCGGCGGCTTTATCACATTTTCAGCAATGTATCTTTTTCTTGTGATTGTAATGAATGATATTTTGACACTAGAGTGGCTTTGGTTAGATTTAATGAAAAGTCTTCTTTTAGCTATATTAATTGCAGGAACAAACTTTTTATTATTTCGTTTACGTGAGGCAAGTTTATTTGAAGTGGTAAAAACAAAAGTAACACCTGTTGCAGAAGTTAAAGCTCCATCAAAAGCCTTAAGCAAAGTGATTGCTTCTATGGTTGAAGATAAGCTTTACCAACAAGATGGCATGACAATTTCTAGCTTAGCAAAACACCTTTGCATACATGAATATAAATTACGTCATTTAATTAATGGTGAATTAAATTATCGTAACTTTAATGACTTTTTAAACTATTACCGTATTAAAGAAGTCACAGAAAAACTAGGCCAACATGAATACAGTGGAGTGCCTGTATTAACATTAGCGTTAGAGAGTGGCTTTAGAAGTTTAAGCTCTTTTAATAAAGTATTTAAAAGTACACACCATGCTACACCTACCGAGTATAGAAAAAGAATATTAGCGCAAACTTTGTAAAACACACCTAGTTACATCCTATAATTGCTGATGAATTTTAGAATTCGTCAGCTTTTTTTGGTAATCCGTAAGCTTTTTTAAAATAACAACTCTATATTTAGCTGATAAATATTTATGTTTGTTACAAGGCTTAATGATGTTATTTAATTTCTCTTATTCTTATCTGGTACGATTATTTTTACTTTTTAGCAGTATTTTTTCATTGAGTGTTTTGGCTAACTCTGCATCAAGTGGCGAAGCTTTATATCAACAATGTGCTGTTTGTCATGGAGCAGCAGGAGAAGGTAATGAACAATTAAATGCTCCAGCACTTGCAGGACAATTTGATTGGTACATAACTCGTCAATTAAACAATTTTTCAAGTGCATTGCGCGGCGCTCACAAAGATGACTTGCACGGAAAGCAAATGGCTAGTATTGCCAAGGGCCTAACCAGTGAAAGTGATACTTTACTGTTGAGCCAGTTTATTAATTCATTTCCTGAACCCGTAGTTAATACGACAAGTAGTGCTCAAATAGATGCAGCTTCACTTAAAAATGGCAGCCGATACTATCACGCAAAATGCGGCGCTTGTCACGGTGGTGAAGGTCAAGGAAATAAAGCCTTCAATGCTCCTAAATTGAATATGCTCAATACTGACTACTTATTAAGACAAATGAATAACTTTTCCACAGGTATTCGTGGCACAGAAAAGGCCGATAAACTGGGAAGGCAAATGGCGATGATGGCTAAAACAACGTCAGGGCAAGAGCTTAAAGATATTGTTTATTACCTTACTACTATGAAAAATAGTGATGTTAAGTAGGGAGGCTGCGATTAATGATTAATTTTTTACTACCGTCACTTGTAAAAGGTTCACTATTAACTTACCTGGTTATACTAAGTTTTTTGGTGACTCAAATAGGCAATGCTACTGATATTGCTGATAATAACTTTGCACTTAAAGACAACTGTCCACCAAGTTTTGAGTTAATCAAACAGTCAGAGAAAAGTATATGCCGATTAGTAACCTTATATCAATTTTATGATTCAGTTCAAGACAGAGGGTTAGGTGGCACGCAAACTTCATTACCTAAGCATCGAGATGGTTTTACACCGGAGCAAATTGATTTAGGCCGATACTTATTTTTTGATCCGCTGTTATCCAAAGATGGTTCTATTTCTTGTGCAAGCTGTCATCAACCTGATAAAGGATTTAGTGACGACTTAGATCGAAGTATTGGTATTACAGGTGAAAAAGTCACCCGTGGTGCGCCAACATTATGGAATGTTGCCTTTTTAGACAAGTTCTTTTGGGATGCGCGTTCAACGACTTTAGAAGATCAAGCCCAAGGCCCATTGTTTGATCCTAAAGAAATGGGAAATACTCCCGAGAACCTTTTACAGTCATTGAAAACTAACACAATTTATCCAACATTATTTGCACAAGCATTTCCTGAGCAAGAAACTATAAATTTAGAGCAGGTATATACCGCTATTAGCGCTTTTCAAGCCTCATTAATATCGCTAAATAGTCGTTATGATCGATATGCTCATGGTTATCATCAAGCCTTAACTGAGAACGAAATCGCAGGATTAAATGTATTTCGTTCGTTTGTAGCCCGTTGCGCTGAGTGCCATCAACCACCTTTATTTACCAATAATCAAATTGCCGTTATTGGTACACCAGAGCCTGAAGGACAGGTATTTGATGTTGGAGCTGAAAAAACATACAACGAGAAAAAATTAAGAGGTGCATTTAAAGTACCTACGCTTAGAAATATTACAAAATCAGCACCTTATATGCATTCAGGTCGATACGATAATTTATTAGATACCGTGAAATTCTATAATGATGGTCGAGGTAACGCAGTGCCTGAAGATGAAGATTTATTACTGCATTGGCATATTTCTGAGCCTGATTTAACAGATAAAGAAATGCAGCTGGTTGTTGAGTTTTTAGGTGCGTTAACTGATGAAAGCTTAACACCAGAAATTCCAAATGAAGTGCCATCAGGTTTAGCGGTTATCGATATAAAATATCAATTATCAAAACAAAGTGAACAAGTTAATCAGCAACAACAATTACAACAAAAAAATAAACGACAAAGTGGAGAATAATATGAGTGCAGGCAAGGTAATCAGTGTCTTATTAGTAGTAGGGGCCTTTGCAGGAGGCGTGTACTATGGAGGAAGTAATAGCTCTCCTGTTATTACAAGCTCTAAAGGTGGGGCAAGCTATAGTGGTGGTTACGATAAGTCATCAGAGGAAGCTAACCAAAGTTCAAAGAGTAAAAGCACCGTATTAAAAAGAGAAGTAGAAGGCACCACTCACACTGTGAATGATGGCGATAGCATCATGGACGCTGTTCAGCTAGCAAAACCTGGCGACACCATTCAAATTATGCCGGGTAATTATCACGAAACTGTTTATATTGATAAAGACGATATACATGTTATTGGTGTGATTAAAGAAGGAGAGCGAGCTACACTTGATGGCAAAGATCTACTTAATGATGCTATTTTATACTCAGGTAATAATATTATTATTGAAAACTTATTGATCACCCGTTACAAAGGTAACGGCATTATGGGTCAAGCAGGTAATAATTTTGAAATTCGAAATAACATTATTGTTGATACTGGCGTATACGGAATTTTCCCGCAATTAGGAAAAAACGGCTTAGTTGAATATAACGTTATCTCTGGCATTGAAGATGCTGCTATCTATGTTGGTATGAGTGATAATATTCACGTAGCCTATAACGATGTTTTTGACAGTGTGGCAGGTATTGAGATTGAAAACTCTCGTCATGCCATAGTTGAAAATAATTATGTTCATAATAATACTGGTGGAATTTTAGCTTTTATCACTCCAGGTTTACCGATTAAAACCACTTTCGACGTAATTATTCGTAATAACTTTATTTCAGCAAATAACCATAAAAACTTCGGTGCGCCTGGCTCTACCGTTGGCGGAATTCCTGCCGGTACGGGAATACTTATTATGGCAGCCGACGATGTTATTGTTGAAGGAAATATTATTTCAGACAACAAAACAGCAGGGATTTTAATCACTGACCATCACAATGCACCTAACGTTACCATTGATCCTGAGTCAGATCCTGTGCCTGATCGCGTGATGATCTTAGATAATTTAATGCTTAACAATGGTTACGACACAATTGATGAAGTTAAAGCATTAATGTTGACGGAATTTAAGCAAGGTAAGGCTGATATTGTGTCTATTGGCGCAAAAGATGGTTGTATCATTAACCGTCATCGCTATGTAACGGTTGGAATTAAAAGCTTTAAAGAGTGTAGCTTTACTAATACAGCTTCTACTGATAGCTACCTTTTAGATGAGCCAGTTCCACCAAGAATGATCGACCCTGCTGAACGAGGAAAAGTCGTTTATATGGGGATTTGTGCAGGGTGTCACACATACACAGGACGAATGATTGGTCCTCCAGTGCAAATTATTCAGGCGTTATATATGGATAACCCACAAGGTATAGCGGATTATATTAATAAACCAACTAAGAAACGTGAAGATTATCCTGAAATGCCACCACAAAATTACTTAGATGCAGAAACGCGATTAGCAGCGGCTAAGTATATGTTAAGCCGGAGTAACTAGTAGCGCTACATAGTTTCAGAGAATATTAACACTTATGGAAACAGTACGATTTATCGTGCTGTTTTTTTTTGCAAATTTAACTTGGGATAATATCTGAACTTTTAAATTGGTATACAGTATGCAATAATGCCGGTTGATTTAATATTGGTTTTATCACTTATTATTACGAGGCTATACATGTTAACCATTTCCGCGAAGACAATAGATCAAGCATTACAATTCCCCCTATTAATCGACGCACTTGAGCAAGCATTTGCAGATGATTTAACCGTGCCTCCACGCCTGCATTATGATATGGAAAACCCCAAGTCTAGCCGTGAAACTACCTTGTTAATGATGCCTGCATGGCAAGCAGGAGAAGTAGCTGGCATAAAAATCGTAACAGTGGCTCCTGAAAATAGTCAAAAAGACTTACCGTCAATTCAGGGGACATACTTACTGTTAGATGTTGATACAGGCTCTATGATTGCCATGATGGACGCTCCTGCGATTACAGCAAAGCGAACAGCTGCAGCTTCTGCACTAGGATCGCGCTTTTTATCACGTGAAAACAGTGAAAATTTATTAGTGATTGGCACAGGCACCTTATCTTCTCAACTTATTGCTGCCCATGCCAGTGTACGGCCAATTAAAAAAGTAAAAGTGTGGGGCCGAACAATAGAAAAGGCACAGGCGGTGTGCGATCTTGTCAGTCATTTACATCTAGATTGTCAGCCGGTAACGGATATTGAAAGTAATATTGCTGATGCTGACATCATTTCATGTGCAACTCTGAGTCAAAATCCTCTCGTTTTTGGTCAATGGTTAAAGCCCGGTCAACATTTAGATATGGTTGGAGCCTATCGTCCTGACATGCGTGAAATGGACGATGAATGTATGACTCGAGGGCGTATTTTTGTAGATAACACTTCGTCTGCTGTCAGAGAAACAGGCGACATAGCTATACCACTTGCTAATAAGGTTATTACTCTTGACGATATTGAAGCCGATTTATTCGCTTTGTGTAGAAAACAAATGGTTATTACCCGCGATGTTAACGACATTACTGTTTTTAAGTCAGTCGGGCATGCATTAGAAGATTTAGCAGCAGCTAAGCTTGTTGCAGATTTTGTTAAATAAGTAAACGAGTAAATTTGAGAGGTTCTATGCTAAATATGAAGTTTTTTGCCGAGCGTCGCGCTTGGTTAATGAATCAACTTGATGAAGATTCGGTTGTGATAGTCGTTGGTAATACTGCTAAAACACGCAGTAAAAATATTAAATATCATTTTAGGGCTGATAATGATTTGTATTACCTTACCGGATTTACTGAGCAAAATTCGGTAGCTGTTATTCGGCCCAAACACCTAAATAACTTTATCCTATTTACTCGACCAAACGATGCCGACGCTGAAACAAGTTTTGGTGCTCGAGCAGGAATAGAGGGCGTTAAGCAAAAATTTGGTGCTAATCAAGCTTTTGATATTAATGATATAAATAGCGAGTTGCTTCACTTATTGGAAGAGCGAAGTAAAGTTTACTACCTAGATGAGCAAGGTATTTACAGCGACCAAATTTTAACATGGATCAATCACCAAAAACGAAATACCGGCTTTGATACGATAAAGCAGCATCGACAATTATTGCCTTTAGCGCCAATTTTACATAATAAACGTGTGATTAAGTCTGATGAAGAAGTGGTCTTAATTAAAAAAGCGGTACAAGCGTCAGTAAGCGCTCATAAAAAAGTCATGCAATTAGCAAAAGTTGGCATGAATGAACTACAGATTGAATCAGCATTTAATCATGAAATTGCTGAGTATGGTTGTCGCGATGTTAGTTATCCTTCTATTGTCGCTAGCGGCAATAATGCCTGCTGCTTGCACTATGAAGATAATAACTGTGTATTAGAAGATGGTAAATTGCTACTTATTGATGCTGGCGCAGAATATCAATACTACTGCAGTGACATTACGCGTACTTGGCCTGTTAATGGTAAATTTTCTGTTGAGCAAGCACAGTTGTATCAAATTGTGCTTAACGCACTTGATAGCGCAATTGCAATCATTAAACCTGGCTTGTCTTGGCACAAAATTTATCAAACTTGTGTTGAACAAATGGCGAAAGGACTCTTGGAACTTGGTTTATTAACGGGCACCTTTGAGCAAGTCATGGCAGATGAGTCCTATAAAAAGTTCACAGTACATAAAACAGGTCATTGGTTAGGAATGGATGTCCACGATGTGGGAAGTTACCACCAAGCAGATAATACTTGGGTAGAGTTAGCAGCCAACATGATATTTACCATTGAACCTGGCATTTACATTCCTGAAAACTGCACATCGGTTGATGAAAAGTGGCGGGGCATTGGCATTAGAATTGAAGATGATATTTTAGTGACAAGTCAGGGCGTTGAAAACTTGTCAAAAGACGTGCCAAGAACCATTGAAGAAATAGAAAAAATAAGGGCGATTTAATTAACATGCTTTAAGGGGAGTTTTTTTGTTTTATCAATTAAATACCCCTTTATATGTTAATGAATTGCTAAATAATCACCATTAGTATTGACTTTTTTTTGTTAGCTGCATTTAATGAGGTAAAGCAACTAACAAGGACAGTAAAAGCTGCCAATCCGGTCGGGATATTTTTATAAGCTAATTTACTGAAAAGTGTTCATGACTAAAACAAATGGTATTAATAACAAATTAAGCCAACGTGTATTAATTTACATCGTTTTATGTAGCTCAGTTTTGTCTATTTGTTCTACCTTTGTACAGTTATATTCTGACTTTAATGATGATCTTGTTTATTTAGATCAAAAGTTTGAAAGTATTAACACCAGTTACCTTCCTTCTATTGCTACAAGTTTATGGGACTTTAATCAAACCTTAGTTGAACAACAAATTAAAGGGATTGTCGAGCTCTCTGATATTCAGTACGTTAAAATAGTGACCGACTTTGGTAATGAATATTCGTCTGGTGATCCTAATGCACAAACCACTAAATATTTAGAGTATCCAATTAATTATGGTGGCGGCACCATAGGAACTCTTCAAATATCGGCCAATTACCATGATATTTACTCTGCGCTTTGGCAAAAAGCTAGTTTTATCATTACTTCCGAATTCATTAAAATTTTTATTGTGGCCTTTTGTCTTATTTTTATTGTTCATAAGTTGATTACGAGGCACATCTATTTAATCACTGATTATTCACAGCAACTCAGTGGCGATAATTTAGATCTGCCTTTGGCCTTAGTTAATCGCTCTGGAAAAAAAGATGAGTTAGATTTTTTGGTTGATGCCATTAACGCTATGCGCATAAAACTGAAAAATGACATAATTAAATTAGAAGAAGCCGAGAATGCTCTTATCTCTCTTAACGGTGAATTAGAGGTAAAAGTGTTTGATCGTACTTCAAAATTAGCTAGCACTAATGAGCAGTTACAACACAGTCTAGATAATCTTACATTAGCGAAAGATCAATTGGTACAGTCTGAAAAAATGGCTTCACTGGGGCAATTAGTCGCAGGTGTTGCTCATGAAGTTAATACGCCATTAGGTATTTGTGTTACCTCTATCACTGCGTTAAAAGAAAAAATCGACGATTTGGTCAAAGCTGTCGATTCAGAAGAGTTAACCAAATCCTACCTTTCAAATACTTTAAATTTGTTGATTGAATATCAACAAATTATTGAGCGTAGCTTAAATAAGTCTGTTGAATTAATTCGCGGTTTTAAATCGGTTGCAGTTGAGCAGCATACAGATCCTGAAATTAATATTAATTTATTTGGGCATGTTACAGACGTGGTTAATACTGTAAAAACAATGTTTAAACATAAAAAGTATCAAATTTCTGTATCGGTAGATCCTGAACTAAACTTAATTACTTACCCTAGCGCTTGGAACCAAATTTTAACTAACTTTTTGATGAACTCACATATACATGGTTTTGAAGGTTGTGTTGAAGGTGAAATAAGTATTGAGTTTACTGAAAGTAGTGGCTATTTAACCCTGTTATATAGTGATAATGGTAAAGGGTTGAGTGACGAAATTAGAGAGAAAATATTCGATCCTTTCGTAACCACCAAAAGAGGGCAAGGCGGTTCGGGCTTAGGTATGAATATTGTTTATACTCTCGTTGATGCAAAACTTGAGGGCACTATAAGGGTACTTAAAACAGAACAAGGCTGCGCTTTTAAAGTTAAAGTACCTATACATAAAAAGACTGTAACGAAGTAGCGCTTACGTACTATATAAAGAATATAAAAATACAAAACACCTAAGGGTATGTCGTTAGCTTAGGTGTGTAAACGGTCATTTAGTTGCACCAATTAAACATACACCCTTCCTAAATTATGCACTTTAATTGTGCATGTTTAATTTATCATAGTTTTCCTTTTTATTATTAATTCATTAAAAACATAGACTTATGTTTTTCGTTGTCGTTGGTACAAGCTTTGCAATCTTGGATTTATAAATCTCAAATAATGTAGATTCAGGAAAACACATGAGTAATAAAATTAATTTAGTTGTTATCGGTAATGGTCCGGTTGGGCATCATTTTTTAGAGTCTTTGGTGCAAAGTGGTAAGTCGGGGAATTATAACATCACAGTGTTTGGTGAAGAAGTAAGACCTGCGTATGATCGTGTACGTTTAACGGCTTGGTTTGATACTCGTGATGCTGCCGACATTAATATGGTAGAACAAGGCTTTTATCCCAGTAATGATATTACGCTTTTTACTAGTGATAAAGTGGTTGCCATAGATCGCTCAGCTAAAACTGTTACCTCACAAACAGGTAAAATTGTAAACTACGATAAGATTATTTTAGCCACTGGCTCTTACCCTTTTGTCCCTCCAGTACCTGGCTTTGACAGAGAAAATGTTTTTGTATATCGCACCATTGAAGACTTAGAAGCTATAACAGCAGCGGCACAAAAAGGCAAAACAGGCGCGGTAATTGGTGGAGGCTTATTAGGTCTTGAAGCAGCTAAAGCTTTAAAGGACTTATCTTTAGAAACTCATGTTGTTGAGTTTGCCCCAAGATTAATGGCGGTTCAAATAGATGATGGTGGCGGCAAAATGCTGCGCAAAAAAATTGAAGATATTGGCGTTAGTGTGCATACCGAAAAAAATACCAAGAGTATTACCGATGGTGAAAACGCTGTACACAAAATGAGTTTTGCTGATGGCGAAAGCTTAGAAATAGATATTATAGTGTTTTCCGCTGGTATTAGACCCAGAGATGAACTCGCTAAATCATCCGATCTAAAAATGGGCGAACGTGGTGGCATTGTTATTAATGACCAATGTCAAACAAGTGATGAGGATATTTATGCCATTGGTGAAGTTGCTTTGTGGGAAAATAAAATATTTGGTTTAATTGCCCCTGGTAATGCAATGGCAAAAGCGGCATGTGAACATTTACTTGGCGATAGTGGTAATGAGTTTACCGGCGCCGACATGAGCACAAAGCTTAAGTTAATGGGCGTAGATGTAGCCTCAATTGGCGATGCTCATGGCAATACACCAAACAGTCGCAGTTATACTTTTGTCAATGATCGTGATGAAGTTTATAAAAAAATAGTCGTTTCTGAAGATGATAAGTATCTACTAGGTGCCGTGCTTATTGGCGACGCAAGTGAATATGGCAACTTATTACAGTTTATGCTTAACAAAATGGAACTTCCTAGTGAACCAGAAGGCTTAATATTGCCACAAGTTGATGGTCAATCAACTGGACTCGGTGTTGATGCACTGCCTGAAACCGCTCAGTTATGTTCTTGTATGAATGTAACTAAAGCTGATGTGGTATGCGCGGTCAGCGAGGGTGCAACTAATATAGGTGATATTAAAAATGTCACCAAAGCTGCTACGGGTTGTGGTGGCTGTACGGCGTTAATTACCCAAGTTCTTAATTGTGAATTAGAGAAAAATGGTGTTGAAGTAAACACTGATCTTTGTGAGCACTTTGCTTATACCCGCCAAGATTTATATAACATTATTCGTGTTGAAAAAATAAAAAGTTTTGAGGCATTACTTGAAAAGCATGGCTCTGGTTTAGGTTGCGATATTTGTAAGCCTACAGCAGCCTCACTATTAGCTTCTTGTTGGAATGATTACATTCTTGAAAAACCATTACACGGTTTACAAGATACCAATGATTACTTTATGGGAAATATGCAAAAAGATGGCACTTATTCCGTTGTGCCACGTGTTGCAGGTGGTGAGATTACCCCAGACAAGTTGATTGTTTTAGGTGAAGTGGCTAAAAAATATAACCTTTATACCAAAATTACCGGTGGACAACGGGTCGATTTGTTTGGTGCTCGCTCTGAGCAATTACCACCCATTTGGCGAGAACTTATCGATGCAGGTTTCGAAACAGGTCATGCATACGGTAAATCATTACGTACGGTTAAGTCTTGTGTTGGCGATACCTGGTGTCGATACGGCGTACAAGACTCTATGGGAATGTCACTATTACTAGAGAATCGTTATAAAGGCTTACGCTCACCACATAAGTTGAAAATGGCGGTATCAGGCTGTACGCGAGAATGTGCTGAAGCACAAAGTAAAGATGTGGGAGTTATTGCCACCGAAAATGGTTGGAATATGTACGTATGTGGGAATGGAGGGATGAAACCAAGACATGCTGACTTATTTGCCTCTGATCTTGATGATGTCACCTTAATTAAATACATAGATCGCTTATTTATGTTTTATGTTAGAACTGCAGATCGTCTACAACGAACTTCTGTTTGGATGGATAACATGGAAGGTGGTTTAGCCTATTTACAATCCGTTATTATTGATGACAAATTGGGCGTTTGTGCTGAGCTAGAAAAAGAAATGAGCACCGTTGTCGAAACTTACCAGTGTGAATGGAAATCTACCCTAGAAGATCCAGAGCGGATGAAACGCTTTAGTCATTTTGTTAATAGCGATAAGAGTGATGACAATGTGGTATTTACTCAAGAGCGCCAACAAATTAGACCAAAAATTAAGAATGAACGTATTGAAGTGACCACCATAGACTAATAATCCAAGAGGACTTTATTATGAGTATGATAGAACAAACAGAAACATGGGTAGATATTTGTAAATTTGAAGATATTCTACAAAACATGGGGCGTTGCGCGCTGTTTGAAAATGAGCAAGTAGCTATTTTTAGAGTTTTAGAAGCAGGTATTGAAAAGATTTACGCTATTGACAATTATTGCCCATTTAGCCAAGCGAATATTATTTCACGTGGCATAGTTGGCAGTGTTTCTGATAAAACGGTGGTTGCTTCTCCTTTGTATAAGCAACACTTTGATTTAGCCACAGGGCAGTGCTTAGAAAACGAAGCTGTATCGATAAAAACGTATAGTGTACGTTTTGAGGCTGGCATGGTGCAATTAGCTGCTTAAAACAATTAGCAAGCCCCAGTAATAAAAAAACCACAATAAGGTAAAAGCATTATTGTGGTTTTATTTTTTTAAGCTTTTTTATTTAACCTGGGCTCGGCTTAACAAATATTTCTCTAGCAGCTATTTTTCCTTACTTCTTCGTTAAATTTCTTGCAATAGGCCAGCTATTGACGCGAAATTTGCCTTGAATTAAGAAAAACTACCAAGCTAGAGTAAAGTAATTATTTACTTATTTTTCAAACTGTTAACCATCTCTTAAACCGAGTTCAGGTTACTTAAGCAGAACTTGCTTTAAGAAATCTTAAACGAAGATATAAAGAAATCGCTGTTACTGTTAGAAAATATTTATTAAGCCGTTTTCAAGCTAATTAAATCGGCTAATCGAAAAAGGACTAATATCTATATCAGTAGCGTTATCTGTAACGACTTGTCCAATTAACTTACCAGTTATAGCCCCTAGTGTTAATCCTAAGTGCTGATGTCCTAGTGCAAAGTAAATATTGTTATGCTGTGGTGCTCGACCTATAACCGGAAGCGAATCGGGTAGAGAGGGTCTAAAACCTAACCACCGTTGATCTTCATTTGCCTCGTTAGCGTTAAAGCTTGGTAAGTTATCAAGCATTTGCTCTGCATGTTGGTAAAGCATGTCTGCGCGTTGCATGTTAGCTTTCTTTTTTAATCCAGCGAATTCTACCGTACCAGCCAATCGCAAGCCATGTGCCATTGGCGTCATAATAAATCGACGCTCAGCAGAGGCTACAGGGCGAGTCAATTCACTGTTTTTAATGTTATTTGCTAAATTTAAACTGTAGCCGCGTTCTACTTCTAAAGGCAATTTATAATTTAATTGCTTCAGTAATGTTTTTGACCAAGCGCCTGTAGCAACAATAACTTGATCAAAAGTGAGTGTTTCGTTGTCACTGGTTAACTCCACACTAGCATTACTGCCATGTTTATAGATTATGTGGTTTACGCTAAATTGTCTGTATTGGCAGCCTAAGGATTGTGCATACCGAGCAATAGCTAGACATACTTGTTGAGGATCAGCGGTATGAGCAACATCAGTGAAATAAAGGGCATGTTGAATTTTATGGCTTAAATTAGGCTCTAGTTCCAGTACTTGATTACGGTTAAGTAATTTTACTGATATACCTGCATCACTATAATGCTTTAATTGCTTTTCGACTTCCGTTAATGGACTGTCTTCAAAAGTTAGTAAACTGCCGTTAGTTGTTAATAAATATTCGGCATTAGCTGCTTTTAATAACGGCTTATAATAGTCAATAGCATGTTTGTTCAGTGATTTAAGCGCTTCACCATTTTGCTTTCGTTTACTGGGGAACATATTTGTAATGAACTTTATAAACCAAGGCAATGCTTGAGGCAAATACATTGGCGATAAACGCACAGGCCCTAGGGGAGCAAGTAATAACTTAGGTAGTTGCCATAATAAGTTCGCTTCAGCCAGGGGGAATACTTGTTCAGTAGCAAAGTGGCCTGCATTACCCTTCGAGCAACCCTCTCCAATATTTTCTTTGTCTAACAATGTCACGTTAAACCCTAGCTTCTGTAGCTCAGCAGCACAGTTCACGCCAATAATACCGGCACCAATAACAGCAACATTGTTGTTTTTTATTGTTGATAACGACATGGTGTTACCCTTATCTTAAAATAAAACCGTTGGGGAAAATATCATCTTTGGCAAGCATGAATTGGTGATCGCCAGTAATAAAAGCTCGGCCGCTGACTCTTGGAATAATGGCCGATTTTCCATAATAATCACAATGTGATTGAATATTTACAATCATTTTTCCGCCAACAATGCTTTCAATGGTCACGTCTTCTTTATCAGCAATATTTTCTTTTACCGCAAGTAAAGCAATTCGTGCACTAACGCCGGTGCCGGTTGGTGATCTATCGACTTCACCGTCGGCAAACACACACACATGACGAGAATGCGAGCTAGGATTATCTGTTTTTGTAGAGTAAAAAATAATGCCATACAAAAAGCTTAAGTCGGTTTCTAACGGATGTTTAATGGTATAGCTCGCCATTACCGCCTTTTTAATTGCGCGACCAGCGTCGATTAATGCCTGTTGGTTTTCCGGAGTACAGTCAAGTCCTAATGCATCGGCATCAACATAACCATAATAAGCACCACCATAGGATAAATCGTAGTTGACTTCACCAAAACCTTCAACATTAACCACTTGATCTAAAGCTTCAACAAAGGAAGGAACATTGTCAAAACTAACAACGAGCTTGTTATCGCTATTAAGGTGAGCATAGGCACTAATAAAGCCTGCTGGTGCGTCAATACCAATGACTTGATTGGGGGATGGCATATCTATCGCTCTAGTTTCAATAGCAACTGAGACCACCGCAATGATGCCATGGCCACACATACTGCTATAACCTTCGTTATGCATAAATAAAATACCAAAATCGGCTTCTTTAGTGCAAGGCTCGGTAATAAGAGCGCCATACATATCTGCATGACCGCGAGGTTCAAACATCAATAATTGACGAAGGTGATCTAAGTGTTCGGTTACATACTGGCGTTTTTCAAGAATAGTACTACCAATAATTTCTGGGTAGCCTGAAGATATAATGCGCAAAGGTTCGCCTTCTGTGTGTGCATCAACCGTATGTATTTTTTGGTATTGTGTTAAATTATCAACGCTTAACTGCATGTATCCCACCTTTTTTAGAAATAATAAACATTGTGCTTGAACTTTAAAAGAGATTGTATACAATATGCTTTGTTGTTTCTAGGAATACTTTACGGTATTTGTACTAAATTTAACGCAAACGCCATAACTGCATATGGGCAAGGTAATTATCTAGCGGTAGTAGATAATATAACAAAGGTTTATCTACTAACGTCGGCGCGCCTCAATTTATGACTGATATCATCATTAAATAAGGTGTTACACGTCGTATTTTTATATTGTTTTGGTGTTGTTGATATTTCTATAAAATTTGCCGTGAACTTAGTCAAAACATGAAACATTGGTATCGATAGCTTGATGGTATTATCTGGTATAATTTACTAATTAGATAAAGCCGAAGCGATTCATCATAACCAACAAGATACTTGTAACTGTGCTCGCTGAACGTGTTAACTATTTGCGTGGTCTACACAGGCTAATCGCGTAATAGATAAGCAGGTAACTCGTGGTTTATGAGCTACCTGTTTTGTTGGTTTGTAAAATTGAATTATTTTTTCTGAGAGATGTATGATCAAAGGAACGTTTTTTTGTATTGATGCTCACACTTGTGGAAATCCTGTTAGGTTAGTGACTAGCGGTCACCCTAATTTAAAAGGTGAAACCATGAGCGAAAAGCGTCTAGACTTTATGGCAAATTACGATTGGATTCGTCAAGGGTTGATGTTCGAACCTCGGGGTCATGACATGATGTCTGGTGCATTTTTATACCCACCTTGTAGTGATAATGCTGATGCATCGATATTATTTATTGAAACTTCGGGTTGCTTGCCGATGTGTGGTCACGGCACGATTGGCACAATAACTTCAGCATTAGAAAATGGCTTAATTACGCCGAAAACTCCTGGGAAACTCATTATTGATGTGCCTGCTGGGCAGATTTCC
Organism: Colwellia sp. SU-HH01217; assembly: GCF_057543495.1. Lineage (NCBI taxonomy): Bacteria > Pseudomonadati > Pseudomonadota > Gammaproteobacteria > Alteromonadales > Colwelliaceae > Colwellia > Colwellia sp. SU-HH01217. The sequence continues at coordinate 292,133 of NZ_BAAJLX010000002.1, read as the reverse complement.
ATTGAGTATGAAGAAAATAATGGCAAAGTAAATTCCGTTAAAATATTTAATGTACCCGCATATTTAGCACACCGTGATGTTGTGCTTGAAATACCAGAACTTGGGCCTCTTAAAGTTGATGTTTCTTACGGAGGAAATTTTTACGTTATTGTTGAACCACAAGAAAACTTCCCAGGTATCGATCTTTGGGATGCTGGGCAAATTCTTCGTTGGAGCCCAATAGTCCGTGAAATTGCCAGCCAAACATTAAAGTGTGTTCACCCTGAAGATCCTTCAGTTAATGGTGTTTCGCATGTGTTATGGACAGGTAAATTTCAAACCAATGGATCAGATGCTGCGAATGCGGTTTTTTATGGCGAAAAAGCAATAGATCGTTCTCCATGCGGTACAGGAACCAGTGCACGAATGGCACAATTGTTTACTAAAGGCTTATTAAGCAAAGGTGATACATTTGTCCATGAAAGTTACATAGGTAGTCAGTTTATTGGAAAGATTGAAGACGTTATTGATATTGATATGCCTACCGGAAAAATACCGGCTATTATGCCGAGTATTCAAGGATGGGCAAAAATATTTGGTAGTAACCGTATTACCATTGACGATGATGATCCTTATGCTTTTGGCTTTGTCGTTAAATAGAAATTTAAAAAGGAGAGCTTTCTCCTTAGTTGTAAAAATGAGTGTCGATAACCTTCGACTAAATGAAATTGAAAAGTGAGAACATTATGTCAATTACAGGAAAGAATTTAATCGCAGGCGAATGGTCTGGCGAAACAGAAGGCGGCTTCACCGCATTTAATGCAATCAGTCATGAGGCTATTGCCATTTCTTTTGCTGATGCAACAGAATTAGAAGTCAATACTGCAATTAGTCGTGCGAATGATGCTTTTGCATCGTATAGCCAATTAAGTGCTGAAAAACGCGCACAATTTTTACGTACTATTGGTGAGCAAATTAATGCGTTGGGTGACGAGTTAGTAGAAACTGCTTGTGCTGAAACAGGTTTACCAGCTATGCGTATACAAGGTGAACGAGGCCGTACTGTTGGACAATTAGGTTTATTTGCTAACTTGTTAGAAAGTGGCGAATACCAAGGTGTAATCGATTTAGCTGATAATGATCGTCAACCGTTACCTAAACCCGATACCCGTTTAGGTTATTTGCCTTTAGGCGTTGTTGGGGTATTTGCTGCCAGTAACTTTCCTTTAGCATTCTCAACTGCTGGTGGTGACACCGCTTCTGCATTGGCCGCCGGTTGTCCTGTTGTAATGAAAGCCCATGCTGCGCATCCTGCGACAGCTGAATTAGTTGCTCGTGCTATTTTAAAGGCCATTGACATATGTGGCGTAGATAAAGGTGTTTTTTCGCTTATTCAAGGGAAAAACTATGCTATTGCTAGCCAAATAGTTACTCATCCATTGATTAAAGCTGTAGGATTTACTGGTTCAGAACGTGTTGGAATGATATTGCAACAACAAATTAATGAGCGTCCTGAGCCTATTCCATTCTATGGCGAATTAGGCAGTATTAATCCTCAATTCATTATGCCTGCAAAGCTAGAGAATGATTCAGAAGCAATTGCCCAAGGTCTTGTTGCCTCATTAATGATGGGACAAGGTCAATTTTGTACGAGTCCAGGAGTGTGGGTGGTTGTAGGTAAAGAAACTGATGAAAGCTATCGTCAGTTTATCAACAGCGCAGCACAAAGTTTGAAAGAACAAAGTGCAGGAGTCATGTTAACGCCTGCAATGTGTAAAGCTTACGACAGTGCCGTTGCTCAGAGAACGTCATTGTCTGGCGTTGAATTATTAGAGACAGGGCAATCAGGTAATGAAAAAGAATGTTCTGCGTCGTTATTTACAACAGATTTAACGACATTTATTAATACTCCAGCTTTGCATGAAGAAGTGTTCGGTTTTAGCGCATTAATTGTTCGCTGTGAAGACTTCGCTGAAATGATGCAGTTTATTACTTTATTAAAAGGTAATTTAACGGCGAGTATTCATGGTGTTGATGCTGATCTATCGTTAACTCGTGAAGTTGCGCAAGCTGTGGCACACAAAGTAGGTCGTTTAATTTACAACCAAATGCCTACCGGTGTTGAAGTTTGTGCATCGATGAATCACGGTGGCCCATTCCCTGCGTCAACTAATATTCGTACGACTTCAGTAGGTAGCGAAGCAATAAAACGTTTCCAACGTCCAATTTGTTATCAAAATATGCCAATAGAATTACTTCCTCTGGCATTACAAAGCTAATTTTTGTAATAATAATTAGCGTTTTTGATAAATAAACTTATCTACTAAAAACGCTAATTTTAAGCAAAAAAAGCATGTTATTGGTTGAATAACGTGCTTTTTTGCTATTAATGCTTTGATTTTGATCCTTAATGATTATAATGGATGCAATAATATTAGGGACCCAATAATGACGATAGTATATAAAACAAGAACACAGCTAGTGGTGGAAACGCTTAGAGAAAAAATCCTAAACGGTGAAATTAAGGCTGGGCAACCATTAAGACAAGCAGCCTTAGCAGAAGAATTAAATGTTAGCCGTATACCTGTACGTGAAGCACTTTTGCAATTAGAGGCAGAAGGTTTAGTTTCATTTGAGCCTCATAAAGGCGCAACGGCTACTGAGTTAAGCGTGGATCAAGTGGGTGAATTATTCGACTTGCGTGCTATGCTAGAGTCTGACTTGTTAGCGTCTTCTCTTCCTTTTATTACCGAAGAAAAACTGGATGAAGCAACCGCTATTCTTAAAAAATTAAATAAAGCATTAGGTAAAGAAAATGCTGCGAATACTTGGAGTGAATTAAATTCACAATACCACAACTGTTTGTATTCGGGAGCTACAAGACCACAAACTCAAGATTTAGTTAATACCTTAAATAAAAATGCAGATCGTTATATTCGTATGCATTTATTGTGGGCTGGCGGAATTTCTAGAGCAGAATCTGAACATAATGATTTGCTTGATAAGTGTAAAGCTCGAGATATTGACGGTGCTGTGAAAATATTAAAACAACACGTTTTAGGATCTCGCGATGAAATTAAAGAGTTTTTGAGACAGCGTGAAGCTGCTAATTCGTAACGCTCTGGGTATTTAAAATTCACCTATTTATATCCAGTAACACCCGCTTAATCATTTCTCGATAAGTTGATATAAGAATAACAATAAGTGTTTGTTTAGTTGTTTTAAAAATAAACACTTATTGACATTTTCCCTGTAAATCTATAGTATTCCCGCGCTTTAAAATCCATTAGCATGATAAAAAATATCAGTACTGTTTAGTCGTTCAATGGCAAAACTTTGAACTGATGTGCTTGATTTTTATCACAATCCTATTGCTTTAATAACCGTGAGAAAACAATGTTTGAATTACACGCCAGTAAAGTCTCTAACCTGAAAAATGATGTACTATCAGGTTTAACCGTTGCACTTGCTTTAGTACCTGAAGCTGTTGCATTTGCATTTGTTGCAGGTGTTGAACCCCTTGTTGGATTATATGCTGCCTTTATGGTGGGATTAATTACTTCTATTTTTGGTGGTCGCCCTGGTATGATTTCTGGTGCCACTGGCGCTATGGCTGTTGTTATGGTCAGTTTAGTTGCTATTTATGGAGTAGAGTATTTATTTGCCACAGTGGTGCTCACCGGTTTACTGCAAATATTGGCCGGGATTTTTAAACTCGGAAAATTTATTCGATTGGTTCCTCACCCAGTAATGCTCGGTTTTGTTAATGGTTTAGCGATTGTAATTTTTCTTGCTCAACTTGGGCAGTTTAAAGAAGTAAATGCAGCAGGTGAGTTAGTTTGGATGGTTGGTACGCCACTTTATACAATGGCAGGCCTAATTATTCTTACAATGGCAATTATTCATTTATTTCCAAAATTAACCAAAGCTGTACCTTCTACCCTAGTGGCTATTGTGGTCGTTTCATTGGTAGTTTTTGGTGCTGATTTAGATACTCGCCTTGTTGGCGATATTGCCTCTATTGCCGGCGGCTTGCCTACCTTTAGTATTCCTTCTGTACCTTTTAATTTTGAGACCTTCAGAATTATATTCCCATTTGCTTTAGTTCTTGCTGCTATTGGCTTAATAGAGTCTTTATTAACTTTAACACTAATTGACGAACTAACAGGTACACGTGGGCGTGGTAACAAAGAATGTGTTGCCCAAGGTGCTGCTAATACCGTTACAGGTTTTTTCGGTGGCATGGGTGGTTGTGCCATGATAGGGCAATCGATGATTAATGTTAACTCTGGTGGGCGAGGTCGTGCGTCAGGTATTACAGCAGCACTAGCTTTACTTGGCTTTATTCTTTTTGCTTCTGGGTTAATTGAGCAAATTCCATTAGCGGCACTTGTTGGTGTTATGTTTATTGTTGTTATTGGTACCTTTGAATGGTCAAGCTTCCGTATTTTAAATAAAGTACCTAAAGCAGATGCAATTGTTATTATTCTTGTTTCCGGTGTTACTGTTATTTCAGATTTAGCTGTTGCCGTGGTTGTTGGGGTGATCGTTTCAGCGTTAGTCTTTGCTTGGGAGCATGCAAAGCATATCCTTATTACCCGTAACGAAGATGAAAATGGCTCTACTGTTTATCAAGTGACAGGGCCTTTGTTTTTTGGTTCCGTATCAAACTTTTTAGAGCAATTTACCGTTGAAAATGACAGCAATGATGTCATTATTGATTTTGATCGTTCACGTGTAGCAGATCACTCTGCAATTGAAGCAATAGATACGTTAGCAGAGCGCTATTTAGCTAAAGGTAAAACATTGCACCTTAAGCACTTAAATCAAGAATGTCAGTTATTACTTAAAAAGGCAGGTAACTTGGTTGAGGTAAATGTGATAGAAGATCCTGATTATCATATTGCTTCTGATAAGTTAGAATAAAAGCAATAGTTTAGTGCTTGAGCAGTCAAGCGCTTATCGCTTCAAGATAATAGCGCGTTAATAGGGTATAATAATCCTGTTAACGCTTTTTTATCTCAAACGGAATGTTATGCAATTAGAGTTTTTTGATGTCCCAAGTCCTTGTGTAAGCGTCTGCGAAACTGACGAGAAAGGTTTGTGCTTGGGCTGTTTTCGAAATAGAGAAGAAAGGCTGAACTGGATTAACTTAACCTCTAACGATAAACAAAAAGTTATTAAACGTTGTAAACAACGTAAAAAGCGTAAAGATGCTTTAGTTAATGAAAAGGCGACAACTAAGCAAGACGAGCAACCAGAAAATGATATTATTCAACCCTCTCTATTAGATCCGCCAATAAAAATTAAAAAAGAACAAAACTCAGATCTAGACTTTGAAGATTTTGAACTATAAACGTTCAGTTAAACCTTATTTCCCACTTTAATTGAAGCAGAGAACTAAAAGATAACTAAAAGTTGTTGCGAGCAGTAGCGTTTATCGTTACTATACGCGCTCTTTGAAGCATCTTACATTATTAAGAGCACTCAAATTGCCCCGATAGCTCAGTTGGTAGAGCAGAGGATTGAAAATCCTCGTGTCCCTGGTTCAAATCCGGGTCGGGGCACCATAAAATCAAGGCTTGCAATGAATTGCAGGCCTTTTTTATTGGAAAAAATTTACTGTTGTTATTATCCCCGTCACTGAAATAAACAATACTACAGATAAAAGTAGATCATAAAGAAGTGACATCCCGCACCTGCAAGTACAAATAAATGCCATAGCGCATGATTATATGGGATAGTTTTACTCATATAAAAAACAACGCCAAGCGTATAAATCGCGCCTCCGCTGATAAGTAATATTAAGCCTTCGGCAGATAAGCTTAGATACAATTGATTAATTATGCCTAAAGAAATAAATCCCATCCCCAAATAAGTCATTAGAGATAACTTTTTATATTTATGACCAAATACTATTTTAAAGATAATGCCGGCGACTGCGATTATCCAAACCATAAGCAACATGCCATAGCCTAATGGTCCCTTTAAAGTGATTAACATTAATGGGGTATAGGAGCCGGCAATTAAAATATAAATAGCGCAATGATCGAGTAATTTAAATTTTTGTTTTAAATGCTTGTTACTCACGCCGTGGTATAACGTTGAGGCTAAAAAAAGTAATACTAAACTGCAACCATATATGGCAAAGCTTAGGGTTTTTATGTTGTCTTTTTCAGGCAATGAATAGCTCAATAACATAATTAATGCGATAACACTAAACACCAACCCTAAACCATGGGTAACGGTATTTGCTAGCTCTTCAACTGGGCTATATTTAGGCTCGTTTATCATAGGCTATTTATATATTCATTAATTTATGAGGTTAAGCGTACACTTGTACGCACAAATAATGAAAGAGGCAAGTGTTAAATGTAGAAAAGACTGTTTTGGCTGAGGTCTGTAATTTTTTAAGTATAAAATTATATTGAAAATAAGGAGAGACAGCGTAGCACTTTGAGGATAAGCGCCACGCATTGTCGTTATAAGGCGAGTTCTATTACCATTTCTTTTAATTCATCTTTAGAAATTGAATTATCATGATTTTTATCGAAACGATTAAAAATTGTTTCACACATTTGAATGCCTTTATCTTGTAAAAGTACATCTATCAGCTCAACAAATTCGCTTCGATTAATAACACCATCTTTATCTTCATCGAATACTTCGAACAGTTCGTCTACCCATTGGTTTATTTCCATAATGCTTCCTTAAATGCTTAGGTAAAAACTTATTAAGTCAACCTTATCCCTTATTGCTCAGTTTTGGAATGATTAATTAAAGTTTTTATTAACTTATCAACCAGTAGGCTAAATGCTTCGTGTTTTATCTTAGTTAAAGTTCAATAACTACGTCAATAAATCAGCATTCTTCAGTCAAAATGTAACCGTTCTTAATTAGAATTTAACAGAATTACGTTTTCTTATTGTTAATTATAATTATAGCTCGTTGTTTTTGTTATATATAACTAATTATAATACAAATACACAAAAAAATAGTTGAATATTAAAAAACCCTTAAATATACTTGAGCAACATATATTGTATACATTATATGTTGCTACATAGATAGCCTGTAAGATATTAAAAACTTATAACAACGAAATTCAAGGGTAAACAAAATGTCAAAGAAAATTACGCGTGGTTTTAAACCACAAAAATCTCTTCTTGCCGCAGCAATTGCTTCTATAGTTACTATAGCCCCTGCTTCAGCATTCGCTGCAGAAGAAACTCTAGACGCAACTGGAGAAGTTGAACGTATATCTGTTACTGGTTCTAGAATCAAAAGGATTGATTTAGAAGGAGCCTCACCTGTTACAGTTATAAAAACAGATGATTTAATGAAAGCAGGTTTTACAACTGTTGGAGATGCATTACGTGATTCAAATTTGAATGCATTTGGTTCTTGGGGAGGGGGATCAAACAATAGTTGGGCATCTCAATCAACAGTCCAATTAAAAGGTGCTTCTGCTGAACATACGTTAGTATTACTTGATGGTCAGCGCTTATCTAAATCTCCTGTATTAAATGGTGGAGCTTCTAATCTTAACGTTATCCCGATGGCTGCTGTTGAACGTATAGAAATATTAACTGACGGTGCATCTGCTATCTACGGTAGTGATGCAATTGCTGGTGTAATTAATATAATCATTAAGAAAGAATTTGAAGGTATTCAAGTAGACCTTCACAAAGAAGAACCAGATCTAACTGGTGGTGATCAAAATCGAATTTCATTTACTGCAGGTATTTCTTCTGATAAAGGTCATTTAGTTTTAACTATGGAGCATTACCAGCAATCAGGTGTCATGCTAAATGATCGTTGGTATACCCGACCGGTATTACTAGAAGGCGGAAACCCAGGAGAATTCCAAGATTATGCTAATTTATCTCCTACAGGTCGTGTACTTCGAGGTGGTGCGGCTGATAATTGGGTTTGGTCGGCACCAACAGATGATTGTTCTATCTACGGGAATGATTTTAAAGGCTCATTAACTGATAGTGATTATGCTGGTGATACACTATGTGCGTATGATTATTCTAATGCGGCAGCATTAATAGGTAAAAGTAAGCGAGATAATACACTAGTTAATTATACTTATGATTTATCTGATGAAATTAGATTTACTGCTCGTGCTTTTTGGGCTAAAAACGAAACACAAGATGTTTCTGCTCCAGTACCAGGTGCTATCGGAATTCCTCAAGGTCTTCCAGAACGTACTTTATCTGATGGCACTGTACTTAAAGCATTATCACCTGATCCAGATGCCGCAATGAGCTATCGTTTTGATACTGCAGGTCAACGAATTGGTGAGCATCACGATAGTGTATACGATTATTTATTCGCTTTAGACGGATCTGCAGAAAATTTTGATTGGAACATTTCAGCCAACTATAGTAGTTACACTAACTTTACTTGGGGTACAGGCTATTTGTTAGACGGTGCAATTGATGAATTAGTAGGTGACATTGACCCTGTAACTGGTGAGTTTGTAGGTTGGGATCCACGTGATCCAAATGAACCACTTCCTCAAGGAGCGAAGGCTAATTATGATAAACGTAAATCTTCAGATAGTTTAAATATTATTGGTGGTATTTCGTTTGAGCCAGTAGAGCTTCCAGCTGGTGCTTTAAGTGTTTATCTTGGTGCTAATTACATGGAAGAGTCTTTAGATTCTCAAGTGGATGCGCTAGCTGAAGCTGGACTTATTGTTGGTGGTAATGGTGGTTCAGGTGGTAAAGGTGAGCGCGATGTTGTTTCAGCATTTTTTGAAACGATCATTCCTGTTATTGACGGTTTAGAGATTAACTTAGCTGGACGTTATGACGATTACTCTGATTTTGGAAGTACATTTAACCCACAAGCTTCAATTTCTTACCGCCCAATAGAGTCTTTGCTGCTGCGTGCATCAACAGGACAAGGATTCAGAGCACCAACGTTATCTGATTTATACATGGGTACAGTCGAAGGTTACTTAGACACGACTAACTATGTTCAGTGTGAAGCATTAGGAGAAGATATTGATTCGTGTGAACGAGTAGAGAATGTTGCGGTACGCACAGGTGGGAATTTATTACTCCAACCTGAGGAGTCAGAATCAACAAGCTTTGGTTTAGTTTGGGAATTTGCGGATAATTTTGATGTGTCAGTAGATTACTGGCAACTTGATACCAAAAAGTTAATTAGTCAAATTGATCAAGATGAAATCTTATATACTCAAGCTAAATTGAATGCAGCAGGCGGTGGTGATGTAGGGAATGTTTATCCAGGTTCATCGGTATCTTTTTTAGGTAATGGTCGCATTGATAATGTAGTAGCACCTACGTCTAATATTGGTATTACAGAACGTGAAGGTATAGATATTAGTTTTAGTGGTCAACTAGAAACAGGGGTTGGTGATTTTGGGTTAAGTTTAAATGCATCTAAATTCTTAACTTATAAAGATTCTTACTTAGACAGTGGTAGTTTAGTTGTATCAAGAGATCGTACTGGTGATGAAGGTTATCCTGATCTACGTATTAACATGACATTAGATTGGCAAATGGATGATCACGTAGTGACTTACTTCACTTCTAGCATTAGCGCACAAGAAACAGATGTATATACAGACTCAACAGAAACCAACTTCTATGAAATAGAGTCGTACTTTACTCAAAATATTTCTTATGGTTATACAACTGGTTGGGATAGCACTATCTCGGTTGGTGTAAATAATTTTACAAATGAAGAGCCTAAGTTTGATAAGTTCGGTGGTTATAATGGTTCATTATATAGCCCTTACGGACGTACATATTATGTATCGTTTAGTCAGAGCTTCTAAAACTAAATAGTTAGTTTGATCTTTTAAAAGGTAATAACATCATGTTATTACCTTTTTTATATCTAAAAATAAGCATTTTGTTAACCTTTATTGACTTTGGCAGAAACAAAACATCTAAATAATGCCTCTTGCTCCATTCTTTGGATATAACATGTGAATTCTAATAAAAATTTTTGTTGGAAATATTTGGTGATAATAAATTACTGGCTTCTTGGCCTTTTCTTATATTTAAAAACAACTCAGAATTATGCGTTTTCTCCTCGCTATCACTTTGTTGAAGTATTAGCAGGCGTTTTTTGCAAACTGTTTGTTATAAAATACGATGAATAAAAATTTAAATTAAAAACTTTGTAATAAATCAGCCAAGTAAAAGACTATGTATAGGACAAATTAAAAAGGAAGCTTAATGAAACCACTTTTACAACAACTTCTGGTTTTGAGTGTATTCTCAACCAGTCAAATAACTTTAGCGAGTGAAAGCCAAGTAATTACTCAGAGCGAGTTGGTAGCATCACCCGTAAATCAACCTCTAGAACAAAAGAATAAACTCACGATAAACAACTGCCACTTAGATGGTATAAAAGAACAAGTTCAATGTGGTAATTTACTCGTGCCTGAAAACTATTCACAAAGTGATGGCGAGCAAATATCAATTAACTTTGCGGTATTACCTGCTATCGACAACAGCGATAATAAAACGCCGCTAATGTTTTTAGCTGGAGGACCTGGTCAAGCAGCTGTAGAGCTAGCAGCAGGGTTAAGAAGAGCCTTTAGCGAAATCCGGAAAACTCGCGACATTATTTTAGTCGATCAACGCGGTACGGGTAAGTCCCATCCGTTGGAGTGCGTAGAAGTTTCGGCAGAGCAAAATGTTTATCAAGTGATCCCTGAAGACTTTTCTGAACAAGAAATTAAAGACTGTATTGCTGAATTTACGGGGGATTTAAGTCAATATAACTCTGAAAATGCGATTCGAGATTTTGATGCTGTGCGTGAAGCACTTGGGCATCAACAAATTAATATTTTTGGGGGGTCGTACGGAACTCGTGCAGGTTTAGTCTATATGCGAATGTTTCCAGAATCTTTACGCAGTGTCGTACTCGACAGTGTAGGGCCTATTGAAGTACCCATTGGTTTATTTGGTCAAAGTTCAGCGCAATCATTTGAGTTAGTGCTTGAACACTGCAAAGAAGATAACGCTTGTAACAAGGCTTATCCGAATTTACGCGACGAATTTAGCCAACTTATGTCGAGACTTTCAGATAAGCCGGTTTCAGTGACAATTCCACACCCAAGATTAGGTACAAATACCGAATTTGTTATTAGCAAAAGTAAAATGCTAGGGACATTGTTTCAACAATTATACTCAGTTCAGTCGCGCACATTAGTGCCGTTAATTATTCATCAAGCTTACTTGAATAATTACATGCCATTAGCCGGTTTAATTGCCGCTACCGATGGTGAACAAGTAGTGTACACTGGTTTGTTGTTTAACATTACTTGTAATGAAGATTTCCCTAGAATTACTGCTGAAATGTTAGCCGAAGATGCAGACAATAGTTTTGGTGGCGATAATAGTCAATTTGCCTTTAAAAAAGCCTGCGATATATGGCCACAATATCGCCCGAGCGAAGATTTCTACCAGCCCGTTACTGCCGATATTCCTACGTTAATTTTGTCGGGTGGTCTTGATCCTGTCACACCGCCAAGTAATGGCGATTTCCCTGCGGCAACTTTGCCAAACAGCCATCATATTGTTGTAGATAATGTCTCTCATATTGTTGCAACGAGCACAGGTACATGTGGTGTGTTAATGGTGAATGAATTTCTGACAACCTTGTCTCCTACATCACTTGATGAAACATGCCTTGAAGACGTACCTCCTGAGTCATTTATGACAAGCTTAAATGGTGGTAACAGTTTAACGGAGCAAAGCAGTGAAGGAGATAGAAAATGATTGAAGTTAATAATTTACGTAAAACTTTTGCTGGCGCTGAAAAAGGCGACAAAAATAGAGTGATAGCCTTAGATGGTTTATCTTTCACAGCAAGCGACGGCGAAATTACCGGTATTTTAGGGCCAAACGGCGCAGGAAAAACAACCTGCTTGAGAACTCTTTACGGATTATTAAAAGCAGATAGCGGTTTTGCCACCATTGACGGAATCAATGTGGTTGAAAATCCTCTTCTTGCCCGTAAAGAATTAGGCATATTTCCAGATAAATTTGGTTTGTATGAACGATTAACTGCTTATGAGCAAATTGATTATTTTGCTAGCCTGCATGGTTTACAAGGAAGTGCTAAGCATCAAGCTATTGAAAATGTGATTCAGGATCTAGAAATGACAGAGCTAGCGCATCGTAAAACAGCAGGTTTTTCTCAAGGCCAACGTATGAAGGTAACACTTGCACAAGCTTTAGTTCATCAACCGAAAAACTTTGTGCTTGATGAGCCTACTCGTGGTTTAGATGTCATGAGTACACGTGTATTACGTAACTATTTAGCGCGCTTTAAAGAAAAAGGCCACTGTATTTTATTTTCATCGCACGTTATGCAAGAAGTAGCTGCTTTGTGTGATCGCGTTATTATTGTTGCCAATGGTAAATTAGCTGCACAAGGAACGCCGCAAGAGTTATGCGAACTTGCGGGCGAGAGTCAATTAGAAGAAGCCTTTGTGAAGATCATCGGTTCAGACGAAGGAGTTGCTGCATGATCCAGTTTAAAGCATTATTAACCAAAGAGCTTAAAGAAGCGCTAAGAGACAAACGTGCGCTTATGATGGCATTGATGATGGCAGTTATGGCACCTGTGATGATTTTTGCTATGTCTAAAGTGATGATCAAAAAAGCCGTTGAAACACCAGCTATTTATGTGAAAATTAGCGGGGAAGAGCATGCTCCAGAGTTAATAAAACATTTAAAAGATGAAAATATTTTATCGTTTAGTGATGTGCCTGCCGCTGAAAAAGTTATGTGGGATGAGCGTGATGTTAAACTTACAATTCCAGAAACGTTTAATCAAGACATGGTGGAAGGGAAAACTATTGAGCTAGTACTTAATACTGATTATAGCGATAAAGCAGTACTTTCACCGATACGACGAATTAAAGATCAAATTAACGCATACTCACTGTCCATTGGGTATAAACGATTGCTTGTTAGAGGGCTAGATGTACGGTTATTACAACCCATAAAACTGATTGAGCAAAACAGTGCCATGCTCAATAACAACGCTATGATGATTTCTATGATGCTAGGGCTTTATTTATTAATGGCTGCTTTTATGTCAGGTTTACCGGTAGCTATAGACTCTAGTGCTGGAGAGCGTGAACGCAATGTGTTAGAAATGTTGTTATGCCAACCAGTCAGTACCGTTAAAATTGTTTTAGCAAAACTCACCAGTGCAAGCCTCATTGCTGTAGTTGGGGTTATATTAACCTTAGCTCTGACAAGTTTTGCGGTTGGCTTTATCGATTTAACCAAAATTGGCGCAAGTTTTAGTTTAGATATTTTTGCTATTAGCGCTTTACTATTGCTGTTAATTCCTATTTGTTTTTTTGCCTCTGCATTACAGTTGTTTGTTGCTTTTCAGTCGAAAAACTTTAAGGAGGCACAGTCTATGGTGTCGATGATTATTATGCTTCCTGCTATGGTACCGTTTGTTATGATGATGATGGATGATAGACCTAAGTGGTTAGAATGGTTGCCTGTTTCTGGACAATCATTGATCATGGAAGACTTATTTAAAGGGCTACCGGTGAGTTGGAGTTTATTGTTTTTTACCGGTTTTGTGACTATTTCAATGACAGCATTACTTGTTAAAGCAATGGCGACAAAACTTAAGTCAGAAAAAGTCGTGCTAGCGTTGAGTTAGTGAATAAAGTAACGGTTAGTGCTAGTTTATTCGTCTTTGCACTAACCGTCAACGAACGACCCCCTAAAATAGAGGAAACCTTGAAAAATCATCATTTATTTAGTCAATGGATGACTGAACACGAGAAATTAATTCGCCATTTAATTATTGGTTTTGAAGCGAATGCTGCGCTGCAAGATGAATTATTCCAAGATATTGCGCTAAACATTTGGCGGGCATTACCAAGCTTTCGAGAGGATGCAAGCGTAAAAACTTTTGTTGCTCGAATTGCGCATAATGTTTTAGCGACTCATGTTGCTAAAACCGTTAGAACATTAAAAACTGAGCCTAATAATGATGATAAAGAGCCAGAGCATAAATCGACTCTGCACACACCTTATCAAGCACTAGATCAAAGCCAAAGGCAACAACGACTATTACGTTGTATTCGTCAATTAAAGCTCAATCAACAACAAGTTATCACCTTAGCGCTTGAAGGCATGAGCTACCAAGAAATCGCTGAAACCCTCGCCATTTCAACTAACTTGGTTGGCGTTAGATTAAAGCGGGCTAAATCCTCATTAACTCAATTGCTGGAGGGTTAAATGAAACACGAAACTACAAAAACTCAAACTAACCATCAAGATCAACAACAGTCAAAGTCTCAAGCACAAGGTAAGCCACTTGAAGATGAGTGGCTAGCAATTAGTGACGATTGGCAGTCCCAACCTTACGAGAAAGTCGATATGCTGAGTTTGTTAACGCAAACAAAGCGTAAAATGAATTACAGTAAAGCTATATTGGCTTTCGATATTTTTGGCACATTTATTTTAATAGTCGCTGCAATTTATGGTTATTTTATTGGGCAATGGGAAACACCAACAATTATCTATTTAACTGTTGGTGGTTTGTTGTCGATAGTGTTTGTTTATTATGAAGTGAAAATTAGACTGGCGTCATGGAGACTCTTTGACATAAATCCAGAAAATGTCCTTGAAAATGCGATAGCAGGTTGCAAATCGTCAATCCAATATATCAAGCTAGTTAAACTTTCCTGTTATGGCTTAATGCCTATAATGAATTGGTATTTAGTTGAGATAATTAGTATGCAAGAAAAAGCCATACTTAAACCTTTAATTATCGCAAATAGTTTACTTATTGGTATGTATCTTATTGCACACTATTACCATATAAAACGTAAAAACGAGTTAACGCAATTAATGTACTCATTGGATAGATAAATTCATGAATTTATTTTATTTCTGAATTATATTTTGGTGATTGTGTTCTTGGTTGTATTAAATTTGTTGAAAAATCACTTTTAGTTGGTTATATTCTTCTGGTTGGTAATTTGGTGCTTGCGTTAAAAGTTTTTACTGCATAATTCATGATAATTTGAGCTAAGACATCACGGTTTATTTATATACACCATAGTTAAATTAAGGCAGAATATGCCGCATTATTTTACCTAAACTTTTTATGCATTCGTGCTAATTTAATCTGATGCGCAGCGTTTTTGCTGACCACTTGAGGAAGAAACATGTTTACACGTGATATGAATATTGCTGATTTTGATCCTGAACTTTATGAAGCAATGACCAAAGAAACCGTTCGCCAAGAAGAACATATCGAACTTATTGCTTCTGAAAACTACTGTAGCCCTCGCGTGCTTGAAGCACAAGGTTCGCAGTTAACGAATAAATACGCGGAAGGTTACCCAGGTAAACGTTATTACGGTGGTTGTGAGTACGTTGATGTTGCTGAGCAATTAGCGATTGACCGTGCTAAAGAATTATTTGGCGCGACTTATGCTAACGTTCAGCCTCATGCTGGTTCTCAAGCAAATGCTGCTGTTTTCCAAGCACTTGTTTCTCCAGGTGGTAAAGTATTAGGTATGAGCCTAGCTCATGGCGGACACTTAACGCATGGATCGCATGTAAGTTTCTCAGGTAAATCGTATGAAGCGTTTCAATACGGCTTACACCCTGAAACTGGCGATATTCATTATGAAGAGCTTGAGCGTTTAGCCCAAGAGCATAAACCTGAAATGATTATCGGTGGTTTTTCTGCGTTCTCTGGTGTAGTTGATTGGGCGCGTATGCGTAAAATTGCTGACAGTGTTGGTGCATATTTCTTTGTTGATATGGCTCACGTTGCAGGTTTAATTGCTGCAGGTTTATATCCTAACCCAGTGCCACATGCACATGTAGTGACAACAACAACGCATAAAACATTAGCTGGCCCACGTGGCGGTTTAATTATCTCTGGTTGTAATGACGAAGATGTTTATAAAAAATTAAACAGTGCCGTTTTCCCAGGTGGCCAAGGCGGCCCATTAATGCACATTATTGCGGCTAAAGCGGTTGCATTTAAAGAAGCCTTAGCACCAGAGTTTAAAGAATATCAACAAAATGTATTAGCTAACGCTAAAACAATGGTTGCTGTGCTACAAGAGCGCGGTTACAAAGTTGTTTCTAACGGTACTGAAAACCATTTATTACTTCTTGACCTAATTGATAAAGATATCACTGGTAAGGATGCGGATGCGGCGTTAGGAAATGCTCATATCACGGTAAATAAAAACTCAGTGCCTAACGATCCTCGTTCTCCTTTTGTAACTTCTGGATTACGTTTAGGTACACCTGCAATTACCCGTCGTGGTTTTGGTCTTGAAGAAACTCAAGCATTAACAGGTTGGATTTGTGATATTTTAGATGACATTGAAAATCAAGATGTTATTGAAACAGTTAAAGCCAAAGTTAGTGAGCTTTGTGCACGTTTCCCTGTTTATCAAAAATAAACAATTAGTCACTTTATTGGTGAATAATAGAAATAAAACAAGTTAATTTAGATTAACCAGTTGTTTTACATTAAAATGGTCGCATTAAGCGGCCATTTTTGTTTTCTAGTACCAGAAAACTGTGCTCGAAAATTTGTAAAGGTGAATAAATGCATTGTCCATTTTGCGCAACAGACGACACTAAAGTTATCGACTCTCGATTAGTTTCTGACGGCCATCAAGTACGTCGTCGCAGAGAATGTTTAGCGTGCCATGAAAGATTTACAACGTTTGAAACAGCGGAACTTGTCATGCCTCGTATTATTAAAAGAGATGGTTCCAGAGAGCCTTTTAATGAAGAAAAAATGACAACTGGTCTAATGCGAGCATTAGAGAAAAGGCCAGTAAGTACAGAGCAAGTTGAGTCTTCTATTATTACTATTAAGTCGCAGCTTCGAGCAACAGGTGAGCGAGAAATACCTAGTGAACTGCTAGGCAGTTTAATTATGGAACAATTGAAAGAATTAGACAAAGTCGCCTATGTTCGATTTGCTTCTGTGTACCGCTCTTTTGAGGATATTCGTGAGTTTGGTGAAGAAATAGCGCGTTTAGGTGGTGACAGTATTGCTGCTAAACAAGGTAAAAAAAGTAAAAAAGGTCAATAAGCGTGAGCGAGTTTAGTAAACAAGACTACTTATTTATGCAGCGCGCGATTACTCTGGCT
This sequence comes from Colwellia sp. SU-HH01217, assembly GCF_057543495.1. NCBI lineage: Bacteria > Pseudomonadati > Pseudomonadota > Gammaproteobacteria > Alteromonadales > Colwelliaceae > Colwellia > Colwellia sp. SU-HH01217. The sequence continues at coordinate 274,983 of NZ_BAAJLX010000002.1, read as the reverse complement.
AAGCAAGGTCGATATACCACATCGCCCAACCCTAGAGTCGGTTGTGTAATCGTTAAAAATCAACAGATAATTGGTGAAGGTTTTCATCAGCGAGCGGGTTTAGCTCATGCAGAAGTCAATGCTTTATTAGCCTGTAACAAGGCTGGAGAAACTCCAAAAGGAGCTACTGCTTATGTCACTTTAGAGCCATGTAGTCATGTTGGAAAAACGCCACCTTGTGCGAAAGGTTTAATTGAGGCTGGTATCAAGCATGTCGTTATTGCTATGGTTGATCCCAATCCTCAAGTGTCAGGTAGTGGGATTACTATGCTAGAGCAGGCAGGTATTACTACGGCCATCGGTTTGCTTGAATCAGATGCAATACAGCTGAATAAAGGGTTTATTCACTTAATGACCACAGGTTTACCTTACGTTCGCTGTAAAATGGCAGCAAGCCTTGACGGTAAAACTGCGATGGCTAGTGGCGAAAGTAAATGGATAACATCGTCGCACGCTAGAAAAAATGTACAAGCACTTCGAGCACAAAGTTGTGCGATTATTACAGGTGCTGATTCGGTGATTACCGATAATGCCAAGATGACTATTCGCTATCAAGAGCTTGAGGAGGCAGTCAAAACCTTCCCTGAATCTAAGCTAAGGCAACCTGTTCGCGTGATTATTGATTCACAGCAACGTTTAACACCTGATTTAGCTTTATTTCAGTGCGAGTCACCGATAATTTTAGTTGGCACAGGCATTGAAAGTACTAACAAGTGGCCTCATTTTGTAGAACAACTTCAGTGTTCAAGTGTTAAAAATAATGCGGGCGAAGATAAGGTTAACTTAACCGAATTATTAACCTTATTAGCTCAACGTGGTTTTAATGATATTTTGGTTGAGTCGGGTGCTCGATTATCAGGTGCATTTTTTGAGCGAGATCTTGTCAACGAACTGATATTATTTCAAGCACCTAAACTTATTGGAGGGCAGGGAAAAAACTTATTACAACTGCCGAGCATCGAGCGTCTAGCTTCTGCAAAAAAATTAACGATAAATAATGTCACTATGGTGGGGCCTGATATTAAAATAACCGCCACCTTTAACAAAAATTAAAGCGAATAACTCTTATGTTTACTGGAATAATTGAAGCAATTGGTACAATAAAAGCGATTAATATTAACGAACAAGGTGCGCGGCTAGTTGTTAGCAGTGGCAAGCTTGATATGAGCGATGTTAACCTTGGTGATTCAATTGCAACCAATGGGATCTGTTTAACGGTAGTCGCTCATGATGATACAAGTTATAGTGTTGATGTCTCTAAAGAAACACTAACTCGTACAGGTTTTGCTAATTATCAAGTGGGGCATGAAGTTAATTTAGAAAAAGCAATGCAACCAAGTACTCGGTTTGGTGGTCATATCGTTTCTGGGCATGTAGATGGTGTTGCGCAAATTGTCTCTATTACCCATAATGGCAATAGTATTGAATACTGGGTTTCTATGCCTACTGAATTAGCACCCTATATTAGTGAAAAAGGCTCTGTGACAATTGATGGTATTAGCTTAACCGTTAATAGCTTAGTTGATCATGACAAGGGTGGTAAATTTCGACTAACAATTGTGCCGCACACTTCTGAACAAACTATCATTAAGCATTATCAAGTTGGAACGAAAGTTAACTTAGAAGTTGACGTTATCGCTCGATACCTTGAACGCTTATTATTAAAAAAATCACCTGAAGCTGACAATCAAACGTCATCAGTTACCCAAGACTTATTGATGAAAAGTGGCTTTATTAAATAAAGAATGTAGTGATTAACATTACATAGTAAAGAGTTATAAAAATTAAACGTATTATGAGGTTGTTATGAAATTAAATACTCCCCAAGAAATCATTGCAGATATTGCACTAGGAAAAATGGTTATCTTGATGGACGACGAAGATCGCGAGAATGAAGGTGACTTTATTATGGCGGCAGAAAAAGTTACTCCTGAAGCCATTAATTTTATGGCGACTCATGGTCGTGGTTTAATTTGTATGCCAATGACGGTTGAAAAATGTCAACAGCTCAAGTTACCGCTTATGGTCGAAAAAAATGATGCACAGTTTAGTACTAACTTTACTGTGTCAATTGAAGCGGCAGAAGGCGTGACAACAGGGATTTCAGCAGGCGATAGAGCAACAACAGTTTTAGCTGCTGTTGACAAAAATGCCACGCATTTAAGCATTGTACAGCCAGGGCATATTTTTCCACTGATCGCTAAAGATGGTGGCGTTTTAAATCGTGCAGGCCATACTGAAGCTGGTGTCGATTTAGCGCGTTTAGCTGGATTAGAGCCTGCTTCAGTAATTGTCGAAATTTTAAATGAAGATGGCACCATGGCGCGTCGTCCCGATTTAGAAGTGATTGCTGAGAAGCACGGCGTTAAAATGGGTACTATTGCTGATTTAATTGAATATCGTAATGCTAATGAAACGACCATTGAACGGGTTTCTCAATGCAAGCTTCCGACAGCATTTGGTGAATTTGATTTAACAATCTTTAAAGATACTATCGATGGTCAGGCGCATTTCGCCCTAACTAAAGGCGAGATTAAAGCAGACGAGCCCACGTTAGTACGCGTGCATTTAGAAAACACATTCAGAGATTTATTGTTTAGTCAGCGAGAGAGTGTTGCTAAATGGCCAATTGCTAATGCGTTAGAAAAAATAGGTAAGGAAGGCGGGGTATTAGTCTTACTTGGTAAGCATGAATCTCCTCTAGAGTTAATTGCTCAAGTGGAAAAATACGCGAAAAAAGATGCTGGCGAAGTGGTTAATGAAGTGAAACGCCACGTTGGTTCACGAAATGTTGGCGTTGGCTCTCAAATATTGTCGAACTTAGGTGTAAGTAAAATGCGTTTACTAAGCTCGCAAACTAAATATCATTCTTTATCTGGTTTTGGTTTAGAAGTTGTAGAGTACATCGCTGAGTAATTATTTTACTCACTAAGATTGTGAATTAGCTTTTATAGCGTGTTTATTAACATCTATAAAAGCTAACTTTTCTTTTATTGGCCAAATCTTTTGAGCTATACCTTCTAAGCATGCTCTTCAAACTATACTTTTTATCTATTCAATCGTGATAATTACACTTGCCGTAATGCCATCGTAAACCGTTGAAACAATCAATTCGCCCGTTTTATCTTTTACTGCTGTCAGTACATAAGTGGTTTCGTTAGTGCCTGTATCAGTAAGTTCTGAGGTAACTAATGGACTACCATTTATACTCCATGTTGCAAACTCAGTAACATTAAGGCTAGTAGGATCTGAAGAATAACTAGCCGTTAACGTCAGTGCTAAAGTGCCATTTTTCTCTAAAATTAAGGTACTTTCATCATCATTAATTTTCACGTTTTGTAAATGCGAGCCTCCTTTAATCGCGATTGTCGCACTGCCAATTTTCCCACCACAATTTGCTGTTAGCTCAGTAACCCCTGATTTTAAAGCTAATAAGGTACCTTTTTCATCGCCATTGTTAGTAATGCCTAAATAATTTTCATCATTTTGTTGCCAAGTTATGCTCTGATCAATATTAACGGCTTCTTCAGAAATTTCTGGTAACAAGTTTGCTTGAGCGTTAACTTGTATGCGATCGCCAACGTTAAATTCGAAAATACTGGTAACTTCATCATCTAATAAAATGTCAATTGAAGCGAGGTTACTTGGATCAGCTATTACCGTTAAATTAGCTGATAGTGTGTCGATATTGCCTGTCACCTCGATGCTTTCGGTAAACTCACTTTGAGTAAATAAATTACCGTTATTATCAATTTCAGCTGTAGTGTTGTTATTAAGAGAAAACTCCATATTATTTACTGTGTTTAATGATGTATACCCATCTTCATAGGTTACATCACCAACAATACTAGCAGCTATACAAGTATTGATATTGCCTGACTCAGGGCTGAGTTGTTTTAATGTGATTAAGCTAGGTTTTACATCGCTGACTGAAATATCAGTTTCATTGGCAATGCCATTAATCGTCGTACCGGTAATTGTAACCTTACCTTGGTTAACATCTGAATTTGCTACGGCGGTGACTAATCCTTTGCTATCAATTTTAGCAATAGCAGGATCGCTGGAAGTCCATATAAGTTCGCCGGTTACATCGCGAGTGTCGTTATTGCTATCAATACCAGTAGCCGTTAATTGATGTGTTTGATCGGCGATTAAACGGTATTGACCCCCTTTAATCGTTACTGACTCTATTATGGTACCTTCTTGACGTTGTACTTCTAGGGCAACAGCATTTGCTAGGTTTTCAGAGTCACCATCAGAGCCGCAACCGACTAATGCTAACAAAAGTAAACTAATTGCTGGAAATAACATTGTGTTTTTTACGGTATGAGTCATGAGAAATACCTGTATTTTGCCAAAAAATTAAAAGTGAATACCATTACCATGTTCCGATGGATATTAGTGATAGGGGCAGTAGGTTAAAATTGATAAGTTAATCCAAGTGCAATACCTGTAATAGCAAGGTCGCTATTTTTAAAGTAAGACTGATAACCTAGTCTAATCTTCATATTATCCATATAAGGTATTTTTTGTTGAATAGATGCTCCCCAAGAAAACCCTTTGTATTCATCTGTACCGTTATACGTTTCTGTAGGTCCAGTTACCGTGAGTTCATTAATGGCATAGCCCAGAGATACATCAAAGTGAAAACCTTGTATGTCTTCTGATTGAAAGACCATGTAGAGCCCTTTACTTTCTTCAAGATCAAATTCCATTCTATAAATATTATCGGTACTAGTTGATAGTAAATATTGCGCTTCAAATGCAATATTATTATTACTCACCCCTAGTCTTATAGCAGTCATGCTTGGTTTAGCATTTTCATTATAAATATCAATATCAGCAAGTACATAATCAGCGCCAATATAAGCAGTGTCAGCTAAACTGTTAACTGAAAAGCTAAGGGTAAGGAAAATAAATAAATACTTGATCATTATTGGCTACATAATTCTGACAAAAAATAATGAACAGAGGATATACAGGCTACTAAGTACAGTCAATAGCACAAGTCGTTTGGCAAGGTAAGAAAAACTAAAACAGACAAGCGGTGTAAAGAGTAATTGATGAGTTTTTAAGCAGTAAGTATTGTTAAGGTTGTAAAAGCCATGCTATATTATTGTATCCAATATACTTGTATGCACGAGATAAACATGAATAAGACGACGTTAGTAGCCACAGGTTTTGCAACTGTTGTGATAGCTGCTCTAGCTGTTAATTTGATAAGTAGTGATGAATCAACATCAATAGAACAAGTAAATGCAGAACATTTAAAAACACACTCACATGATGAAGCACCAACAGTAATTCATGCAGCAGATGTATTGCATAAAGAAGGGAAAGATATAGATACTGATTCTTTAGCACATAAAGAAGATACAATTGAAAGGCGCCCACCGCCTCCTCCGATTGCAGCTAAACCTAGAAGAAAAACAGATAACCACCACCCTCAAGCCCATGGACATGAAGCTCATGATCATAATCATGAAACAGACGTGAATATGCCACCACCACCGACGGGTGCTAATTAACCAGAACTCGGTTTAACAAAAATCTCATTAGCGGTTACATTGTTGCTTCTTCGTTAAACTATTGGTAATAGACCAACTATTGAAGCGAATTCGAGTGGAAAAGGGAGGTAATTACTCCCCTTTATTGAAATAAATAGCTTTCAAAGAGAAAGTTTTTTAGAAAGAAGTGTTACGCTAAAAAGGTATTTATTTTCTCTATAAAACCTAGGGAATCTAAGCCAAGTTCATGATGAACTTCTTCTTGTGTACCGTGTTTAATAAAACTATCAGGCAAGCCAATATTAAGCACTTTTATTGCAATGCCTTGGCTAAGTATATATTCATTGACGCCTGAACCTGCACCGCCTGCAATTGCATTATCTTCTATGGTTACAAATGTATGATGAATTTGCGCTAACGTTTTTAATATATCAACATCGAGTGGCTTAATAAAACGCATATCAACAAGGGTAGCATTTAATGCTTTGGCGGTTTTTTCAGCTTCTCTTAAGAAGGTGCCAAAGCTAAGTAGAGCAATACCTTCACCTTGTTGTTTTATTTGCCCTTTGCCTATTTCTAGAGTGTCAGTAATCCCAGGCAAGTCTTGACCTACGCCACTACCACGTGGGTAACGAACAACACAAGGTTGCGCTGATTGATGGCCCGTAGTTAACATTAGCTGACATTCATGCTCATCTGAGGGCGCCATAATAATAAGGTTAGGAATGCAACGTAGGTAACTTAAATCAAACGCACCTTGATGAGTTGCGCCATCAGCACCTACCACACCCGCTCTGTCTACAGCAAAGAGTACTGGCAGGTTTTGTATGGCTACATCATGAATTAATTGGTCATAGCCACGTTGTAAAAAGCTTGAGTAAATGGCAACTACAGGGTGTAAACCACCAATTGCAAGGCCTGCTGCATAAGTTACTGCGTGTTGTTCAGCAATGGCAACATCAAAGTATTGTTCAGGAAAACGTCGGCTAAACTCTACCATTCCAGAGCCTTCGGCCATGGCAGGTGTAACCGCAATCAGCTTTTTATCAATCTCTGCCGTTTTGCATAACCAATCACCAAATATTTGTGAATAACTCGGTAGGCTAGGGGCTTTTTTCGGTAAACTGATTTCTTCAGGATTAAATTTTGGTACTGCATGATACTTTATCGGATCTTCTTCCGCAGCTTGGTAACCTTTACCTTTAGTGGTAATAACATGAAGTAATTGTGGACCTTTTAAATGGCTCATGTTTTTGATGGTATTAACTAAACTATTAACATCATGACCATCTATCGGGCCAATATAATTAAAACCGAGTTCTTCAAAAAACGTGCTTGGCACAACCATGCCTTTTATATGCTCTTCGGCTCTACTAGCAAGCTCTTTAATTGGTGGAATATTACTTAGAATACGTTTGCTACCTTCGCGCAAACTAGCAAATACACTACTTGATAACACTTTCGCAAAGTGATTGTTTAATGCGCCAACATTTTCTGAAATAGACATGTCATTATCATTAAGGATCACTAACATGTCTTTTTTAATATCGCCAGCATGATTTAATGCCTCAAATGCCATACCTGCGGTCATAGCGCCATCGCCGATTACTGCAACTGTTTTACGGTTTTTACCTTCTTTTTCTGCTGCAACAGCTAATCCTAAAGCTGCTGAAATAGAGGTACTTGAATGACCAACACTTAAGGTATCGTATTCACTTTCTTCACGCCATGGAAAAGGATGTAAGCCATTTTTTTGTCTAATGGTGTGTAACTGATCGCGGCGGCCGGTAAGTATTTTATGCGGGTAAGCTTGATGGCCGACATCCCAAATTAAATGATCAAAGGGCGTGTTATAAATATAATGTAATGCAACGGTTAATTCTATCGTGCCTAGACCTGAAGCAAAATGACCACTACTTTTACTCACTGAATTGAGTAAATAACTTCGTAGCTCATTACTCACACTAATGAGTTGTTCTTGGTTTAATGCACGCAAGTCACTAGGGGAGTTAATGGTTGAAAGTAATGGAAATTTAGCAAGGTTTGTGGTCATAGTGTCTGATCAATTTGTAAGTATTTATTTTTATTGCTATCGAGTATTATATTTTAAACTAATGCGAACGTTTTATAATAAAGGTGGCAAAATCTGATAATGCTTGGCTATTGTAAGGCAAACTCGTTAAAGCTTGAAGTGATTGTTGGTATAAGTGCTGCGCTTTTTCTTGTGCGCCCTGTAAACCTAACAATGCAGGGTAAGTACTTTTGTTTGCCGCAACATCAGAGCCTTTAGGTTTACCTAATTCTTCTTCTGATGAGGTAATGTCTATTATATCATCTCTTACTTGATAGGCTAAACCAATAAATTGAGCATATTGCTTTAACGATATTTTATCTTGAGCAGTCGCATTTATAGAGCATTCTGCTGCCATTAATACCGAAGCTTGTAAAAGTGCACCTGTTTTTAAAGAGTGTAGGGTTTCTAGGGCGTTTAATGATATTTTTTTGTCTGTTCCTGATAAATCTAACGCTTGCCCACCACACATACCTTGATAGCCTGAGGCGTTAACAAGTTGCTGAATAAAAGTAATACGTTTATTCGATACCTCAGCAGAGAATTCATAATTGGCTAAGATATCAAAAGCCAAGGTTTGTAAACTATCCCCAGCAAGAATAGCAGTAGCTTCATCAAAAGCTTTATGGCAAGTAGGTTTGCCTCGACGTAAGTCGTCATCGTCCATTGCTGGTAAATCATCATGCAATAACGAATAAGCATGAATGCACTCAACAGCAGCAGCAACTGCGTCTATATCTTCAATGTTCGCGCCTAAGGTTTCACCAGTAATATAAGCCAGATAAGGGCGCATACGTTTGCCGCCAATAAGTAAACCATACCGCATTGCTGCTAATAATTTTTCATCATTCACGACAAGCTGATCAAGTCTGCTTTCTAGAAATTGATTGATTCTTGATTGATATTGTTCAAGATTGACTATGTCGGTCACTAAACTTCTTCCGTGGCGTTGTCATCTGAAGGTAAAGAAAACTCGGTTAATTGCTCTTGGCCATCTTTTGCCAATAAAATTTTAATTTTCTGCTCAGCATCTTGTAACTTAGATTGGCTTATTTGGCTAAGGTTAAGGCCGCGCTCAAAAAGTGTCATCGACTCTTCTAAACTAAGCTCACCCTGTTCAAGATTTTGTACTATGGTATCGAGTTCATTTAAAGATTCTTCAAAACTCAAGTTTTCAAGTTTTTTCTTAGCCATAATGTTACTAATTTTATTTTAAAATGTGAGGTAAAGATATCGCGCAAACTTACCTCAGCTTGGCGCTTAGGTCAATGAAGCATCCCATATTTGGGCAATAATTCAAGATTTTTAAAAAAAAGTACAATTAATTATTAAGAAATTGGTGCTATGGGCGATAATAATCATATACTTATGATTATTATTTAAAAGATACAACTCGAACTCGGGAGTTGTTTTAGGAGTTAAGTGTGGATTTAGCAACAATACTTGGAATTGTCGGCGCGATTGGTTTACTTATCATGGCAATGGTGCTTTCTGGCGATGTTGGTATGTTTGCTGATACACAGTCAGTTATTATTGTTTTTGGCGGCTCTGTTTTTGTCGTGCTAGCAAACTATAACTTAGGACAATTTTTTGGTATCGGTAAAGTGATCGCCAAAGCTTTTTTATTTAAAATTGAAAAGCCAGAAGAGCTGATTGATAAAGCCGTTGATATGGCCGATGCCGCGAGAAAAGGTGGATTTTTAGCTTTAGAAGAAGCAGAAATCACCAATCCTTTCATGCAAAAAGGCGTAGATATGCTTGTTGATGGTCATGATGCCGATGTTGTTCGAGGCACTTTGCAAAAAGATATTGCCCTAACCGCTGAGCGACATGAAAGGGGCGTTGGTATGATGATGTCGCTTGCTGATGTTGCTCCAGCTATGGGGATGATCGGTACGTTAATTGGCCTAGTTGCCATGTTATCAAATATGGATGATCCTAAATCTATCGGTCCTGCTATGGCGGTTGCTTTATTAACCACATTGTACGGAGCATTTCTTGCCAATGTTATTGCGATCCCTATTGCCAATAAATTAAAACTTCGTTTAGCGGAAGAACAAATGAATCAGGAGCTGGTATTGGATGCTATTTTAGGTATTCAAGACGGTCAAAATCCTCGAGTTATTGAAGGGCTTTTACGAAATTATCTAGCGGAAGGTAAACGCACTATTAACACGACTGAAGAAGAGTAGGAGAGGCTAATGGCTGAAAAAAGTAAGTGCCCACCTCCTGGACTTCCCGCATGGATGGGGACTTTTGCAGATTTAATGTCATTGTTAATGTGCTTTTTCGTGCTGTTGCTTTCTTTTTCTGAAATGGATGTTTTAAAGTTTAAGCAAATTGCAGGGTCGATGAAATTTGCTTTTGGTGTACAAAATAAAATAGAAGTTAAAGATATCCCTAAAGGCACCAGTATTATTGCCCAAGAATTTAGACCAGGTAAGCCTGAGCCAACACCAATTGAAGTCATTCAACAACAAACCATGGAAATGACACAGCAAATGCTGGAGTTTCAAGCGGGTGATGAAACGTCTGCTGGTGGTCGTCAAGAGCAACGTGGTGACGCAAGAGGTGGACAATCTCAAAGTACCGCAGATGAATTATCAGCGGCAACTGTTCAAAAAGCTCAAGAGCAAATGGAAAAAGCTCAGCAAGAGCAAGTTAATGAGTTAGTGAAAAAAATTGCCGAACAACTTGAACAGGAAATACAAGATGGTGCGATAGAATTGGAATCTTTAGGGCAACAAATTACCATAAGAATTCGTGAAAATGGCTCATTCCCGTCAGGTTCATCGTTTTTACAACCTAAATTTAAACCTATTATTCAGGCTATTGGGGAGTTGCTAAAAACTGTGCCTGGAGAGATTATGGTGTCGGCTCATACTGATAATCGTGGTATTAGATCTGAATTATTTAAATCTAATTGGGATTTATCGAGCCAACGCGCAGTAGCCATTGCTCATGAACTTTTACAAGTACCGGGTTTTGATAAAGCACGAATGCTTGTTGTAGGACACGCGGATACTCGACCATTGGTACCTAATACTAATAGGCTCAACCGCAGAAGAAATCGACGAGTAGAAATATCCATTAACCAAGGGAAGTCGAAGATTTCTGAGCCGGTTACTGTAATTAAGGAATAGTTGTTCTAATTGTTAAATACATAATGCAGTAGTTGGTTGCTTTAAGCATGAGAAATGATCACAGAGTTAGTGAGATTGGTATTCATGCTCTTATACCTTTGATATTTTTAATTTCCCTCTAAACGTTAGCGGCTTTTTTATTCTATCCAATACTCGCTTCTTGTAGCGTTGCTCCCTTTTCATGTATAATTTGCGCCATTATTTTTTGCTAGTCTTATTCTAGTTAACTTGCGAGTTATAGCTGATGAAATTCATCGTTAAATTACAGTCTGAAATCACCATTAAAAGTCGTCCTGTACGGAAACGTTTTATAAAAATATTAGAGTCTAATGTTAAAAATGTATTACGCCGTGTTGACGAACAAGTAACGACTCGTGCTAACTGGGACAATATTGAAGTTAATACCAAAGACGACAGTCCTGAAAACCGTTTAGCGTTAATTGACACTTTAAAGTGTATTCCTGGTATTCCCCAATTTATTGAAGTACAACGTACAGACTTTAGTGATTTGCATGATATTTTTGAAAAAACCTTAGCTGTTCACGCCGAAACTATTGAAAATAAAAGCTTTTGTGTAAGAGTTAAACGCACTGGAACGCACGATTTTAACTCTATTAAAGTAGAGCAGTATGTTGGTGGTGGCTTAAATCAAGCGGTTGATAGTGCAAAAGTTAAACTTGCAAAACCCGATGTTACTATTCGTTTAGAAATTAAAAATAATGATTTATTTATTATTACTAACACGCACAAAGGCTTAAGCGGTTTCCCTATCGCTACCCAAGAAGATGTACTTTCGTTAGTTTCTGGTGGCTTTGATTCTGGTGTTGCTAGTTATCAAATGATTAAAAAAGGTGCTAGAACACATTACTGCTTTTTCAATTTGGGCGGTTCTGCCCACGAAGTTGGTGTTAAACAAGTATGTTATTACTTATGGAATAAGTTTGGCGCGTCTCATAAAGTTAAATTTTTCGCCATTGATTTTGAACCGGTTATTGGTGAAATTTTAGAAAATGTTGAAAATGGTCAGATGGGCGTTGTGCTGAAACGTATGATGATGCGCGCAGCAGCACAAATTGCTCAAAAAGGTAAAATTCAGTCATTAGTCACTGGTGAAGCTTTAGGGCAAGTTTCTAGTCAAACATTAACGAACTTAAATGTGATAGACAGAGTAACCGAAACCCTTATTTTAAGACCATTAGTCGCATACGATAAACAAGATATTATTGATATTGCTCGTGAAATTGGTACTGAAGATTTCGCTAAAACAATCCCTGAATATTGTGGGGTTATTTCTAAAAGTCCAACGGTTAAAGCGGTGCTGTCAAAAATTGAAGCCGAAGAAGCAAACTTCGACTTTAGTATTTTAGATAAAGTGATCAGCGAAACTCGTGTCTTTGATATTCGAGATATTGGCCAAGAAACCGAGGCTGAAATTAAAGCTGTAGATATGGTCGAACAAATTGCTGAAGGTACAGTAATTGTAGATATTCGTAGCCCTGAAGAAGAAGAGAATAATCCGTTAGAGATTGATAATGTGGAAGTTAAGCATTTACCTTTCTACAAATTGGCAACACAGTTTGGCGATTTGGACCAATCTAAAGAGTATTTATTATATTGTGATCATGGTGTGATGAGTAAACTACAAGCACTATTTTTAATCGATAATGGTTATAAAAACGTGAAAGTTTATCGTCCTACTCATAAAAAGTAATTTTTAGACGACGCTTCTTCATAAGTTTTTACTTTAACTCTACCGTTAATAGTTACCACAAAAACCGATCGCTATGATCGGTTTTTTTATGACCTAAAACACCATCAGAACGCTTGTTCTGAAAAATAAGAAAGGTGGGAAGTAAAGTTTACTAAAAGGCTAACTGTATTGAAGTTTATTGATTTGTTTATAAAGCAAGCTGTTAGCAGGAGTCGCGATGTTGAACTCTTGGCCTAAGTGATGAACAAAGCCATTAATGTACGCGATTTCAGTTTTTTTGTGTTTATTAACATCACAGCGCATTGATGAACTGTTATTCGCTGTTGCTTTGGCTACGTTGATTACAATGTTAATAAGAGCGTCAATTTCAAGAACTACTTTTTGAGTTTTTGCCACTAAAACAACTTCTTGTAAAATATCACGTATTTTCGAATGATATTTTTTCTGTGTAATGTCGCCATTATTCACATCATTCAAAGCAGTTAACGGGTTGATAACACAATTAATTGCTAATTTTTGCCATTGTTTTTCTGTAATGTTTTGATGAAAAGCTGCAGGGGCAAGTAAAGAAGTGAGAGTAGTGGTGATATGATCTGAAACAGGCGGCTTAGTTTTATTAATGTTAGAGGGCACATGCTCAGCCAAACCTAAGTCAACTTGACCTAAGCCCGTATGAACAATGTTTAACAAAGAGTTTTTTAAACAACCATGGGTTGTTAGCATTGTGATTACTACTTGAGTTGGCAGTAAGAGTGGAGCAATGTCTTCTAAAGTGCCCATGCCATTATGACATAGTGCTATGGTTGCTTTAGTACAAAATAATGACCTGAGATTTTCTACTGCTTGTTTAACTTGATAAGACTTTACTGCAAAGATAAGAATATCCGCATTTGTTATTGCCTCATCATCTGCATAAGTTAGCTCTTGGTCAGATATATCGCCCTCGATATTGGTGAACTGATAGTTCGCTTGTTTTTGTTTAGTTTGATAAGAAGGTCGAAGCGATACTGAATAGTGTGTTTTGTTTATAGTACCCTGATGACGGTTGATTAAATGATAAAGCAATAACCCTATTGCTCCTTGGCCGATAATAACAATATTCATAATGCGCTTTTTCGCCAGTAAACAGTGTAAATCCATTTCATTAAAGCAAAGAAAAGTATACCAACAACATCGGCGACAAAGTCTCTAAACTCACCATTTCTAAAGCCTAAATAGTACTGTCCTATTTCACTCAGTGCAGCGTAAAAAGTTAAACAAACCACTGTTGTCATTAAAGGGAATTTAAAAATGCTGTTGAGCAATAAAGATAGACAAAAGAATCCAATGAGGTGGCCAATAGTATCAATACCAGTTTGTTTAAAAATTAATCCCCTGATATCACTAGAAAAAGTTAAAACAATTACACATAACAATACAGTTAACAAAAACAAATAATGATGACGACTTTTCACAGGTAGGTACTAATAAGTTATATAAATTAAGTGGTGCCATCATACCATGTGTTTGCTAGATGTTTCTATTGCGACTTCGTTAATAGCTTTGTTACTATATCGATATATTTTTCCCCGTTATTAATACGTCAATACAGTAGAGATTACTATGCCATCGTTAGATATTGTTTCAGAAATAGAATTAGAAGAAGTGCGTAATGCAACTGAAAACGCCATCAAAGAGCTTGCGACCCGTTATGATTTTCGTGGTGTTGAAGCTAGTTTTGAGTGGAAGTCGCCTGTTGTTTCGGTAAGTGCAGAGTTAGATTTTCAGGTGAACCAAATGTTAGATATTTTACGTAGTAACTTGGCAAAACGTAAAGTAGACGCCAAAGCAATGACTGTCGGTGATTTTGTTCACAGTGGCAAAAAATATACCGCGAAAGTTACCTTTAAAGAAGGTATTGAGCAAGATGTGGCTAAGAAAGTCGTCAAGCTCATCAAAGAAGAAAAAATGAAAGTGCAAGTTGCCATACAAGGTGAACAAGTGCGAGTGACAGGTAAAAAACGTGATGATTTACAAGCGGTAATGCAGCTTGTGCGACAAGCCGATTTATCACAATCTTTTCAATTTACTAACTTCAAAGACTAATTAGAACCGACCCTAATATATTACCCTTTTTAGTATTGAACGCTAAAAAGGGTAAAAGCCGATAAAAAGGTGTAAAAGAGGTGTTGCTTTTATTCAGTAACTAAATCTTTACACTATTGCCTGCTTATTATGTACTCTAATAATGATAATAATTCGTTTTAACTCTATTTTTTAATTGATAAGTTAAGTAGATTAGAACGCTGAAATTCAACCTAATAATAAAAAGATGTGATCAAATGAGTGTTTCAAGAGGCGGCTTTAGTTCGCGTTTAGGCTTTATTATGGCTGCGGCAGGCTCTGCAGTAGGACTGGGAAATATTTGGGGATTTCCTACGCAAACAGCAAGCAATGGTGGCGCGGCATTTGTGTTAGTTTATTTAGTGCTAGCTTTTTGTTTAGCCTACCCTGCGTTTATGGCGGAACTGCTCATTGGTCGTTATGGGCAAGCGAACGCTGTTACTTCATTGCAAAAAATGTCTCGTAACCTTTGGCAAAAACGTTTCGCTTTTCTTGTCGGTTTTGGTGGAATTATTTGTGCAGCTCTTATTTTAAGTTTTTATGGAATTTTGGCTGGTTGGATGATGTCTCACGCTATTGAGCCTATCGCCGACTTGTTAGGCTTCGATTATGTTGCCAGTTGGCTAACTACGCAGACAATAACCAGAGATTTAGTCTTTTGTGCTTTGTTTATGGTACTAACAATATCGATCATTCGTAGTGGTGTTGAACAAGGTATAGAAAAGTGGTCGAAAAGATTAATGCCGTTACTCATTGGCTTACTTATTCTGCTGATAATTTATGTATTTACATTAGATGGCGCTAAAGAAGGCTTTGAAGCGTATCTTAATCCTGATATTTCGAGAGTTTTCGAGCCTAATCTATTAATTAGCGCGTTAGGCCAAGCTTTCTTTTCATTATCGTTAGGTACTAGCGTAATGATTATTTATGGCTCTTATATCTCTAAAAAAGAAAATTTAGTGACCTTAGGTGCACAAGTGACCTTAATTGATGTTTCAATTGCATTTTTAGCTGGGTTACTGATTATCCCTGCTATGTACGTAGCTCAGGCACAAGGTGTGGCGATATTTGCCGATAACGGTAGCTTGATTTCAGGCCCTAATTTAGTTTTTGATGTACTACCAACTTTATTTAATAGTATGGGCGCTGTGGGACTATTTGTAGCTTTTGGCTTTTTTGTTTTAATGTCGATTGCCGCATTAACTTCGTCAATCTCTATGCTTGAAGGCCCGGTGTCTTTTGTTGTTGAGCGCCATAAGGTTGAACGTAAAGTGGCAACCACTTTTATCGGAGGTGGCATTTTTCTGCTAAGCGCTCTAATCATTTACAATTTTGATATGTTATTTGGCTTAGTGATCAGTTTATCCACTGTTTATGGTCAGCCGTTAATTGCAATGCTTTGTTGTGTTTTTGTTGGCTGGATTTGGCATAGAAACGATGTATTAAGTGAAATAAAGCAAGGCAATGATGATGTTCAAAATAGCGTCTTTTGGAAAATTTGGCCTTGGTATACAAAGTTTGTTTGTCCTTTAGCTATTGGCGCCGTTTTTATTCATTCTTTGTAGTTGGCTACTAAATGCTTCAATAACAAATTTAATTTATTACGAACATAATTTACGGGTTAATCAGTAATGATTAACCCGTTTTATTTATATAAATAAAATTCGTTTAGTGCGTAAAACGCTTGCGGATTTCTGATGGCGTATCTCCGGTCCATTTTTTAAAAGCAGCTCGGAAATTAGACACATCATTAAAATCTACCGAATAGGCAATATCCTCTATTGTTAATTGTGTTTCTTTTATTAATTTTTTAGCCGCTGATGTGCGTAATTCTTTTATAATTTCTCTAAAACTTGTCCCTTGGCTTGACAGTCTTCTTCTTTGAATACTTTAGAAGCACGTTAAATTTTTATCATTCGTCAAAGCAACATGTTGATGTTAACTTGAAGTCATTATATGAAATAGATGCTTATACTAAAATTGATCTTTGTATCGTACTTCAAAGTGAGAATGTTAATATTGCGCTCGTTTGAAAAAATATTACCCATGAAGAAGTATTAGCTTATGTAGGAACTACACCTTTCTCAAGAAGTACGTTTGGTACTAATACTTTTTATGGCTTTGTAGATCGCCCTGCAACTTATGGCATTCAACTCGACTATAATTTTTAACACTACATAACAAAGCTTTACAATATAAGGATTTAATACCACTATTATGTGAGAATTAAATCCTTTATTGTTTATCAATACCTGTACTTTCTAAGGACAACTTATGGCTCAAGCATGGTTTAAAAACTATCCCGATGGTGTTGCTCATCATATTGATTTTAACGCTGAACATTCTTTATTAAATGCATTTAATCAAAGTGTGGATCAGTATCAAGATAACGTTGCCTTTAGTAATTTTGGCGCAGAACTTACTTTTAATCAGGTGGATCAATTATCGACAGATTTCGCCGCATATTTACAAAACCATTTAGCTATTAAAAAAGGAGAAAGAGTGGCGTTAATGTGCCCCAATACCTTAAGCTTTCCAGTAGCTATGTGGGGCATTATTAAAGTAGGTGCTGTACAAGTAAATGTTAATCCACAATATACAGCGCGAGAATTACAACACCAGTTAACAGATGCACAAGTCGACACCATTGTAATTTTTACACCTTCGAGTCAAGTGCTGGCTGAGATAGTTTCAAACACATCAATAAAAAATATTATCACTATTAATCTTGACGATTTAGTTGATAAAGGCCTTCCTGGGACACCTGTAGATGAAAGATTATCTTCAACAACTGAATTTTTAACCGCATTATCTATTGGGAAGAAAGAGCAATTTACACCCGTTGATATCACCTCTGCTGACTTACTTTTTTTACAATATACAGGTGGAACAACAGGGTTGTCTAAAGGAGCAATGTTAAGTCATGGAAACATTATGGCGAACACACTTCAATACCAAGAGTTTACCAAGGACAAAATAGATTTTGGTAAGGAAATAATAATTACTGCGATTCCTATGTATCATATCTTTGCATTAACGGCGAATGCACTGTGTTACTTCTTTTTTGGTGCTAAAAATATACTCGTTACTAATCCACGAGATATGGCAAGTTTTGTAAACGTTTGGCAAAACAATAAGGTGACTTTCTTTACTGGGGTGAATACCTTGTTTAATGGCTTATTACATACGCCTGGCTTTGATAATGCTGACTTTTCCGCCTTAAAACTTACTATAGGTGGTGGTGCTGCTGTACAAAATGCTGTGGCTAATAAATGGCAAAGTGTTACCGGAAATCGCTTACAAGAAGGTTATGGTTTATCGGAAACATCTCCTGTTTTAACGTTAAATCTTGGTAATAGAAGTAATGATAAAGGCGAGTATATTTCAGGTATAGGCTCGCCTGTACCTTCAACAGATATCTCTATTCGAGATGATAATGGTCATATTGTCGCTCAAGGTGAGGTCGGGGAGTTATGTGCTAAAGGTCCTCAAATAATGTTAGGTTATTGGCAAAATGAGCAAGCTACGAAAGCAACAATGACCAGTGATGGTTACTTTAAAACAGGAGATATAGCATTCCTTAGTCATCAAGGTTTTTTTCATATTGTCGACAGAAAAAAGGACATGATAAATGTTTCTGGTTTTAATGTTTACCCCAATGAAGTGGAAGCGGAAATAGCAGCAATTCCAGGTGTGTTAGAGTCTGCTTGTATTGGCGTTACTGATGATAAAACAGGTGAAGCAGTAAAAGTGTTTGTGGTTAAAGAAGATAACCAGCAAGCACTGACTGAGCAAAGTATTATAGATTACTGTCGCCAGGGGCTTGCTGCTTATAAAGTGCCGAAACAGATAGAGTTTATAGCTGAATTACCTAAATCGACAGTCGGTAAAATTTTACGACGAGAACTTAAATAAACGTTAAACAAACTATAGCGTTGGCCAATTCAATAACCAAGGAGTTTGCAGTTTGTTAAGCTGTTCAGTGGTTACTTCCTCCAAGTAATGATGTCCTGTACTTGGAGGTAAAGTGTACTGGTATTGTTGGTCATTTAGCTTAAACCTTAACGCGAAAGCGTGTAAATAGCCTCTGTCTTGTGGTGTTTTTTCTGCATTACTGTAATACCGTTCGTCACCGATAATAGGTGCGCCAATACTCGATAATGCGACACGTATTTGATGAGTTTTACCCGAATGCGGTTTAATTAAATAAAGGCGTTTACCGTTAACTAAAGGGTAAGAAAAAAACTGGCTAATAGCCGGATTATTCATACTTCTGACTAACTTCCAAGTGCCTCTACGGCTTTTTTCCATATCGCCCTTTATCAATCCTTGTTTCTTTTTAGGCTTTTTATCACTAATAGCCAGGTAGTATTTTTCAATACTGTGCTGACTAAATAATTGTTGAAACTGCTGTGCTGTCTCTAAATTTCGAGCGAATATTATTAATCCAGAAGTCATTTTATCTAAACGGTGTACAGGGAAAAGTTTTGCATTTCCTTTATTATCAAATGATTGGCAAACCAGATTAAACAGTCCCTGACCAAGTTCACTTTCATCATGAAAGTTAATCCCTGCGCCTTTATTGATTACAATAAAATCATGCTGAACATCGATAATAGAAAAGTTTAATTGTTCAGTTTTAGCGCCCATTTTTAAAAGCTCAACCCAACCAGTACATATAAGACAAGCGTGATTATACCGCCAAATAGTGCGTAAGGTAGTTGTGTTTTAACATGTTCAAAATGATCACAACCACTGGCAATAGAGGCGACAATGGTGGTATCTGAAATGGGCGATGCGTGATCGCCAAATATACCGCCGCCTAACACTGAAGCAACGAGAAAATGTATTGGCAAGCCGCTTTCTAAAGCGATAGGAACAGCAATAGGAATAAGAATTGCCCATGTTCCCCAAGAGGTTCCTGTAGCAAACGCCATAATTGCTGCAGCAATGAATAAAATCGGTGCCATTAACACTAATGGTACTTCTAGATTCATTAACTGACTCACATAAATTCCTGTACCTAATGCTTTTATAGCACTCCCAAAAGCAAAAGAAATTATCAATATGCTAACAGGGGCGATCATGGTTTTAATCCCTGAAATGGCTGATGCAGTAATTTGCTTTGGGGTTAATAAACGATAAAGCAATATCATTGAAATAAGTAGCGTAAGTGAACTCGCTATCGCCCAAAAAACAGAGAAAGAGCCTGATCCTCGTCTTATATCACCGTCACCAGTAATAAAGAGTAAGCCCAACGTAATAATCAGCAGACTTATTAACGGTAGCCACATCACACGGGCTAATGCTACTTGTTGAACAACAGGTGTTTTGGCGGTATTAATATGGGACTCTGCGTGTTTCATTGGTCCATAAACCTTACCTGAATACGCCGTATAATAAGCTAAAGCAACGGCAATAATGGCATAAAAATTATAACCAATGGTGCCAATTAGGATCCCGACAGGATCGTCAAAACTAAACTCGTCCAATAAGCCTAAAACATAAGCTCCCCAACCATTAATTAAAAACAAAATACTAACAGGAGCACAGGTTGAATCAAGCAAATAGGCGAGGCGTGCGCGGCTTAATTTATGTTTATCGAACAATTGCTGGCTTGCCATACCACCAGTAAACATACTTAAATTAGTGTCGGTAAAAATACTGGTACCAATAATGGTTGGCAGTAAGCTGGCTTGGCGTTTATTCTTGACAAAGTTTAAATCACTTAAATGATTGATGAAGCCGTTAACAGCGCCTGACGCATTCATCAGTGTGACAAGGGCACCAATTAATAAGCCAAAACAAATAATATAAACATTACCTATTGAGCTAAATACATGAAACAGTTCATTAACACCGCCAACGATACCTTGGAGTGGTTGCCAAGAAGAGATCATAATATGGCAAAGGAAAAGTCCAGCTAGTAGCGCTAGTAAAGCATTTTTACGCCATATTGCGATAATTATAGCAACGAGTGGAGGTAATAAGGTAATTGGACTGTCTTGCATATGAGCTTCTTGTTAGGCGGTTATTTTTGTTTTTTGAAGGGCTTTTTACAACCATGAATACTCTAACTGAAAATTGCTTGTTTATAAACAAGCTTTGTTGATTAAGAGTTTAGGACGTGTTGATTTTTCAAGCTCACCTCTGGAGGGCTAGGCTATTATTCCCTCCAGCTTCGTTATAAATCATTCAAATAGAACAACTATCAGCCATTCTTTATGCCTTGTTGGAGGAAAAAATAGCGCTAGCAGAGATAAGCATGAAAGATCACACGCCCTAATTTATTACAATTATTATACGACTTATGTCATGCTCTAAAGTCATTGAATTATATCTATTTGGGTTGCGAGTTATTATGGCAAAAAGCGTATTGTCTTTATCTTATTTTGTTGGCTTTTTTTTTCTTATTCTCGGGCTATCTTCTTGTAGTACAACATCAGAAATAGTTTTGCCTCAAGGTGTTGTTTTGCTAGAAGAGATTACCGCTGTTGAAGGCGAGGTGAGCATTCCATTTAAAAAATATCGCTTAGCTAATGGATTAACTGTGATATTGCATCAAGACTTTTCAGATCCACTTACCCATGTAGATGTTACTTACCATGTCGGTTCATCGAGAGAAGAGCTCGGAAAGTCGGGATTTGCACATTTCTTTGAACACATGATGTTTCAAGGTTCAAAAAATGTCGCCGATGAACAGCACTTTAAAATTGTGACTCAAAGTGGAGGTCATTTAAATGGAACAACCAATTCAGACAGGACTAATTATTATCAAACCGTGCCTAATAATCAGCTTGAGAAAGTTTTATGGTTAGAATCAGATCGAATGGGGTTTTTATTAGAGGCGATCACTGCAGAAAAATTTGAAATACAAAAGGCAACGGTTAAAAACGAACGGCAACAAAATGTGGACAATCGCCCTTATGGACGGTTGAACGAAACCATTAATCAAATGGTTTTTGACCGAAAACATCCATATTCTTGGCCAACAATTGGTTATATGACAGATCTTGATAGAGAAAACGTTACTGATTTGAAGCATTTCTTTTCTCGTTGGTACGGCCCAAATAATGCAGTATTAACTATAGGTGGCGACTTTGATGAACAACAAGCGCTTAACTGGGTAAACAAGTATTTTTCAGATATTGCTTCAGGGCCTAAAGTTGAAAGTTTAGAGAAACCATTAATTACCCTTAAAGAAAATCGTTATTTATCAATTACAGATAATGTCTCTCTGCCTTTAATTTATATGAGCTTTCCTACTGTTTATGCGATGCATGAGGATGAAGCCGCTCTTGATGTGCTTGCCAATGTATTAGGCAATGGACCTACTTCATTGTTATATAAAAACTTAGTTAAATCAGGGATTGCAGTACAAGCCGGGGCTGGACATCCATGTAGAGAACTCGCTTGTGGGATGAACTTTTTTGCACTACCTAACCCGCAGCAAAGTTTGTCACTAGTAAAAGTCGAACAAGTAATAAGGCAAACATTGGCAGAATTTGAGCAGCGCGGAGTGCTGGATGATGATTTACTTAAAACGAAAGTTAGCATTGAAACAGGCAATATTTATAGCTTGCAAAGCGTTGCGGGTAAAGTGTCGTCGTTAGCTGCTTTTCAAACCATGACAGGTGATGCTAATTATATTGCTAAAGACATTGCACGATATAATAAAGTTACAAAAAAGGATGTCATGCGGGTTTATCAAAGTTATATAAAAAATAAAGGCGCGGCAATATTGTCCGTTGTACCTGACAAAATGAATAAAGTGAATAAAGTGAATCAACTTGCTATCCTACCTCAACCAGATAACTTTGTTTTACCTGACGTGACTGAACCACCACTGAACAGCTCGGATCAACCTGTTGCTGTTGTTAATAAAGTTAACCAGTCGAGCTTTGATCGTAGCCATATACCTGCCGCTGGTAAGAACCCTCAAATTAAACTGCCTAAGTTGTGGCAAAAGCGTTTCGACAATGGGCTAAAGATTATTGGGGCAAAAAATACAGAAACTCCAACCATTAGTTTGTTACTCTCACTAGAGGGTGGTCCTTTATTAGATCCCATCGAAAAAGCAGGGCTGGCTTCATTAACTGCTTCTTTAATGGAAGAAGGCACCACCAATTACATAAAAGAAGCGCTTTCAAATGAGTTGGCAAAACTTGGTAGTAGTATTTCAATTGGCGCATCAGGGCGAAATACTTATATACAACTCTCTAGCTTAACCAAGCATTTTGATGCGAGTTTACTCTTAATGTACGATATGATGTTTAATCCTGCCTTTAATCAAGCAGACTTTGACCGAGTTAAAAATCAATTACTCCAAGGTTTAGAGCAAGCTGATAACGACGCTAGTAGCTTATCTGCACGAGCCTTGAAACAAACCTTGTTTGGTACAAATAACCGTGTGGGTTTTCCCGACCATGGTACAGTTAACACAGTTACGGCTATTACACTCGATGATGTTAAACAGTTTTATCAAAGCTATTTTTCTCCGAGCATGGCAAGCATGGTGGTTGTTGGTGATATCAAAAAAAACGATTTATTAAAAAAAATTGCAATGTTTAGCCATTGGCGTAAAAAAGAATATGCCATAGCTGATTATCTTGAGTTTCCTAAGCTTGATGAGAGCAAAATATTGTTTATCGATCTGCCTGATGCGAGTCAGTCTGTGATTAGTTACTCAAGAAGGGCAATGCCATTTGACACTTTAGGTGAGTATTTTAAAGCTACCTTAATGAATTATCCGATAGGAGGTGCATTTAATAGTCGAATTAATTTAAACCTACGTGAAAATAAAGGTTACACTTATGGTGCATCGAGCGGCTACTCGAGTGGGAAAACGTTAGGCTCTTTTAGTGCAAAGGCGAGTGTTAAAAAAGCGCATACTAAAGACGCAATGCTGGAGATTATGGCAGAATTAAAACGTGCTAGAGTTGATGGGTTATATAGTCACGAAGTGGAATTTATGAGGCAAGCTATCTCGCAAAATGAAGCGCTGAGTTATGAAGCACCTGGCCAGAAAAGTGCTTTTTTACGACAACTGCTGCAATTTGAACTCCCAATTGATTATGGCAAAAAGCAAACCAAGATAATTAAGACTATTTCCATTGAAATGTTAAATAGTATAGCTAAGCAAGAATTATCAAAACCGATGCAATGGATCGTCGTTGGCGACGGTCAGGTAGTCAAAGAGCAACTCAACGCCTTAGCACTTGAGGTAATTGATTACTCGTTAGTTGAGTAATGGCATTTATCTGTCAATATTCACACTTGTTTGAAAAGACTATTTTATTTCATTTAAGTGTAAACATTGAATTATTATTATTAACCCTCAAATAAGGAATAACTATTTGAGGGACGTATGTCCCAGGAGTTATTTTGACTTTATCATTGAATGATCGTATCCATGCCTTAAAAGAAGCGCCTAACCTTGCCAAAATTACTGAATTTGGTCGTGGTATAGAGCGTGAAGCGTTACGGGTTTTACCTCAAGGTGGTTTATCCCAAGAGCCGCACCGTTATACTATTGGCTCAGCACTTACACACCCTAATATTACTACGGACTACTCTGAAGCCTTATTAGAGTTTATCACACCTGTATCTACTGAACCTGAACAAGCAATTGCTCAGTTGCAAGATATTCAGAAATTTACCATGTCCAACATTGACGGGGAATTATTATGGCCATTTAGTATGCCTTGCTTTGTTGATGACGAAGATAAAGTACAGTTGGCTTATTTTGGTGAGTCAAATATTGGCAAAATGAAAACAGTTTATCGCCAAGGGCTTAAAAATCGTTACGGCTCCATGATGCAGGTAATCTCAGGTATTCATTTTAATTTCTCTTTTTCTGATGATTTTTGGCGATTAATCCAGCAGACAAGTAATAATCAAGATGATTTTGAGCAATTTAAATCTGATGGATATTTTGCGCTCATTCGTAATTATAAGCGTTACTGTTGGCTGATCCCTTATCTATACGGCAGTTCGCCAATTTTATGTGGCTCTTTCTTAAAAGCCGCGTCAATTAATGAAGATAATAGTCCTTTGGCCTTTAAAAAGTCAGATAGTGGCTATGTGTATTTAGAGCATGCAACGTCATTAAGAATGAGTGATTTAGGTTATACCAGCACTGAGCAATCAGAACTGCCTATATGCTATAACGATTTACCTGGTTACCTTGACGGTGTTGAGCATGCGATGAGCTTAAGCTCTGATGAATTTGCTAAAATAGGCGTTAAAGTCGAAGGGAAATATCAACAGTTAAATGCGAATGTGCTGCAAATTGAAAATGAACTATACGCACCTATCAGGCCAAAACGAGTGGCTAAGTCAGGCGAAAAACCATCACAAGCATTAAAGCAGCGAGGTGTTGAATATATTGAAGTGCGCGCCCTTGATGTTAATCCGTTTGTCGATACAGGTATTAGCATTGAGCAGGTTTATTTTTTAGATACTTTTATTACCTTTTGTGCGCTTGCGCCAAGCCCTCTGTTTGATTGTGATAGCCAGAATGACGCAGGAACCAATATGGATGAGGTAGTTGTCCGTGGTCGTGATCCTAAGTTGTTACTTAATGATAACGGCACTGAAAAGTCGGTAGTACAGTGGGGTAATGAGCTGTTTGAGCAATTTGAAGATGTTGCTCAATTACTTGATCTTGCTAAAAACACAAAAAAATATAGTCAACATTTGGTTAATGAAAGGGCTAAAATTAATGACAGTACTTTAACACCTTCAGCCAAGTTGTTAGATTTAGTGGTTAATCAAGATGAAAACTTAACGCAATTAGCACTAAATTATGCAGCAGGTTATCGAGCGTCATTAATTGCTTCAGACTATCAAGTATTTGATGAGCAATACTTCACATCCAGTGTGGCAAAGTCTCATCAAGACCAAGCAACGATAGAAAAAAGTGACGAAATAGACTTTGACGGTTTTTTAACTGAATATTTTTCTTAAGTGGAAATGGCTAAATAATAGGTAAAAAAAAGCGCGAAAACTTATAGTAAGTATCGCGCATAAAACATGAAACACTAAGGGAAATAAAAGCCTCTCAATAATTAAGAGTGTAAAGTTTCCCATTAGTTCAATTAATTTAATACGTATTTAAGATTAATTTAATTTTATCCCTCACTTATTTAAATAACTGAATAAATACTGCATTTTCAATCTCAATTCTGGCACACTATCGGCTATTGTATTAAGTTGCTGAACTTTTCTATGTCATTAAAAACACAATCGCTTGTTGCTTCGATCCTTTTTGTATCGTTAGTTGGCTGTGCGACCCCACCGCCTAAAAATCCCGAAAATATTTGTGAAATTTTTCGTGAACATAGAGATTGGTACTTTGCTGCAAAAGATGCCAGAGAGCGCTGGGGAGTACCAATACACGTGCCCATGAGTATGATGTATCAAGAAAGTTCTTTTCGTCATAATGCAACTCCTCCAAGAGATTATTTATTGGGTTTTATTCCGTGGGGACGTGTTAGCTCTGCTTATGGTTATTCACAAGCTAAAACGATGACTTGGGAAGACTATATTAAAGATACGGGTAACTCAGGCGCAGATCGCGATGATTTTGATGATGCAATCGATTTTATGGCGTGGTTTATTTATAAAACTCAAAAAATTAATAAAGTCTCTAAATGGGATGCGTATAATCAGTATTTAAACTATCACGAAGGTTGGGGTGGTTTTAAAAGAAAAAGTTATAAAAAGAAACCTTGGTTAGTTAAAGTTTCTCGTAAAGTAGATAACCGCGCTAGACGATATAGCAGTCAATTAAAGAGTTGTGAAGAAGAGTTAGATCATGGTTGGTTATGGCGATTGTTTTTTGGTTAGTCGTATTAACTAATATAAATTAATCAACATAAAATATTTAAATTGTTGTTTTTATTGTGTAAATTTTGTGTTGTTTTAATATGCTCTTGTCCGAGATAACAATTTAGTTGTACAGTTTTCTATTGATTTTAGGAAAACATATCTACGCATAAATCTTGCCAAAAAGTTAGTTTTTAATAGAAAAAAATAAACTAATGATCTAGGTAAACCTTCGTATAAATGATAAAAAAAAAGTTTAATCTTTTGTTAAATATTCATTGCAAAAGTCGAAGCTAGTATTTTATTGGTCTTGCATTTGTTATCCACAGAAATTGTGGAAAGATCGAATTGTGTGATGCCTGTGTATAACTTTGTGGTTAACTATTTATTCTAAAATATAAGTAAGCAGGCACTAGCATGTTTGTAGGCCTGCCTGTTTATTTTACTCTTCACTTGGTGATGATTCTAAACAAAACTCGGGCATTACTCTGACAGTTTTTATCATATTGTCACCAACATCAATAATTTCTATTGGGTAACCGGCAATGCGAACACTTAAATTATTTTCTGGTATATCTTCTAAATATTCGACAATTAATCCGTTAAGTGTTTTAGGTCCATCAGAAGGCAATTCCCAAGACATTTCTTTATTAATATCTCTAATTGTTGCGCTTCCATCGACTAAATAACTGCCATCAGGTTGCAAGTGGACTTCTTCACAAGGTTTAGGTGCCATGGTGGTAGTGAAGTCGCCAACAATTTCTTCTAGGATATCTTCTAAAGTAACTAAACCCTGTATATCACCATATTCATCAACTACTAAGCCAATACGTTCTTTTGCGTCTTGAAATTTAAGTAACTGAACATTAAGTGGTGTGCCTTCTGGAATAAAGTACAATTCGCGTACCGCTCTTAACAAGGTCGCCTTGGTAAATTGCTTTTTAGAGACCAGCTTTAAAGCATCTTTAACGTGTATATAACCTACAACATCATCAATGTTATCTCGATACAGTAAAATACGAGTATGGGTTGATTGTGTTAATTGCTTCTGTATTTTTTTCCATTCATTATTTACATCTATACCTACTAGTTCGCTGCGTGGGATCATAATATCTTCCACAGATACATTTTCGAGATCTAAAATACTTACTAGCATGTCTTGATCACGCTCAGGAAGTAATGCACCTGCTTCATTAACCACAGTCCGTAATTCTTCACTGCTTAAGCCGTGTTGTTCTCGTTGTTCAGCATTGATACCAATTAGCATTAGTATGCCATTTGTGATCCAATTAATTGCGACTACAAAAGGAAAAAGTATTTTAAGCAACACTTTTAAAATGATAGAGCTTGGAAAAGCAACTTTTTCAGGGTGTAAAGCGGCTAACGTTTTTGGCGTAACTTCTGCAAAAATTAGAATGACCAAGGTCAAAGCGATAGTGGCAATAAGCACACCCATATCGCCAAATAAGCGTAAACCAATAATGGTAGCTATCGCTGAAGCGGCAATATTAACTAAGTTGTTACCAATGAGAATAAGGCCAATAAGCCGATCTGGACGTGCCAGTAGCTTTGCAACTCTTCTAGCGCCTTTATGATTTTTGTTTTCTAAGTGCCGTAACCTATAACGGTTTAGTGACATTAGGCCGGTTTCTGAGCCTGAAAAGTAGGCTGAGATGAAAATAAGTAAGGCAAGTAAGCCAAACAGCATTTCGGTTGATATGTTATCCAATAGGGGATCCTAAGTTATGAAAAAAAGACTAGTGCTTAAAAAATAATCATTAAGTATTAGCCAAGAGACTTTATACCTTATAAATGTTTATAAGAGAAACTCTTTTACAAATCGACTGCCAAAATATGACAAAGTAAGCAGTGATGTTGCAATAACAGTTAATAATAATACTCTATGGCCTCGCCACCCTTGTTTAAAGTGGCCCCATAAAATAATGATATAAATAAATAGTGAAATCAACGATAACACAGTTTTGTGAGCTCTTTCTTTTGACAAGAAATCATCAAGAAAAATAAAACCACTAAATTCACTGATTAGTAAGCACAAGGTTCCAATATTTAAAATTAAGAATAGCTGATTCTCTACCTGCATCAAAGGCGGTAAATGACTGACCGCCGTTAGGTTTTTTCTTTTTAATTTATAATTTATATAGACAACTTGAAAGGCATATAAGGTGGCAATAACCAGTACACAATAAGCAATTAACGCTAAGGTGATATGTGTGATTAAAAACAGCTTTTCTGCGCTCAGTGGAATTTGTGCAACAGGCGGAATAAAAATCATTAATAATTGCCACAAACCTGCGAAACCATAAACAACAGGTAATAATAAATTGACTTTATATTTAAGCGCAGCTGCTGTTACACACAAGGTTATGATCAAACTAACTAAAGAGATAACATTAGGTAAGCTAAAGTTAACTTCTGCTTGTTGAAATAAATATTGTCCGTTAGTTAAAGTATGGGCAACAATTGCAATACAGCCTAAGGTCAGTACTAATAGTATATTTGGCCCCTTAGGGTGAAATAATTTTGATACTAAGGTAATTGCTGCAAGTACATAACCAATAAACGCAATACTTGATCCTAAAACTAATAAATCCACTAAGTGCTCCAACACTAAAATGCAACGACTTGATTCTAACAGACTGCTAAAGCAACTCCATGATTAAAATTAACTATTTATCATTTAGCGCTATTGTTTAAGCCAGTTTACTTGATAAAAATTTTTCTTAACGGTTTTATTGCTAATAATGCAATAAGTATTGCGCATGACAGATTAAACCAATATGGCAATATTGCATGACTATGCTGCATTTGCTCTGAAATATTAATGTCATAAAAATTAAGACCAAAATCAAGTAAGCTGCCAAAAGCAATAGCACAAACGGAAATTCCGATTAAATAATGCATCAATACCTTTGAGCCCATTTCATTTTTTATAACTCCTAACGTGGAGATATTTGTTGCAGGGCCTGCCATCATAAAAACTAGTGCGGTACCAGGGGATAGCCCGGCTAAAATAAACCCAGCCGCGATAGGAGTTGATGCCGTGGCACAAATATACATAGGAATTGAAATTACAATCATAACTAACATGGCGCCTAAACCACTGCCATAACTTAATAAAAACTCAGTAGGTAAAAACGTTTTTATTAAAGTTGCAAAAATTAATCCTATTGCTAACCAAACAATAATATCATCAATTAATTGGGTTGCAGCGTACTTCACTCCATGTAATGTTTTACGTAAAGGAGATTCCGTGAGTGGGGCTGATTTTGTGCTAGCGCAACAGGTAGTTTTTTCAACAGCTTTCATTTCTTCTTTAGGCGTTGATGAACTACAACAGCTAGTTGATGGCGTTACAGTTGGGGATTTTTCTGTCTCATCTTCTTTAATTGTCGCCACTAGTAGCCCGGTAATAATTGCTGACATTAAGGCGGTAACAGGGCGGTAAACGGCCATAATAGGGCCTAGCATTGCGTAGGAAACAGAAACTGAATCAACCCCTGTTTCTGGTGTTGCTACTAAAAAAGCAGAGGTTGCTGATTTTGATGCGCCACTTCTTCTTAACTCGGTTGCTACGGGAATTACACCGCATGAACACAAGGGTAAAGGTGCTCCGATAAAAGACGCTTTGAGTATGCTTTTATAGCCGCCACCTAAATGTTTGCTTAATATTTTTGTTGGCACCCAAGCTTTCATTAACCCCGCGATTAATAAGCCAAGTAATAACCACGGACTTGCTTCCGCACTTAATTCGACAAAATTATTGATTAATTCCCAAAACTTACTCATTAAACTACTCGATTATAAAAGAGGCAATCTATAGGGTAAGCCTAACAAATTCAGTGTTTATATTAAAGATTTCTTCGCACTAGTGGCATAATTTTGATAAGAAACGATGGATTAAAATTTTAATATATCGCTTTGTTGATATTTTATGCTTTCGCTTATTGCTATGGACGTTATAATAGAACAAATTTTCCATATTTTTGCTTTTAGAGTATTTCATGTTTGAGAACTTATCCGATCGTTTAACTAAATCGCTCAAGAATATCAGTGGCCGAGGCCGTTTAACCGAAGACAATATAAAAGATACCTTGCGTGAAGTGCGTATGGCATTGCTTGAGGCTGATGTCGCTTTACCTGTTATTCGTGACTTTATTGGTAAAGTTAAAGAGCGGGCACTTGGTAGTGATGTTTCAAAAAGTTTAACGCCAGGTCAAGTGTTTGTAAAAATTGTTCAGTCAGAGCTTGAAAGTGCGATGGGGGAGCATAACGAAGGCTTAGATTTAAAGGCGACGCCTCCTGCAATTGTATTAATGGCGGGCTTACAAGGGGCAGGTAAAACAACCTCTGTTGCAAAACTTGGTAAGTATTTAACTGAGCGTGAAAAGAAAAAGGTATTAGTGGTTAGTGTTGATATTTATCGACCGGCTGCGATTAAACAGCTGCAAACATTAGCTACTGAAGTTAAAGTTGAATTTTTTGAAAGTAATATAGATCAAAAGCCTATTGATATTGCTAATGCAGCAATTGATTATGCTAAAAAGCAATTTTTTGATGTATTAATTGTTGATACTGCTGGTCGTTTGCATGTAGATGAAAGCATGATGGATGAAATCAAAGATCTTCATGCGGCAATTAACCCTATTGAAACGTTGTTTACCGTTGATGCAATGACAGGCCAAGATGCGGCAAATACTGCTAAAGCCTTTGATGAAGCTTTACCATTAACTGGCGTTATCTTAACGAAAACCGATGGTGATGCCCGTGGTGGTGCGGCTTTATCTATTCGTCATATTACTGGTAAGCCGATTAAGTTTATGGGGGTTGGCGAAAAAACGGATGCTTTAGAAGCTTTTCACCCAGAGCGTATAGCCTCACGCATTTTAGGTATGGGGGATGTTTTATCACTTATCGAAGAAGTAGAGCAAAAGGTTGATAAGAAGCAAGCAGCTAAACTTGCCGCTAAAGTAAAAGGCGGAAAAGGCTTTGATTTAGAAGATTTTCGTGATCAACTCGTTCAAATGAAAAGTATGGGCGGTATGATGGGCATGATGAATAAATTGCCTGGTATGGGCAACATGTCTGATAAGATTAAAGACCAAATGGATGATAAAATTACCATTCAAATGGAAGCTATAATTAATTCAATGACACCAGGCGAACGTCAGCGTCCTGATGTGATT
This sequence comes from Colwellia sp. SU-HH01217, assembly GCF_057543495.1. Classification (NCBI taxonomy): domain Bacteria; kingdom Pseudomonadati; phylum Pseudomonadota; class Gammaproteobacteria; order Alteromonadales; family Colwelliaceae; genus Colwellia; species Colwellia sp. SU-HH01217. The sequence continues at coordinate 243,376 of NZ_BAAJLX010000002.1, read as the reverse complement.
AAAGGTTCGCGTAAACGTCGTATCGCTGCTGGCTCAGGCACGCAAATTCAAGATGTGAATAAGTTATTGAAGCAATTTTCTCAAATGCAAAAAATGATGAAAAAAATGTCAGGTAAAGGCGGAATGAAGAAAATGATGCGTAGCATGCAGGGTATGATGCCACCAGGCGGAGGTATGCCACCGGGTGGAGGTATGTTCGGTCGCTAGGCAAATACTAGTTAATCAATAGACATTAAAAAAGCGCGGTAAGCGCTTTTTTTATTATCGTTATATACTGCTGGGACTTTAAAATCCTAAACTCTTTTCAAGTTTTTGATTTTCAATCTCGATATGTCTAAAAAAGTCTTTGTTTTTTAATAATGAAGCTGCGGCTTCATCAACGATAATAACGGTATTAGGGTGGAACTGTAATGCCGAAACAGGGCACTCTGCCGTAATATAACCTTGCACTGTATCAACTATGGCTTGTGCTTTATTTTCACCGGTAGCAAGTAATACGACTTGTTTTGATTCTAAGATAGTGCCGATCCCCATCGTGATTGACAAATGAGGTTGGTACTCGTCTTCATCAAAAAAACGTGCGTTGTCGTCAATAGTTTCTTGAGTTAAGGTTTTAACGCGAGTTCTTGACCCTAAAGAAGATGATGGTTCGTTAAAACCAATATGACCATTGCGGCCGATACCTAATAACTGAATATCGATCCCTCCGCTGGCAATAATATCGTCTTCGTATTGTTGACATGCTTCAATAGGGTTTTTGGCGTTACCAGGAGGAACTGCAGTGTTTGCTTTGTCGATATCCACATGATTAAAGAGCTTATCATTCATAAAGTGGCGATAGCTTTGTACATGATCACTCGATAAGCCTAAGTATTCATCTAAATTAAAACTAACAACATCTGTAAATGTAACTTCTTTACGTTGATAACTGGCAATAAGTTCATCATACATAGCAACTGGAGTAGAACCTGTAGCTAAACCTAAAACAGAGTCAGGCTTTTTATTTATTTGTTTAACAAAAATATTAGCGCCATATTTTGCTACTTCAATAGCATCTTTTAATATTACAACTTTCATCTAGATAACCCCTGGAAAAGCAGCTTCAACTGTAAAAACATTTTAATATCATTTTATAGATGACACTAGAATGACCAATTGAGAGCACATTTATTAGTTAAGTTTATTATGTTTTAGATATGCTAACATAAAAATGACAGCGTTGTCATTATGGCGTTCAAAAAATACTGTAGATGGACTATCGTGCTTACAAGGTTGTGGCGTATTACCTAAGTAACCAGCCTAAATAGCTTAATCTGTCTTTTTGGGCGAAAGAAGTTACCTGTTGAACGGCATGTTCTTGAGGAACACTAAATAAAATTAAGGTATTAAAACTAGGCATAAACGCTTCTTTAATATTATCGAGTGCATCATAAAATGCTAGGTAGCCTCCCCAGTTTTTATTCCACTGTTTAGTCATACCTAAAGTAAAAGCAGCCGATCGGTTGTGCTTTTGATGATTATCATCATGAGAAGTTAAAAAATGACGGTTTTGGAATGAGGAAATATAAGAGTCTGCTTTAACAATATCTTCATCAAGAGTGATTTTTTTCATCAATGCAAGTAAAGTATCGCTGTTAAAATAAGCATCAACACTATGTATTGGGCTCCCGATGTTTTCTTTATATGCGATAGCTTGACTAATATAATATTGATTGAATGCATATTGAAAATTGTTACTTGCCCGAGCCTCTATATTACCCATAAACTGGTTATAAGTTTTTTCTGGCAAAGCACGTACATCTTCTACAGTACTTTCATAATATTGATCGTTGTTATTATAAGCAAAATACCATATTTCATGCTTAATGATTAAATCTAGTAAATACTCAGCAGTGTTGTCTGTAAAAAAATTAGCAATTCTAACTCGCCCATCCTTTAAATACTTATCACGGCAACTTTCTAAATCTATATTAGGATTTATTTGAATTTTATTCATATTTATTGCTCTTTTCTCTCAGTATTGACTATTTAACGCAATAAATAAAGTATCGTTAACTTGTGCTGTTTGAAGGAAAAAAGGCTGTTTATTTATTATTAAAAGAAACTCCGTGGCAATTTAAAATAGTGGTTCGAGGTATTGCTTGCTATTTATTAATAAAAGCGTAAAATACGCGGGCTTTTCTGTCACTGCGGTGATGGAAGTGTCTGGAAAATCCGTTTAACAATTAATTAAATAGAGGGCGATATGGTTACCATTCGTTTAGCTCGTGGCGGCGCAAAGAAGCGTCCATTCTATCAGGTTGTTGTTGCAGATAGCCGTAACTCTCGCGATGGTCGTTTCATCGAAAGAGTTGGTTTCTTCAACCCAACAGCACAAGGTCAAGCAGAGAAATTACGCTTAGATCTAGACCGTATAACCCATTGGGTTGGTCAAGGTGCAACTGTATCTGATCGTGTGGCTAAGTTAGTTAAAGACGCTCAAGTAGCGGCTTAATAGCTTAGTAGTTGTAGAAGGAGTATTCGGTGAGCGAAGAAAAGAAGATCATCTTAGGCAAAATAGGCGCTGTTTATGGAGTCAAAGGGTGGTTAAAAGTTCATTCATTTACTGATGAAACTGACGCAATATTAGACTATTTTCCTTGGTCTTTAAAATTAGGAAATAAAACACAATTAGTAGAAATTACCGATTGGCGTAAGCATAACAAAGGTTTAATTGTTAAAGTTGCTGGTTTAGATGATCGCGATCGTGCTCAAGCATTGGTTGGTTCTGAAATTTTAGTTAACGAAACCGTGTTACCTAAATTACCCGAAGGGGAATTTTATTGGCGCGATTTGATTGGCATGAACGTTGTTACGACAAAAGGTTACGACCTTGGTTCGGTTTCTGAAATGATGGAAACTGGCGCTAACGATATACTAGTTGTAAAAGCGAATCCGAATGATGGCTTTAGTAAAAAAGAGCGGTTAATCCCTTACCTTTTTGAACAAGTGATTATTTCGGTGGATGCAAACACTAAACAAATTTGTGTTGACTGGGACCCAGGTTTTTAATTCGTGACTAGCGATAAATCATGCAAACTTTGGATTGGGGTAATAAGCCTTTTTCCCGAAATGTTTGATGCTATTACCGAATATGGGGTGACAGGCCGAGCGATCCGTAATGGGTTAATTGAGTTTCATAAGTGGAACCCGAGAGACTTTACCCATGATCGGCATAGAACTGTTGATGATCGTCCTTATGGCGGTGGTCCAGGAATGTTGATGATGGTGCAGCCATTACGAGATGCAATTGCTAAAGCGCGTAAAGCGGCTCAAGCGAATGCTTCTCTAAATGGAGGTGGGAAAGTGAAGGTTATATATTTGTCTCCTCAAGGACGAAAATTGGACCAAGCCGGTGTACGTGAATTAGCACAAAATGATCAACTAGTATTTATTGCTGGTAGATATGAAGGCATTGACGAGCGACTTATTGAATCAGATATTGATGAAGAATGGTCGGTTGGTGATTATGTTTTAAGCGGTGGGGAACTACCTGCGATGAATGTAATTGATGCTGTAGCGCGATTTGTGCCAGGTGTGTTAGGACATAAACAATCAGCCGAAGAAGATTCGTTTTCTAATGGTTTATTGGATTGCCCTCATTACACTAGGCCAGAGATATTTGATGCTTCTTCTGAAGAAGAAAAATCAGTTCCTAAAGTGCTACTAAGTGGTAATCATGAACATATAAGGCAGTGGCGTCAATTTAAGTCTTTAGAACGAACATGGACTAGACGACCAGAATTATTAACTAACCTAGCTCTGACTGCGGAGCAGGAAGCAATGCTAGATACCATTAAAAGTGGTAAAAAGTACAAACTTGCTGATGACAGTGAATACTAGGAAGAAGGTATTATGAGTAAAATTATTGACATGCTCAATCAAGAGCAATTAAAAACTGACTTACCAGATTTCGCTCCAGGCGATACTGTTGTAGTTCAAGTTAAAGTAAAAGAAGGCGATAAAGAACGTTTACAGGCGTTTGAAGGTGTTGTTATTGCTGTTAAAAACCGTGGCTTACATTCTGCTTTCACTGTTCGTAAAATTTCGAGCGGTGTTGGTGTTGAGCGTGTATTCCAGACACATAGCCCAGTTGTTGACTCTATTGAAGTCAAGCGTCGCGGTGATGTACGTCAAGCGAAACTTTACTACTTGCGCGAGCGCTCTGGTCGTTCTGCACGTATTAAAGAGAAATTGGCAAAAAGATAATTTATTATCTTTAGTTAGTTTTGCTTAATGCAAGATGTATAAAAAGCCTGAATAACTTGTTATTCAGGCTTTTTTGATCTTAATGTCTTATATTTAATGAAGAGGAGTTAATGCTTTCTTGCAGGGGGGGAAAGGCAGTTTAATGTAAAAGTTGTCCCGAATTCTTCACTACTGTGAAAATATAACTTGGCTTGTAGCTCGTTAATAATTTAAAAGGCAAGGTATACATCAAAAGTCGCAATATTTAACTCATAATTTGGATAGTTTATGTGTTCAACACTATTCATAAATTCAGCCTCAATCGAGCTCATATTATGTGTTATTACGTTTTATTTGAGTTCTTTATATAAAGCTAAACCGTCTACTTCTGGCATCATGGTATCTAATGAAATGAAACCTGGTGGATTATCCGAGAAACAAACTTTCATCGTATTTTTGGTATTCATTGCAGTTTTAATTACATTTTCGAACTGCTGTCACAAAACTGTCATACAACTGCCTTATACTTTTCATTGTTATTTTTAATTTATCATGAAAGGGCTTTTGCGTGGCACTAGCAACTAAATCAGCAGGCATCCGTCAGCTTAAAAATTCATTAGCACAATGGTTAATTACGTTAGGTGGCATAAGTGTTTTATTTACGCTTGTCCTTATTTTTATGTACTTGCTTTATGTCATTAAACCGGTCTTTGATTCAGCAAGTATAGAACCAATAACTAAGGTAAAAATTGACTCACCAAGTCCCGTATTATCAACCGGTATTGATGAGCTTAAAGAATTAGCTTTTGTTATTAATCAAGAAAGTGTCATTGATTTTTATCCGTTAAAAAGCAATGTGTCAGTTGATACTAAAGAAGAAAACCACTCTAAAGGTGAGTATTTTACATCGACGCCTAAATTATCTGTTCAACTACTATCAGATCAGGAAGCATTATCTCAGGTCATTAGCTCAGGTGTTGATCATCAACTTCTGCTAACAGAAAGCGGAACCGCTCAGCTTATTCGTCCTACCTTTACTGCAAGCTATCACGATAATGATCGCGAGATTATCCCTGCAGTGTCTTACCCGTTAGGTGAAGACTTAATTGTTATTGATGAGCAAGAGCAACGTATTGATAAACTTGCATTTAGAATGAATGATGAAAAAGCTATTTTTGTTGCGTTTACCCAAGACTCTCGTTTAATTAAGACCACATTAATTGCTGAAGATGACTTTAGTTACGACACAGAGTATGAAGCAATTTACCAAGAAATTGATCTTTCAATATCCAGTGTTGACGATATCTTAATTACACCTGATATGGATATGGCTTTTGTTAGAAATAATAATCAGGTTTCAGTATTTTTATTAGATGATGAATACAGTGTTGAGTTAAAAAGCCAAATTATTCCTAACCTTACAAACAATGAAGCCATTAGCTCAATGTCGCTACTCTCAGGCGGATCTTCATTGTTAATTGGGACAAGTGCTGGGCAGGTGAGCCAGTGGTTTGAAGTTTCGACTGAAAATGGACGAAAATTTACTCAAGCGCGTACGTTTACTGCAAGTAAAACTGAAGCGATCACCCATATTTATACAGAACAATTTCGTAAGAGTTTTTATACTTTAACGCCTTCTGGTGAAGTCGGCTTGTTTTATACAACAAGCCATGCAGATTTATGGCGCGGAAACCTTATCAACGCTAAACCTAAAGCCTTTTCTATTGCGCCTCGAGCAGATGGTTTAGTGCTAATTTCTCCTGAAAATACTCAAGACAATAATACGAATTTTAGCTTGCAAGTATTTGCCGTTGAAAATGAGCACCCAGAAGTGACTTGGCAAGCACTTTGGCAAGAAGTGTGGTACGAAGGATACCCTGAACCTGAATATATTTGGCAATCAACGTCTGGAACAGATGATTTTGAAGGGAAATTTTCACTAGTCCCCATTACCTTTGGCACCATGAAGGCTGCTTTGTATGCCATGCTGTTTGCTGTGCCTATTGCCCTGACTGCTGCTATTTATACAGCTTACTTTATGACTCCAGCTTTGCGAAAAAAAGTAAAACCTACTATTGAGATGATGGAAGCACTACCTACGGTTATTTTAGGGTTTTTAGCAGGGCTTTGGTTAGCGCCTATTATTGAAAATTATTTGCCTGCAGTAGCGCTTCTGCTCATTTTTCTCCCGCTTTCAACCATGATAACTGCTCTAATTTGGCACAAAATGCCAAGGGAGCTGAAAAGTAAGATAGCTGAAACTTGGGCGCCAGTCATTTTAATACCAGTTATGCTACTTGCAGCATATAGCGCTTTTGCCTTATCTCCTTTGTTAGAAACTTACTTTTTTGGTGGCGATGTTAGACAGTTTATTACTAACGATTTAAATATTAATTTTGACCAACGTAATGCGCTAGTTGTCGGTATAGCCATGGGCTTTGCTGTTATTCCTACCATTTTTTCAATGGCGGAAGATGCGATATTTAGTGTGCCGGGGCATTTAACCAGTGGTTCGCTCGCTTTAGGGGCAACTCAGTGGCAAACATTGGTCAAAGTTGTGTTGTTAACGGCAAGTCCTGGAATATTCTCGGCAGTAATGATGGGATTAGGTCGAGCAGTAGGCGAAACCATGATTGTATTAATGGCTACAGGTAATACCCCAATACTTGATTGGAGTATCTTCCAAGGTATGCGTACTTTAGCGGCAAATATTGCCGTTGAAATGCCAGAGTCTGAGGTAGGCAGTTCGCATTATAGAATTTTATTCTTAGCCGCCTTTGTATTGTTTGTATTTACTTTTGTATTTAACACCTTAGCTGAATTTATACGTCAGCATTTAAGGGCTAAATATAGTTCCATGTAACGAAATGATAAGAATGAATAAGTGATTCTTGACGTTATTAATGTTGTTTGAAATGTAAAAAATAAAAAAATTATAGAGATAATTTTATGAATAATTGGTTTAAATCTGGTTCACCTTGGATATGGCTGTCAGCTGGTGGTGTTAGTATCAGCTTAATTTCTGTACTGGGTTTGTTGTGGTTAATTGCTTCACGTGGTCTGTCCTATTTTTGGCCGGCAGATTTGGTTCAATTTAATCTATTAGACGAGCAAGGCTCACGTTCAGTTGTTATTGGAGAAATATATGATCGAGAACGCATACCAGTACAACAATTAGCACATACAGGCATTACCCTAGATCCAGCCATAGAAACAGTTGAGCGTTTATTAGTAAAAACAGGTAATCGTGAACTCGTGAGTCTAGATTTTCGTTGGTTACTGGTACCGCAAATTACCGAACAAACTACGCCTGAAAACTTAGCGGTTATTGAGCGCCGATCGAATGGTAATTTTTATGGTGTTATACAAACATTAATGCTTGATGGCAAAGAAGTCGAATTAACCGAGCTTCCTAAGTTACTTGAGCGTGTTGAAGACTTTCAAACACAAATTGATAGTTTACAAAAAACAGATATAGGCGCTATTAACTACCAATTAGAGCGTTTACGCTTGAAAGAGCGAAAGCATAAGCTTGATGGTACGTTAACACCAAGCTTAACTAAAAGTATCGCCAACGACATTAGTTCACTAAAGGCTGAATATATGCTTTTAGAAGATAAGCTAATGGCGCTACGCCAAAAAATAGCGCGTGATCAATTAACTGTTCGTGCAATGGGTGGAGAAGTTGTCACGATAAATTTTGAAGATATTTTAGCTATTACCTTCAATAACCGTTTAACCCTGCTCGATAAAGTTGCACTATTTTTTAGTCAAATAGCTGGCTTTATTGTTGATGACCCTCGAGAAGCGAATACCGAAGGAGGCGTGTTTCCTGCTATATTTGGCACAGTATTAATGGTGCTATTAATGACGGTTATCGTTTCACCTTTTGGCGTGATAGCGGCTATTTATTTACATGAATATGCAGGGAACAATGCTTTTACTAAGTTACTGCGCATTGCGGTAATTAATTTAGCAGGTGTCCCCTCAATTGTTTACGGTGTCTTTGGGTTAGGCTTTTTTGTTTATATGGTGGGAGGAAGTTTGGATCAACTTTTTTACGCTGAAACACTACCAAGTCCAACTTTTGGTACCCCAGGTGTTATGTGGTCAGCGATAACCTTAGCGATTTTAACCTTACCTGTTGTTATTGTGTCAACAGAAGAGGGGTTGTCTAGAATACCTTCAGCAATGCGTCATGGCAGTTTGGCATTAGGCGCGACTAAAGCTGAAACTTTATGGCGTATTATATTACCTATTGCTAGCCCTGCTATTATGACAGGCATTATTTTAGCAATCGCCAGAGCGGCAGGTGAAGTTGCGCCATTAATGTTAGTAGGTGTTGTTAAAATGGCGCCTAACTTACCACTTGATGGTAACTTTCCATTCTTGCATTTAGACCGCAAGTTTATGCACTTAGGTTTTCATATTTATGATGTTGGCTTTCAAAGCCCAAATGTAGAAGCTGCAAGACCATTAGTTTATGCAACCGCCTTTTTATTGATCACCATTATTGTTGCATTAAATATGACGGCCGTTTCAATACGAAACAAATTACGAGAAAAATACAAAATGTTAGAGCACTAATTATAGCGCTGATATTTTAGAATTGATTAGTTATTAACATTTTCAACAGATTGATAAATAAGAGTTAAATATGATTACAGTTACTCCAAATGCCCTAGCAGACAGTCCTAATAAAATAGACTTGTCGAATATGACACCAGAGCAAGTCGCCTTAGATATTAAAGGATTAAACCTTCATTATGGTAATAAACAAGCTTTGCAAGATATTACTATGTCTATCCCTAAAGGGCAGGTAACCGCATTTATTGGGCCTAGTGGTTGTGGTAAATCAACGTTACTGCGTTGTATCAACCGAATGAATGACTTAGTCGACATTTGTAAAATTACTGGCGAAATAAATTTACATGGCGAAAATATTTATGATCGACATGTTGATGTTGCTGCGTTAAGGCGCAAAGTTGGCATGGTATTTCAGCGACCAAATCCATTTCCTAAGTCGATATATGAAAATGTTGTTTATGGTGTTCGTATTGCAGGTGAAACGAGTCGTCGTAACCTTGATGATATTGTAGAAAGCTCTTTAAGAAGTGCGGCACTTTGGGATGAAGTGAAAGATAGATTACATGAAAGTGCGTTAGGCTTATCAGGAGGGCAACAACAACGTTTAGTTATTGCAAGAGCGATTGCGATTGAGCCAGAGGTATTGCTACTTGATGAACCAACATCTGCACTCGATCCTATTTCTACATTAACGATAGAAGAGTTAATTAACGACCTTAAAAAACAATTTACCGTGGTAATCGTTACTCATAATATGCAACAAGCGGCACGAGTGTCGGATCAAACTGCATTTATGTATATGGGCGACTTAATAGAATACAGCGACACCAACACTTTGTTCACTACTCCAGCTAAAAAGAAAACAGAAGATTACATTACGGGTCGTTACGGCTAAAACTGAAAAGTTTAGGATTAATAAATTATGAATAGTTTAAATTTAGGTCGCCATATTTCAGGGCAATTTAATGAAGATTTGGAAAGAATGCTTAACTTAGTGATGCACATGGGAGGCTTAGTTGAAAAACAATTAAGTGACTCATTAACATCCGTTGTAGATTCAAATCACGATCTTGCAAAAAATGTATTAAAAAACGATGACCAAATCAATAATTTAGAAATAAATATTGATGATGAATGTACTCGCATTATTGCTAAGCGCCAACCTGCAGCTGGTGATTTACGTTTAATAATGGCGATTGTAAAAACAATTGCTGATCTTGAACGTATTGGGGATGAAGCGCAAAAAATTGCCAAAGTAGCTTTAGAAGACTTAACCTCGCAGCAAAAAGATCTTTTAGTAAGTTTAGATAATTTAGGCAGAAGAGTTTTAGAGTTTTTACAAGCGACTTTAGATGCATTTACTCGAATGGACATTGATGCAGCGGTAAAAATTCACGCTTCCGATGGAAAAATTGATCGCGAGTACGAGGCATTAATACGTCAGTTAATGACTTATATGATGGAAGATCCTCGCTCTATTCCACAAATCATGAGTGTAATTTGGTCTGCTCGCGCCTTAGAGCGTATTGGCGATCGTTGCCAAAATATTTGTGAATACATTATTTATTTTGTTAAAGGCAAAGTTGTGCGTCATACGACTTCAGAAGATGTGAAAAATATATAACTACAGGGTAACTAAAAAAACCACTTGGCAGGATTGAAAAGGCGGTTATACTCAATAAAATGTTAGCCTCGATTTGGCTATGTCTTTATATTGCTAATTAAATTAGCTATATATCTACAAACGGACTTAACACTGTTTCGGATAATGACTAAAGGGCTTGAAAATCACTTCAAATGCTTTATTATCCGCGGCGAATAACAATAAAGAGATTCGTTCTCCCTGGAAATAAATTATGGCTAGTAATTCCATATTAGGTGTATTTGCAAAGTCACCTATAAAACCTTTAGAAAAACATATTAGATTAGTAATTAAATGTACTAACCAACTTATCCCATTTTTTGCCGCTTGTGTTGAAAATGACTGGTCAACTGCAACTAAAGTGCGGAAAAAGATTTCAAAACTAGAAAACGATGCTGACACCCTTAAACGTAAATTACGTTTAGAGTTGCCAGGTGGTTTATTTATGCCTGTTGATCGTGCCGATTTGCTCGAATTGTTGTCTCAACAAGATAAAATCGCTAATCGTGCTAAAGATATTGCTGGGCGTGTATTAGGTCGAAAACTAGAAATCCCAGTTAGCTTACAAGAGCAATTTATTGCGTATTTAACACGTTGTATAGATGCAACTGAAAAAGCAGCTGAAGCGATTAATGAATTAGATGGTTTACTAGAAACGGGCTTTAAAGGCCGTGAAGTAGGTTTAGTTGAAAATATGATAAATCAACTTGATGTCATTGAAAATGACACGGACGGTATGCAAATAAATCTTCGCAAAGATTTGCTTGCCATTGAAGATGATTTAAAACCTGTTGATGTCATGTTTTTATATCAAATTATAGATTGGGTTGGCGAACTTGCTGACTTAGCTGAACGTGTAGGTGCCCGTTTAGAAATTTTATTAGCTAGAAAATAGGGTCGAACTGATGGATATATTACTCTCAAGTGGCTCTACTTTAGTCATTATTGCAGCGGTTGTTGGTTTTTTTATGGCATGGGGCATCGGTGCAAACGATGTTGCTAATGCCATGGGTACATCGGTTGGCTCGAAAGCGCTAACCATTAAACAAGCGATTATTATCGCAATGGTATTTGAATTTGCTGGCGCTTACTTAGCCGGTGGTGAAGTTACCTCAACCATTCGAAAAGGCATTATAGATGCCAGCTTCTTTATAGATGCACCCGAATTACTCGTTTTTGGTATGATTTCTTCTTTGTTTGCTGCAGCAACCTGGTTATTAATCGCCTCGGCACTTGGTTGGCCTGTATCAACTACTCATTCTATTGTTGGTGCAATCGTTGGTTTTGCGGCAATGGGGGTTAGTGTTGATGCTGTTACATGGAGTAAAGTGGGTGGCATAGTCGGCAGTTGGATAATAACTCCTTTAATTTCTGGTGTTATAGCCTTTTTAATTTTTAATAGCGCGCAAAAGCTTATTTTTGATACCGAAAAGCCGTTAGAACAAGCAAAACGTTGGGTACCATTATATATGTTCCTTGCTGGCTTTGTATTGGCACTAGTGACTATCAAAAAAGGTTTAAAACACTTAAACCTTCATATTGATTCTCCTAACGACTTTATATACGCAGCTATAGTGGCAGTCATTGTTTCTATTATTGGTAAAATATTTATTAGCCGAATAAAGTTTGATGAAACAGCAGCGAAAACCACACATTATGCCAATGTAGAAAAAGTATTTGCCATATTAATGATTGTAACTGCTTGTTGTATGGCGTTCGCTCATGGCTCTAATGATGTGGCAAATGCTATTGGTCCATTAGCTGCTGTTGCTAGTATTGTTGATAACGGTGGTCAAATAGCCTCTAAGTCAGCGATTGCATGGTGGATTTTACCACTAGGTGGATTTGGTATTGTGGCTGGTTTAGCATTGTTTGGTCATAAAGTTATCGCAACGATTGGTCAAGGTATCACTCATTTAACGCCAAGTCGTGGCTTTGCCGCAGAACTTGCTGCAGCTTGTACAGTGGTTATCGCTTCAGGTGCCGGTTTACCAATATCTACGACACAAACATTAGTGGGTGCTGTTTTAGGTGTAGGAATGGCACGCGGTATTGCAGCTATTAACTTAGGTGTTGTTAGAAACATTGTGGTTTCTTGGGTGATCACTTTACCTGTTGGTGCTGGACTTTCTATTGTCTTCTTCTGGATGATGAAAGGTATGTTTATGTAGGTTTGAACATTAAGTGAGTAATTAAATACTCACTTAACATTTAGTTTCAAGCAATAAAAAAGCTACAAGTTACCTTGCAGCTTTTTTTGTTTGAGCTAAGAGGTGTTAACTACGCTCGGTAACTTCTAATAAGTGGTAACCAAACTGTGTTTGCACAGGACCTTGCACAGTATTTAACTCAGCAGAAAAAACAACTTTATCAAACTCTGGCACCATTTGACCTGGGCCAAATGAACCTAAATCTCCACCTTGCGCTTTTGATGGACAATTTGAATGTTCTTTCGCAACTTCGGCAAAATCAGCTCCAGCTTCAATTTGAGCTTTTAAATCTAAACATTGTTCTTCTGTATCTACTAACAGATGACGGGCACTAGCTTGAGCCATAATACAATTCCTATTTATTTTAACGTTAATCGAACTTTGGCAACTCTACCTTATTTAAACTTTCTTTTAAAGTGAGTAAGCTAAACGGCGGTAGATAACCATTGCTTTATATATTTTTTAAAAATTTTTGAAATAAATTCAAACTATTTCCTCTCGAGCCTCTACATTATGAATAACTAAGTTAAAAGAAACTATTATGAATAGAAATTATCAGGTGATATGTGTTTGAACGTAGTGATGAAACCCTCATCAAACAAGCACTAAAGGGTAAAAAATCGGCATGGATTGCACTCGTTAAGCGTTACGAAAAAAATATTTATAATTATTGTTTACGTATGGTGAGTAATCCGGATGACGCTTTTGATTTAATGCAAGATATCTTTATGGCGGTTTTTAGAGGTTTAGCTTCTTTTCGTGCTGAGAGTGCGTTTAAAAGTTGGCTTTTTAGAATAGCGCATTATCGGTGCATTGAATATTATCGCCGAAAAAAACCGATGCAATCATTAGATGATGTTCCTGAGCAAGAAGATGAAACTCAGAACGCATGTCCTGAGCAACAATTGTTTTCAGGGCAACAAACTAGTGCATTACATAAAGCAATACAGTTATTACCTGTGAATCAAAAGTTAGTGGTTGAGCTAAAATTTTTTCAACAGTGTACCTTTGATGATATTGCTCATCAGCTAGGTATATCAACCAATACGGCAAAATCGCGACTGTATAGCGCATTAGATAAATTAAAAGATCATTTGGAGGTTAGTCATGTCTGATCACAACAAATCTAAAGATGAACAAGCATTTTTAAACTGGCTTGAGCAATCAGACCAATCAAGTCATATTACCGACCCATTAAAAAGCGAAATACACGATAAACATTGGCAACAAAGATTAGCCGTAGCTAAAACAGTGAAGCATCAAGCAAACATGGAAACTGATGAAAAAGTCCCCCATTGGGATAGGGGCGAAGCTTTTACCTCAGATAAAGAGCCATGGTGGCAGTGGAGAGGTTTACCGGCAATATCTATGGCATTTTCATTATTCGCCGTCGCTTTAGTGTTGTTTAAAGTGGAGTTGGTCTTTCAACCTGAAGGTATGATGTTAAGTTTTGCAGGTAATCCAGCGACAAAGCAAGCAGAAGAAGTGTCAAAACTGGTTGATTTAAGGTTAAGAGAATTTGCTGCTGAGCAACAAGTTGTACTTGCTAATTACGCTACAGACTTTACCAATAAACAACAAGAAAGCAATTTACAGTTAGCTACCTATGTTATTGGAGCTGCAAGACAAGAGCGTAAAGAGGATATGAATGACTTTATTACCTACTATAACAGCCAGCGTAAAGATGAAAGTTTAAATCAAAAAATTAAGTATCAGCAGCTTGAAAGAAAGATTGATCGACAATCTTATCAAAGCGGTAACAAAAGTAATCAACCTGACAATTTAGGTTATCAAGTTAATCCAGCAAACTGGGCCACCGAGGAGTAGAACAATGACAAAATTAACTATCGCACTAACAACTATAAGTTGTGCCTTCATAACATTAGGAATAAGTGCTCAAGAAAATTATCAAGATATGCACAAACAACTCAATATTATGAATAACATCATTACTTCTTCTGTTGGCGATCAAGGGAGTAACAGCGCAGGAAGAATCAATAATGTTGATAGCTTGTATTTGCATGACCAAGGAGTTGTTTTTACCATAAGCACAAATTCGTATGGTAATCGTTGGGGAAATTTTAATTTTAATTATGCTATGCCTGCCATCGCTCCTATTGCGCCTGTAGCACCTGTTTCAAAAATGCCACCGTCACATGTACAAGTGAATTTTGACCGAGAGATTGAAATGTCAGTGGAGAATGCAATGGCCATGGCTTCATCAAGCTATGAATACGCGGTTGAAGGCGCTAATGAAGAGCGTGAGAGATATCGTGACTTGCGTGATGAAGAGCGCGACTTAAATTATGAAATGCGAGATATAGAACGTACCAAAAGAGACTTAGAGTATCAATCTAAACGGGCTGATGTGCAAACTCAAAAGGAAATAAAAGAAGAGTTAAAAGCCCTTGAAAAGAAAAAAGCTAAATTTGAAAAAAGTAAAAACTCAATTCAAAAAGAAGTTGCTAAAGTAAGAGCGGAGCAGCAAAAGTTAATTGAAGAACAAGAAAAGCAAAGAACAAGCTTTTATCAAGAACTAAAAGTATCGTTAACTCAAACACTGTGTTTATATGGAAATGGCTTAAAAGCCTTACCGAGTAATGAACATGTAAGTCTTATATTGAAGTCGGGTGGCGATAAAGAAGGGAGACGTTACAAAGATCAAATTTATGTGTTTGATAAAAAAGATATTAGTGCTTGTTCAGCGGATAAGATTAATGTTGATGCATTGTTAGCAAAAGCCAAGCATTATCAATTTTAATACTAATTTATCCACCAATGGGTTGAGCGAAACTAGGAAAAGGTATTAACAAAAAACCAACGATTATATCGTTGGTTTTTTTATAACAGCTATAAATTTAAGTAACTTTAAATTAACCTTTACAATCTGAAAGCACTGTTGAAGTTGCGTTGGCAAGTTCATTAACATGTTTGACTTTTTTAGGTTCATAAAAATATGAAAGGAAAGTTTGCAGTTTATCATTAAAAATTGCTGTCATTTCGTAAAAACTGCTACTTCTTGATTCTTGTGAAACTTCTGCGGCTAAAGTTGAATGATGACCTATCATTAATAATGGGTTGTGGAGTAAACCTGCAATAGAGTTTGTATGACCATTGATCGGTTTAGTATTTGAGTTCATAACTAAATTACCACCAATAAGTTGACTACCTTCACTATCTAATAACGAAAATGCATAAACATAAACTTGAGAAGTTGCGACCGGCTTATTTAAGTTAATAACATGGATATTTGAGGCATAGGAAATCGTAAAGCACAGGCTTATTAAGCTTAATGCTGTACTTAGAATAATAGGTTTTAATAATGATTTCATTTTGGCTGTCCTCGCACTCGAAATTATTTAGTCTGTTAGGTCGACTTAAGCCCTATATAAACGATTAATAATAAATTTTGATAATTAATTATTACATTGTAACTATAAGCCTATAGTTAACTCAATGCGATACTTGTGAGGTCAATTGCTAGTATTATACGATTAAGTGCAATTTTGTTTCGATTTGTAAGACTTTATTACTGCTAATCATTCTCCATAATCAATTGTAAATGTTTATACTCGTAAGTCATTTATAACTGTTTAAGCTAACTAAACCGGGTTCAGGTTAACTAGACCGATTCAGATGCTGTGTCATTTCATTATTTTAAATAATAGATAAAGCCATAAAATGTAAACGGCTAATCATATTGATTAGCCGTTAGTGTTAATTAAAATATGTAAAGTATCAATCTACGATGTTTAATTTAACTATAACTTACTACTATCGCTCACTTTTTTTCAATTTTCTAAATTCGTGTAATAAAGGCTCAGTGTAACCATTGGGTTGTACTGTGCCATCAAACACTAATTGGCATGCGGCTTTAAATGCAACGCTATTTGTAAAGTCAGTCGACATAGCTTGATAACTATTGTCGCTGATATTTTGTTGATCAACAATTTTTGCCATTTTCTTCATACTTTGCATTACTTGCTCTTCAGTACAAATATTATGACGCAACCAATTAGCTAAATGCTGGCTTGAAATTCTCAACGTGGCTCGATCTTCCATTAATCCAATATCATTTATATCAGGTACTTTGGAGCAGCCAATACCTTGGTCTATCCAACGTACTACGTAGCCTAAAATACCTTGTGCATTATTATCTAGCTCTGCTTGTATTTCGCTATCACTCCACTGTGTGTTTTCGGCTAATGGAATGGTTAAAATATCATCAATATTGGCGGCTGTTCTGTTTTTTAATGATTTTTGTAATTCAAACACATCTACTCGATGATAGTGTAAAGCATGTAATACTGCAGCAGTAGGAGAAGGAACCCAAGCAGTGTTTGCGCCTGCTTCTACATGATTAATTTTACTTGCTAGCATATTTGCCATTTGATCGGGTATCGGCCACATACCTTTGCCTATTTGAGCTTTACCACTGAAACCACAAGCTAAACCAATATCAACATTATTATCTTCGTAGGCAGCGATCCAAGGCGTTAATTTAATTTCAGCTTTTCGCGCCATAGCGCCAGCTTCCATTGACGTATGTATTTCATCACCTGTTCTATCTAAAAAGCCAGTATTAATGAAAACTACCCGATCTTTAGCGCTATGAATGCACGCTTTTAAATTAACACTCGTGCGACGCTCTTCATCCATGATGCCCATTTTAATTGTTGAGCGAGTTAATGATAATGCATCTTCTACTGCAGCAAATAATTTATCTGCAAAAGCAACTTCATCTGGACCATGCATTTTAGGTTTTACTATGTATATCGAGCCCTTATCACTATTTTTCTTTATCGATTTTATATCGTGTAAAGCAATAGTAGAGGTGATCATTGCATCTAAAATACCTTCAGGAACTTCATTGCCGTTAGCGTCTAAAATGGCATCATTAGTCATTAAGTGACCGACATTTCGAACAAACATCAAGCTGCGGGCTTTAACGATAATATTATCGCCTGACAAGCTTTGATATTGACGATTTGGATTCATCGAGCGGGTAAATTCGTCACCATTTTTGGTAATGCTTTGCGATAAAGTGCCTTTCATTAAACCTAACCAGTTCCGATAGGCAATGACTTTATCTTGTGCATCAACGGCAGCAACAGAATCTTCACAGTCCATGATTGTGGTAAGTGCTGCCTCAATTAGAATGTCGCTAATACCTGCTAAATCAGATTTTGCGATAACATTATTGCGCTCAAATGCAATCTCAAAGTGCAAACCATGGTGTTTAAATAACAATGCGTTTGGTTGAGTTATACTACCTGTAAAACCGACAAAAGTTTCAGGATGCGCTAAGCTAGATTGTTCTCCGCTTTCTAACGTTACGATGACTTGTTCTTGGGTTAATTGATAATCGACAGCGTTTTTATGACTGCCTTTAACTAATGGAATAGTTTGGTCTAAAAATGTTTTTGCAAACTCTATAACTTTTTGGCCCCGCACAGCATTATAACTTTTTGTTTGCTCGGCCCCGTCTGTATCACTAATAACATCTGAACCATATAAAGCATCATATAAACTACCCCAACGAGCATTAACTGCATTTAATGCAAATCTAGCGTTCATTATAGGCACTACTAATTGTGGACCGGCTAAAGATGCAAGTTCATCATCAACATGGTTTGTTGAAATAGAAAAGTCTTCAACTTTTGGCACTAAATAATTAATTTCGTTTAAAAACTGCTTGTATTGTTCGAAATTAAAAAGCTCTCCTTGATGGGCTTGATGCCATTGATCAATTTGAAGTTGTAATTCATCTCTTTTATTAAGTAATTGGCGATTCTCATCACTTAAATTATGGATGATTTCTGAAAATCTTGACCAAAAGTGTTCTGTTGAAATGCCGCTTTCAGGTAAAACTTCATAATCTATAAAATCAGCAAGGCACTGAGAAACGTGTAAATTAGCTTTGGAAATTCGTTGATTCATAGATATCTCACTTAAAATAATTGTGCAAATAATGTTATTTGCCAAAGTGAATGAAAACAATCATTCATACATAAATATAGCGTTATCCTAGGAGGAAAGTGATTTAACTTCAATAGACTGAATGTGCAGCCCTTGGGGGATTATTGCTTTTTAAGTGAAATTAAAATTTATATATCAATAGGCTTTTGTTGTAGTTTGTTGTTTTTGAATGATTTTTATTTGTTTTAATAAGGCTGATTTAAATAGCAAGTAAAGTTATTGCACTTGATGATAGTTGCTATTCATTGGGTGAATATCTTATTCTGTTTGTAGAAACACTGTTTATGTCAATATTGGTGGAAGTGATATTTGTTGTAGCTCTAGTTATTGATTTATCATGTTTATTTTAAAAATAACCAGAAAATTGAAACCTTTGTTATAGATTATTAAGTTAAAGCCGATATGATAGGTGAAACCACTTAGTGAATAAGTAGGTATTTTTCGGAGGTGTTTGTGCGGGAGCATGGTTCTTTTAAAATGAAAATTATTGACCAAACATTAATTGTTCAATGTTTCGATGCTTGGAATATAGAAACTGTGCTGAGGCTTTGTGAAGAATATAAAGTACTTGTTGCAACCATCTATGATAAACCTTGGGCTTGTTTAGTTGATTTAAGTCAATGGGAATTATCTACTCCGGGTATGTGGGATGAAATAGATAAATTGAATCAGTGGGGAAATACACATAACCAAAGGTATGAAGCGGTGATTTGCTGTAT
Source organism: Colwellia sp. SU-HH01217 (assembly GCF_057543495.1). Taxonomy (NCBI): domain Bacteria; kingdom Pseudomonadati; phylum Pseudomonadota; class Gammaproteobacteria; order Alteromonadales; family Colwelliaceae; genus Colwellia; species Colwellia sp. SU-HH01217. The sequence continues at coordinate 224,012 of NZ_BAAJLX010000002.1, read as the reverse complement.
GGCAACCCAGCAAACACTTATGGAAGCGAGCCATGACGTATTAACTAATGTAGAAAGTAAGTTCTGTAACGATATTGAAGAAGCTGTTGGTTGGTTAAACAGCAAAGGGGTATATGATATAGAATGAGTTGGCTTATTTTTTTGCCTTTCATCTTATTCATATCTATATTTCAACATGACTATTTAACTTAAACGATATAACTTCATTTTAAGGAACTACTTGATGATAAATAACCCTGCATGTTGGTTTGAAATTTATGTAGATGATTTGCCTCGCGCAAAATCGTTTTACCAGACTGTCCTCGATTTACAATTAGAAAGTTTAGGCGATCCTAATGATACAGATATTGAAATGTTAGCTTTTCCCGCTGATATGGAAAAGTATGGGGCAACTGGTGCATTGGTCAAAATGAAAGGGGTTAAAGCAGGAGGTAATAGTACTTTGATTTACTTTACTTGTGAAGATTGCGCGGTAGAGGAAGCGCGTATAGAAGAAGCCGGAGGAAAAATTGAACGAACTAAAATGTCTATCGGTGAATATGGCAATATTACGTTAGCACTAGATACTGAAGGAAATATGTTTGGTTTACATTCATCAAAATAGTTAGCTTTTTAGTTAGCTTTGTGTAAGTCGCAGCTGCTGCTCTCAAAAATAACAGGGTGCAGCAAATAGATATTTAACACGGTTACAAAAAATAGTTATTTACAAGAAGATTAGATGTAAAAATTTAATTAACATCGGGCTGAACAATGCGGTTAAAGTAGCACTAACAATAAGTGCTAACGAACTATAAGCCCCATGCTCGTAACTGATTTTTCCTACACTGGCTGTGCCAATAGCATGGCTAGCTGCTCCAATAGCTAATCCTTGAGCTTGAGCTGAGTCTACATTAATAAACTTAAGCCAACTCGGCCCTAACAATGCTCCAAATAAGCCTGCAAGTATAATAGCAAAAGCTGTTATCGAATTATCGCCATTGAGTTGCTCACTAAGTGCAATACCAATGGGCGTAGTAACAGATTTTAATGATAAGGATATAGCTATTTCAGGTAATGAAATTAAAATCATGGTTAGCATAAAGCTGATTGTAATTACGATGACCACACCAAGCATGAGTATCAAACCGAGTGTTTTCCACTGATATTTTATACTGGTTAAATGTTGATAAAGCGGGAAGCCGAGTGCTACCACTGCGGGCTCTAATAAGGCATTAAGGCTTTGTGTTGCCTTAAAATACTGTTCAAACTTAAGGCCCGTTAAGAGTAAGCAAGGAATAATAACTAAAATTGTCAAAATCATTGGGTTTAACCAAATACGTTGACACCGATTTTGAATGTAAGCAAAAAATTGATAAAGCACTATGGTTGCCATAATCAACAACACGTTAGTGAAAAAAGGTAAATTTACAAATTGCTCAGTCAAGTTATTCAATTGCCTCGCCTTTGTAGCTCTTAGTCGTTTTTTCTCTGATTAACTCTTGTTTAGTCAAAAACTTTTGATACACCAAACCGACAAAGGTAAGCAATAAAAACGTACTACAAAAAATAATACCCACAAGCGCAACACCGTGAGTTTTAATTAATTGATAATGATTAATTATGCCGACACCCGCTGGCACAAAGCACACCCCCATATGTTGTATTACCCAAGCGACTGTGTCGGTAAATTTATCAGGATTAACCCATTGAAAATGCAAAGCACAAGTTAATAAAAGCATACCGTATAAACTAGCCGGTAAGCCTCCTAGGTAGGTTGCCGTTAATTTACCTGCCGCTAAACAAGCTGCAATGGTAAAGATCGCATACAAGGCACTCTTAATTTTTTGAAGCAAGCTTTGCTGCATTGATCACCAATTTCCTAAACCAAATATGGCTAGCATCGTGATGGAGTAATGGACTCCAAATCATTTTTAACTCAATGTCAGGAATATCAAAAGGGGGTTTTAATATTGTATAGTTACTATCATTTTGATGAAGCATTGCCGCTTTGGTGGGGAGGGTAGCAATAATATCAGCTTCAAATGCAAGTTGCATCGCGACTTGATAATTACGGGTAAATACACTTATGTCTCGTTTCTTGCCCAAGCGTGCTAGTGCTTCGTCAACCCAACCAAGTTTTTGCACATCTTTGGGATCCATGCCAACCCCTACACCAAAGCCTGTTTTGGATACCCAAACATGCTTTGCCGCTAAATAAGAATTTAAATTAAATTTCGAAACGACAGGGTTGTCAGCACTTAATAGGCAAGAGAATGAATCACGCCATATGGTTTTTTGATGAAATGATTGCGGTAATTCATCAAAGCGGTTTATTGCCATGTCGATTTTACCTTCCTCTACGTCGTGGAAGTTAACATCACTTGGAGTCATAATATCAATGGTAATACTCGGGGCTATTTCATTGATGCTTTTTAATAATTTAGGAATAAGCGTTGAAGCAGCATAATCACTGGCCATTAATCTAAATACGCGTTGACTTTTTTGTTCGTTAAATTCCTCTTCACCTTGTAAAGCTTCTTCTAATTCCAGCAATATTTTTCTTATTGCAGGGCCAAGAGTACGAGCTCTTTCTGTAGGTACCATACCATCAGAGGTGCGCACTAAAATAGGATCATTAAATAAATTTCTCAAACGTTTTAAGCCATTACTCATCGCTGGCTGAGTTATATTTAATTGACTCGCAGCACGGGTCACATTCTTTTCTCGAAGTAATACGTCAAGATAGATCAGCAGGTTTAAGTCGATTTTTGAAATATTCATAGTTTTAATGAAGTTCCTAAAAAACATAAGTGATATAGATATTGCCACTATAGTGTGAATACTCATGTTATTTCAATGTTTTCAACAAAATAAAAATACAAAAATAGTTGAAAGTTAAACAGGTGTTTTATCTTAACTGTTTGTATAACAATGAATTATTTTAATGTTTTATTAGAGTAATTGTACCAATATATTTTTTATGAATGGTGGTAATAGAAAATATATATTTCATAAATGTTTCTGGGTTGAACTATGCTTTGTGTTGTTCGGTGTGACAGCTTTCATGGTTAGTTACATCATTTTGATTATCAATAATGTCGGTGAGACTCTTGGAGAAAGTGTTATGTCTAATTATCAAAGTGCGATAGACGCAGTAAAAGCAATAAAAGAACAAGCAGGTAGCTCTTGGGATACTATTAACCCTGAATCAGTTGCCCGTATGCGTGCTCAAAATAAATTTAAAACAGGCTTAGAAATTGCTCAATACACTGCTGATATTATGCGTAAAGATATGGCCGCATATGATGCTGACAATACTAAATATACACAGTCTTTAGGCTGTTGGCATGGTTTTGTTGGTCAACAAAAGATGATTTCTATCAAGAAACATTTTGGTGGAAAAACTGACCGTCGTTATTTGTACCTATCGGGTTGGATGGTAGCTGCACTTCGAAGTGAACTAGGTCCACTTCCAGATCAATCAATGCATGAAAAAACGACAGTGGCAGCTTTAGTTAAAGAATTATACACTTTCTTACGCCAAGCCGATGCACGTGAATTAGGCGGTTTATTTCGCGAGTTAGATGCGGCAAGCGATGCTGACAAACCAGCAATTCAGGAACAAATTGATAATCATGTGACACACGTTGTGCCTATTATTGCCGATATTGATGCCGGATTCGGTAACGCTGAAGCAACTTACCTAATGGCTAAGCAAATGATTGAAGCCGGTGCGTGTGCATTACAAATCGAAAACCAAGTAGCTGATGAAAAACAATGTGGCCATCAAGATGGTAAAGTAACAGTGCCCCATGCTGATTTTCATTCTAAAATTCGAGCACTACGTCATGCTTTCTTAGAATTAGGTATCGATAACGGTATTATTGTTTCTCGTACTGACTCTGAAGGTGCAGGTCTTACTAAAGAAATTGCTGTAGTTAAAGAGCCAGGTGATCAAGGTGATATCTATAACTCTTTCTTAGATGTTGAAGAGATTGATGTATCAGAGATGGCAGAAGGCGATGTATGTTTCAATCGTGACGGCAAACTTGTTCGCCCTAAGCGTTTACCTTCTGGATTATATCAATTCCGTCCAGGAACAGGAGAAGAGCGTTGTGTGTTTGACAGTATCGAAGCAATTAAAGCAGGTGCTGACTTATTATGGATAGAAACCGCTACGCCGAACGTTGCTGATATTACAGCAATGATGAACGAAGTACGTAAAGAAATTCCAAATGCCAAACTTGTTTACAACAATAGCCCATCATTTAACTGGACTTTAAACTTCCGTCAACAAGCGTACGATGCCATGGTTGAAGCTGGTGAAGATGTTTCAAATTATGTGCGTGCAGACTTAATGAAAGCTGAGTACGATGATTCTGAGTTATCTGCAAGAGCTGATGATAAAATCCGTAGCTTCCAAGCAGATACTTCGCGTGAAGCTGGTATTTTCCATCACCTAATTACGCTGCCAACTTATCATACAACAGCGTTATCTGTTGATAATTTAGCGAAAGAATATTTCGGTGATGCAGCAATGTTAGGTTATGTTGAAGGTGTACAACGTAAGGAAATTCGTCAAGGTATTGCCTGTGTTAAACATCAAAACATGTCAGGCTCTGATATGGGTGATGATCATAAAGAATACTTTGCTGGTGAGAATGCACTTAAAGCAGGCGGAGCTAAGAATACTTCTAACCAATTTAGTTAATAGTTAATGAATTAACTGAGTTTCATGACAAACTAAAAAGGGATAACGATTACGTTATCCCTTTTTTATTTATCAGCTAAAGCTTGTTAACTCATAGCTATTGAGGTCGTTATCTTAGAAACTATACACTAAGGTCATTGCTGTTTGGGTATCTGTGTTATCAAAACCTTCTTCTACTTCTGTATTGTGATCAATAGTTAAAGCAAATTTCAGTTGTAAAGATTCAATTAACTTTGTAGTTATTGACGTTTCTGATTTATAAATACTGTTTTCGTCAGCTTTAACAGCGGTTTTAGCAATAAATAATTGTCTAAACTGAACAAACTCATTGATTTTTCTAATATAAAGTGCCTGAGCTTGAACGATGAAAGTATCTTTACTTTCTTCCATTACCGTATCAGAGCCACGAATAACATCATGCTTATAACCCGGTCCGATATCTGCAAATAAAGAAGCGTCTTTAGTTTTATACCAATTACGACCCCAACCGATAGAAACAGAGCTTTGTTTTTTGAAACTGCTAAACTCATCTTCTTCGTACGCTAAGTTTCCATAAAGGTAATTTTGGCCTTCAGGTGTAAGCGTGTAGTTTGTTTGAGTAGTTAAATTCCATTTGTTATCAGTTGTGACAAACTCTTTTTCACCATCATCATGAGTTTCTTCAAGCTTTTTACCTAGAAAGTTAAACGTAATTAAACTTAACCATTGGTTTTTCTCATGAGTAAAATTTAAACCTGCTTTCATATCGGCACTTTTTGTGTTGCCGGTTTTATAGAGAAATCCTAATTCAGCAGAAAGGGTAAACTCTGGTGCAACGGGAATAGCTTCTTCTAATGCTTCTTCACTAAAAGCAGTAAATGGTAATAGACAAAATGCTGTTAGGACTAGTTTACGAGTCATGATTTTCCTCTCGATTCGTGTGTAAAGATAGTTGTGGGTAGGGTATTTCAATGCCTGCTTCATCTAAAGCGACTTTAATGTTTTCTAATAATTCAAAATAAACCGGCCAGTAATTTTCAGATTTCACCCAAGGACGAACGACTAAGTTAACTGAACTGTCTGCAAGTTCGCTAACACCAATAGTAACGGCTTGGTCTGTCAATACTAATTCATTTTTAGCGACAACATCGGCAAGTATTTCTTTGGTTTTTGCTAAGTTAGCGTCGTAACTTACACCAATAATTAAATCAATTCTTCGGGTAGGCTTGGCAGAGTAATTAGTGATAGTACCGCTAGTAATCGAACCATTTGGTACAATAACGGTTTTATTATCGCCTGTTCTTAATTTGGTTGAAAAAATTAATATTTCTTCTACAACACCGGCAATACCAGAAACTTCAACAAAGTCGCCAGACTTAAACGGGCGTAACGAAATAATTAACACACCAGAAGCAAAATTAGACAATGAGCCTTGTAAAGCTAAGCCAATAGCTAAACCTGCAGCACCTATAATAGCGACTAGAGAAGAAGTGTTAAAACCTAAGTGAGAGATAGCTGCAATTAGCGCGACTACAAAAACTAATCCATAAGTTAAGCTTGATACGAATGAGATAACAGCACCATCAACACCACGCTTTTTCAGAAGCTTGCCTGTTGCTCGGCTGATAAGTTTGGCAATAAACTTACCAATTATAAATATAACAATCGCGACGATAAACTTGATCGCGTAATCGATAATTAGTGTTTGATTGTCGTTAAACCAGTTAATTATTAAATCCATCTTAGTAGACTCCGCTTGAAAAAGAGGTGCTATTGTAACCAACTATTTAACTCAAACCTACCTTAAATGGCGATAAAAGTTGTTAAAATGCTATTTTAGCGACAAAAAAAGGGCAAGAAGCCCTTTTTTAAGTCAATATAAAAACTTGTTATTTAATGAGTGCCTTCAATTCACCGCTATTATAACGGTTGAACATTTCATCTAAACTAATCGGATTTATTTTACTTGCGTTGCCAGCAGCGTTAAATGCTTCATATCGTGCTTTGCAAATATCATACATGGCATCGGTTGATGCTTTTAAGAATTTACGAGGATCAAATTCATTGGGATTTTGCGCTAAAAATCGACGAACAGCCCCAGTAGAAGCAAGGCGTAAATCAGTATCTATATTAACTTTACGTACCCCATGTTTAATGCCTTCTTGAATTTGCTCTACTGGCACACCATAAGTTTCAGGAATATTGCCGCCAAATTCGTTGATAATCGCTAGCCACTCTTGTGGTACCGAAGAAGAACCGTGCATTACTAAGTGAGTATTTGGAATGCGTTCATGGATAGCACGTATGCGATCAATCGCTAAAATATCGCCTGTAGGAGGACGAGTGAATTTGTAAGCACCATGGGAAGTACCGCAAGCAATGGCTAGTGCATCTACTTGCGTTTTATTAACAAAGTCGGCTGCTTCTTCAGGATTGGTTAGCATTTGCTCTTTGGTTAAGATACCTTCAGCGCCTATACCGTCTTCTTCGCCTGCCATACCTGTTTCAAGTGAGCCTAAACAGCCTAATTCGCCTTCTACAGAAACACCGCAAGCATGAGCCATTTCAACAGTTCTGCGAGTAACATCGACATTGTACTCATAACTTGTTGGCGTTTTTCCGTCTTCGCCTAGAGAGCCATCCATCATTACTGATGAAAAACCTAACTGAATTGAGCGTTGGCAAACGCTAGGAGAGGTACCATGATCTTGATGCATAACCACAGGGATATGTGGGAATTCCTCAATCGCGGCTAAAATTAAGTGACGTAAAAAAGGGGCTCCTGCATAGCTTCTTGCACCTGCAGAGGCTTGCATTATCACCGGGCTATCTGTGTCGTTTGCCGCTAGCATTATTGCGCGCACTTGTTCTAAGTTATTTACATTAAATGCGGGAATTCCATATTGAAACTCTGCTGCGTGATCAAGCATTTGGCGCATTGAAATTAAAGCCATGAACAACTCCTAAGGTCGTTATAAAGTATTCGTAATTTGGGTTTTGAAGGTTTCAATGAAAGTTAAACTGGAAGCTTTCATTTTTGGCGACAGAATTATAGCAGGAAGGGGCGTTGAGGAACAATATGCAATTTTTATATTTACTTATGATACTTAGGGTTATATCGATTTTTATTCGGTATATTAAGATGTTATTGAAATTTAAATTGGAAAGTAAAAGTAAAACACTCAACAATAAACGCTGAAAAGTCAGCTAATATGTTGAGTGTTATCTAAACAATAAACGCTTAAGTGTTGGATGCTTGATAAATACTTTCAATTGCAGTATCAAGTAATTGATCAAACTCTTGGGTTGATTGCTTCGCCGATAAACCTTCGGTTAATGCACGAGAAAAACTGGCAATAATACCGTTATTTGCAGAGACCTTCTCGTTGGCTTTTTGACGATTATAACCGCCAGATAGCGCAACAACTTTAAGGGTGTTTGGGTGAGCGATACATTCACGATAAAAATTATCAGTTTCAGGAAGCGTTAATTTAAGCATGACTTGTTGATCTGAATCTAACAAACTTAATTGTTCAAGCAGTTGGGTTTTAAGTATGCTTTCTATCTCACTTTTATCTGCGCTGTTAATATCAACTTCTGGCTCGATAATAGGTACTAAACCTTTTGCTAAAATTTGCTTGGCCACATCAAATTGCTGTTTAACTACAGCTTCGATACCTTGTGCATTAGCTTGCTTAATAACAGAGCGCATTTTAGTACCAAATACATTTTGAGCTACCGCTTTATCAAGTAACTGATCAAGTTCAGGCATTTCTTTCATTAACTGAACGCCATTGGCTTCGTCAACTAAACCTTTGTCGACTTTAAGAAAAGGGACAACTTGTTTTTCTTGCCATAAAAATTGTGCAGACGATTTACCATTAATTTCTCTGTCTAGGGTATTTTCAAATAAAATAGCACCTAAGATACGTTGGCCGGTAAATGAAGGACTAGTCACAATACGTGTACGCATTTGGTGAACTAAATCAAACATTTGTTCGTCATTACTAAATTCATCTTCTGTAACACCGTATAAGCCTAAAGCCTTTGGTGTACTACCGCCACTTTGATCTAAAGCGGCGATAAAACCGTTTTGGGTAGCAATTTTTTCTAACATTTCTGTAGAAGCCATTGTGGTTTCTCCTTAATATTTGTTGAGGGTTATCGGTCTCTTAGGAAACTCTTATTACCCATCAACAGAGGGTGATTTAACTGATTTTTGCTATTTATAATATTTTACTAATTAATTACGATTGTGCTCTTTGTTCTAAAATTTCCACTGCAGGAAGTTTTTTACCTTCTAAAAATTCAAGGAAAGCACCGCCCCCTGTAGAAATATAGGATACTTTATCGGCAATATCATATTTATCAACGGCAGCTAAGGTGTCGCCACCACCGGCAATTGAGAAAGCGTTACTGCTAGCAATGGCATGAGCGATAACTTCTGTACCTTTTGAGAACTGGTCAAATTCAAAAACGCCAACAGGGCCATTCCATACAATTGTGCCTGCTTTAGCAATAATATCAGCTAGCGCGTTTGCTGAGTCTGGGCCTATATCAAAAATCATGTCGCCATCAGCTACTTTACTCACATCTTTTAAAGTAGCAGGTGTGTTTTCTGAAAACTCACTGCCAACAACAACATCGGTTGGTACAGGAATTAAGCCATTATTAGCTTTAGCTTCGTTACTTAAACGTTGTGCTTCGTCAACTAGATCAGCTTCAAATAACGATTTACCTACATTATGGCCTTGTGCTGCAATAAAAGTGTTAGCAATGCCACCACCAACAACTAATTGATCAACAATACCCGCTAAAGAATCTAATACTGTTAGTTTAGTTGATACTTTTGAACCACCAACAATAGCAACAAATGGACGTGCAGGTTTATCAAGAGCCTGAGCTAAGGCCGCTAATTCTGCTGCCAGTAATGGACCTGCGCATGCTGTTGCTGCATATTTTGCAACGCCATGCGTACTTGCTTGGGCGCGATGTGCTGTACCAAAAGCGTCCATAACAAATACATCACATAAGGCAGCTAACTTTTTCGCTAATGCATCATCATTACTTTTTTCACCAACATTAAAACGGATATTTTCAAAAATTACTAATTCACCAGCGCCCACTTCAACACCGTCAAGGTAATTAGATACAAGTCTTACAGGGTAATTTAACGCTGCCGCTAAATAATCGACAACTGGCTGTAAAGAAAACTCTGGATTAAATTCGCCTTCTGTTGGACGGCCCAAGTGAGACATTACCATGACTTTTGCGCCTGCTTCTAAAGCAAGTTTAATAGTCGGTAAAGCTGCTTTTAAGCGAGCATCAGAAGTGATTTTCCCGTCTTTAACTGGTACGTTTAGATCTTCACGAATTAGTACTCGTTTTTCGGCTAATGCCAAATCAGTCATTTTAATAACAGACATAATGTCTCCGTTGATAAAGTATATTGTGATAGTTATCCGTTAACTTTCAGATAACTAAAGTAAAGTTATTCATTTTTAAACTGTGTTAATTATGTTTTTTCTAATGAAAGTTGGCCCATAAAATTTGCGGTATCTAACATTCGGTTAGCAAAACCCCACTCGTTATCACACCAAATAAGCATTTTAACTAACCGTTTATGACTCACTCTGGTTTGATTACCGTCAACGATACAAGAGTGAGAGTCGTGGTTAAAGTCGGCTGAAACGAGCGGCTCTTCGGTGTAATCTAAAATGCCAACAAGATCGGACATTTTAGCATTAATAATTGCTTGATTAATTTCATCAATACAAACATCGGTATTGACCGTTAAACTTAAATCCATAGCCGTGACGTTAAGGGTGGGAACACGAACGGCAATCGCTTCAAATCGTCCTGAAAACTGCGGTAAAATTCGCTCGATACCAATGGCAAGTTTTGTATCTACAGGAATAATTGATTGGCTAGCAGCGCGGCTTCGTCTTAAGTCTGGGTGATAGGCATCAATCACTTGCTGATCATGCATCGATGAATGTATGGTGGTAATTGTGCCACTTTCAACGCCAAACGCATCATCAATCACTTTAATAACAGGTACAACACAGTTAGTTGTACAAGACCCATTAGAAACGACAGTATCAGTGTCTTTAAGTTGCTGATGATTTATCCCATAAATAATGGTGGCATCTAAATCATTACTGCCAGGGTGAGAAAATAAAACCTTTTTCGCACCTTGAGCAATATGTACCTCTCCATCGGCTTTACTGGCAAATCTTCCTGTACAATCGAGCACAATATCAATATTGAGTTCATGCCAAGGTAATTCTGTTAAGTTTTTATGGTGAGTTAAGGTAATAACATCATCGTTGATGATTAATTGCTGATCATTTTGTTTAACTGAACCAGAGAAGCGGCCATGAGTAGAGTCATACTTTAATAAGTGTGCAATGCCTTCTGGCGGCGCTAATTCGTTGATCGCTATTAAATTAAAATTGCTGTATTGGGGATTTTCATATAACGCTCTAGCAATACTTCGGCCGATACGACCAAAGCCATTGATGGCAATGTTAATAGGCATATTTGAACAGCTTTTTGTTGGTGTACTCTTGTTAAATATCGAAGCTGTTAGCGATGAGCGAGTTTATCGTCTCAAGGCTAACAGCAAACAATCATTAGCGTGTTATAGTTGATTTACCGTGTTAACAACATTTTCAACGGTAAAGCCAAAGTGTGCTAGCAATACGCCGCCTGGCGCTGACTCTCCAAAGGTTGTCATGCCGACAACGGCTCCTTGTAAGCCAACATATTTAGCCCAAAAATCAACATGTCCGGCTTCAATAGCTACACGGTTAGTCACTGCACAAGGAAGTATCGATTCTTTATACTCTTTTGATTGAGCATCAAATACGTTTGTAGACGGCATTGACACCACACGTACATTTTTACCTTGTTCTGTTAATGCTTGTGCCGACTCTACAGCTAAAGCAACCTCAGAGCCTGTTGCAATTAAAATAACATCTATCGCGCCTTCACAATCTTTTAAAATGTAAGCACCTTTAGCAATATCAGCTACTTGGCTTTGTTCTCTGGTCATTGCAGGTAAGCCTTGACGACTAAAGATAAGCGATGTTGGACCATCTCTGCGTTCAACAGAGGCTTTCCAAGCAACAGCTGATTCAGTTGCATCACACGGGCGCCAAGTTACCATATTTGGTGTGGTTCTTAAGTTCGTTAATTGCTCTATCGGTTGATGTGTTGGACCATCTTCACCTTGACCAATTGAGTCATGGGTGTATACAAAAATGTTTTGAATACCCATTAATGCAGACATGCGAACAGCGTTACGTGCATATTCCATGAACATCATGAAAGTTGCGCCATAATTAATGAAACCACCGTGAAGTGATACACCATTCATTATACCGCTCATACCAAATTCGCGTACACCGTAAAAGATGTAGTTACCAGCAGCATCAGTTTCAATACCTTTTGAGCCAGACCATAAGGTTAAATTCGAACCCGCTAAGTCGGCAGAACCACCTAACATTTCAGGTAATACAGGACCATAAGCTTCAATTGCATTTTGAGAAGCTTTACGAGAGGCGATGTTTTCACCTTTCTCGTGACATTCTTGAATAAAGGCGTTTGCCGCAGCTTCAAATTCAGCTGGTAAGTCGCCTTTAATAACACGGCGTTCATATTCACTTGCTAACTCAGGATATGCTGCTTGGTAAGCAGCAAACTTTTCATTCCAAGTTGCTTGGTTTGCTTGACCTTTTTCTTTTTGATCCCATTGTTCGTAAACATCAGCAGGCACTTCAAATGGTGCATGTTCCCAGTTTAAAAATTCGCGAGTTGCAGCGATTTCGTCATCACCTAAAGGTGCGCCATGGCAATCATGAGTGCCTGATTTATTTGGTGAGCCAAAACCAATAACGGTTTTACAACAAATCATTGATGGTTTATCTGTTACCGATTTTGCTTCAGTAATGGCGGCGGCAATCGCTGCTGAATCATGACCGTCAACACTAATAACATGCCAGCCATACGATTCAAAACGAGCAGGGGTGTTATCAGTAAACCAACCTTCAACATGACCATCAATAGAAATACCGTTGTCATCCCAAAAAGCAATTAATTTACCTAAACCAAGGGTGCCAGCAAGTGAACTGACCTCATGAGAAATGCCTTCCATTAAACAACCATCACCTAAAAAGCAGTAGGTGTGGTGATCAACAATGTTATGCCCATCACGGTTAAATTGAGCTGCAAGCGTTTTTTCAGCAATTGCCATACCGACGGCATTAGAAATACCAGCACCTAACGGGCCTGTTGTCGTTTCAACGCCTGGGGTATAACCATACTCTGGGTGACCTGGAGTTTTAGAGTGTAATTGACGAAAATTTCTTAAATCATCCATTGATAAATCATAACCTGATAAATGCAGTAATGAATAAATCAACATTGAACCGTGGCCGTTAGATAGAATAAATCGATCTCTGTCTACCCACTGTGGATCTGTAGGGTTGTGCTTTAAAAAATCACGCCACAATACTTCGGCAATATCTGCCATGCCCATTGGGGCGCCAGGGTGTCCTGATTTTGCTTTTTGCACGGCATCCATGCTTAAAACACGTATTGCATTCGCTAGTTTTTGACGAGTCGACATATTTTCTCCAGAGATTTTTTAAGCTCTATTTGAAGGTAAGAATAAAAATTGCACGTATTTTCCCTTAGTGTCTTCATGACTGCAAATTTTATTGCCTAGTTTTTTAGTTTTTTTCGCTATATCTTTGATTATAATTTTAGAAATTTAGGCTTTATAACCTTTCTTGGTTGTTTTTAATAATTTACAGACAAAACAATCTAACTTAAATTATTTAGGTAATTTTCATTGTTTCTAAAAGATTTTTCGATTCTTTACCATTATTGTTGCTATTATCAACGACCAAAATCATTGATTGATTTAATAATAAAATATTCATTATTTAAACTTTATTAGTTATGAGAGAGGGAAACGCGATTGAGTAAAGCAAATAAGTTAGTTATAGCTACTTTTATTTATGTCATGGTTTGCTTGTTAACAACTTTGATTATAAAGCCTTATTCAATTATTAATTTTATTGGACCCGCAGCTGGCGTTGCTAGCGCCTTTATTATTGTTTGGGGCAGTAGAGCCCTTTTTTGTATTATTTTTGGCACTATTGCTTTTAGTTTTATTTTATTAATAATTAATGGTGCTGGGATAGACTTTCCCATTTTTTTAATAGCCATTTTAGCCATATTGTTACAGAGCTTTTGGACAAAACAATTAACTTACCGAATTGTGCGGCAACAAAGGTGGTTAAAATCTCGTACCGTTTTATTTAGCTTTATTTTAAAAATTGGTCCTGTTGCTGGATTAATTTCAGCGAGTAGCGTTGTAGTTATTGCAATGCTTGATGTTAAAATTATAGATAACTCGATTGCTTATATTTTTATGTCAAGTTGGGCTGGCAGCATACTCACTAGTATATTTTTTATCCCTATTTTATTGTTTACCCAAGGTGCTCAACAGCTTAGTCGTGCAAAGCGATTTTTTGTTATTTTTGCCTCAGTTTTAGGGGGACTTTCGATTGCGATACTGTTTAAGGTATCTCAAAATGCTCATCAACACTTTAGAGTTGAACAGTTTAAAAAGTCGCAGCAAAATATTGAATTGTTTGTTAATAAAGAAATAGATCACATTAGTGAACAAGTAAATGCTTTAGCTGCTCTCTTTCACTCAAGTGATCATGTTTCTTTCGAAGAGTTTAGTACATTTTCCAGTCGAATTTATCATGAAAATTCAAGTGTTAGAGCTTTAGAATGGGCCCCATTAATAGAAAATGAGTATAGAAGTGCTTTTGAAAGTAGTGCCACTAAAGCATTAGATTCACCGTATGAAATAAAGCAGGAGTTAATGAATCAAGATGTAATTATTGCTTTGGAAAAGCCTGAATATTTTCCCGTTTATTATATTTATCCACAAAAAGGTAATGTACAAGCTCAAGGTTTAGATTTAATGAGCCATCCAGGTAATAAAGTGGCAATACATTCAGCATTTAAATTGAATAAATTAGTTGCTAGTGCCCCTTTAACATTAATACAAGACAGTAACGCGAACCCTTCTATTATTGTATTTTCCCCTGTTTTAAACAGCCCATCACTTAATCCATTTAACGATAATAGCTCTGATGAATATCAAAAATTGAATGGTTATGTTATTGCTGTCGTTCAATTTGAGTCTATATTTCAAGAGCTTACTAAAACTGATTCTGCCAAAAACGTTAATTTAATCATTCAAGACATTACCTCTAGTGAACCTTTTTTGCTATTTGGTCGTCAAGTAGATAACAGCGGCCGCTTGAGTGAGACATTAGAATTAACTGTATTCGCTAGAAAGTGGCGTATTTGTGTTACTGAGAAAGCACCTTGGATAAACCAACCCAAAAGTTGGCAAACTTGGATGTTGCTTTTAGGTGGGACCACAGGAGGGATAATTTTTCAGTTGTTAATCTTAATGATGGCTGCTTATTCTGTTGAGTTAAGCCATCAAGTTGTATTAAAAACTAGAGAGTTAATGACAGCTAAACAGTCTTCAGATGATAAAAACCTAGCGAAGAGTAACTTTTTACAAACATTAAGTAGTGAGTTGAGAACGCCAATTTATGCGATAAAGTATTTTATTGCAAAATTTAGGCAACATCCAACTTATGCGCAAGCGGAAATATCAATGGCTGATATTGATAATGCGTCTCATAATTTAACTCAACTAATTGATACGGTAATTGACTTGACCGAAATAGAGTCAGGGGCGACTGAAATGATTCAAATAAATGTGTTTGACTTTCATCATTTTTTACAGCGAATTGAAACACTATTAAATGCGACTAATAAAGATAATAAGTTGAACTTTACTTTTTTGATTAATGAAAATGTACCGCATTTAATAGCCTCTGATGAGCTAAGAATTCAAAAGCTAATGGTAACTTTGGCGGAGAGTGCTGCCCAACTATTAAATACAAATGAATTAAATTTGTCGATTAAAGGGCATATTCATCAATTTAAACGAGTGTCTTTATTTATGGTTGTTACACCATCAATGAATTATTTAACTGAAATCGAAATGGAACAAAATGAAAAACATTTGGGGTTAGTTGATAGTGATTTGAGTAGTTTTAGTACCAATATGGCGATGGTTAAAAAATGGTGTCAGTTGTTTGATGGTGATGTTAAATTGACGCAATTGCCTACTGGCTTGGTTGTGTTAAGTGCTTCAATTAAAGTAGATTTATCACCAGAAGGACATGTTTTTACACAAGATAAACAGCAAGATTAATTAACCTGAGCTCGACTTAACAAATATTTCTCTAGCAACTATTTTTCCTTACTTCTTCGTTAAATTTCTTGCAATAGGCCAGCTATTGACGCGAAATTTGCTTTGAATTAAAAAAAACTATCAAGCTAGAGTGGAATAAAATTTAGTTTTACATCATATTTTTTCTTTAATCTATTGATATTTATATTTTAATCATTTAAGTTTTATGCGTTGTTTTTTTTATACTAATAAAAATGATGTAAAAAAGTAAAAAATTCAGGAATATAAAATGAGTAAGTCATCCTCGAAAGGGTTTAAACTGACAACAGTAATTTTGGCTGTTTTGGTTTTAACCATCTCGGCACTATTAAGTAATAGCACGATAGCTGATGACATGGATGTTAAAGTAGAAACATCAGAACAATAGATTTTGTCACTTTAAAACCTCACCCAGGGTGAGGTTTTTTTTATGTCTAAATTTATTATTTATTATAGGTAAGTCGTATTAACTATTATCTGAGTCGGGCATTAAATAATCATGATAATTCTGAATAGCAAAGTATCTTATCGACTTTTTTACATGAACTTTTTTAGCAATAAGCTCATTATTCGCAAAAACCTTTAACACATGTTTGTCACCATTAGTGTTAGAGTCGACCCTATGATTAATATTCAGCTTTAAGTTGTCAAACTCCGTTTTCATTATCAGCTTCAAAGTACTTCCTTTACTATTTTATTTACAGTTTACTGATTTCTTTTTGGAGGTTATAACCTTCATCGGTAACGATTTTTTCTAACACTTGAACCCGTTCTTTAAGGGTTGTTAGTTGCTCTTGTAAATTTTGACTTTCTTCACTTTGTGCGAGTTTCTTTAACGATTTTTCTTTAAAGGCCATATGCCTTTTATGCATAGCGCCAATAACACTAAAGCCGACAGAAATGAAAACGATAATAACGACCATAGTTGTGCCGTGCATATAAAATCCTTATTCTAATGAGTCTTTTGGTTTGATGAGTATATCTATTTTTAATTTAAAGTCCTACAAACCACCTTAAATTTTCACGTTAACTTTACTTTACAGGTAAAAGTTAAACATGATTGATAAATATTTTATATAATAAAGCATCGAAAAATTTTGATTTCCTAGGTAGTAATAATGGCGTTAAGCCGTATCCGACTAGACCGATTTATTAGTCAGCAACTTAATATTAGCCGTCGTGATGTTCGTTTAATGTTGGCACAAAAACGTATTTGTGTTGATGATTGTATTGCAAAGAATATTGAACAAATTGTTGATACATTTTCAGTTATTACTGTAGATAACCACGTTATTCAAAACAATACACCGCATTATATTATGCTCAATAAACCAATTGGTGTGGTAAGCGCAACTAAAGATGAACAACATAAAACGGTGATTGATTTACTTAACGACTCAGGAAATTTTACTCCTCAATTGGTTGAAGAATTACATATAGTAGGCCGATTAGATTTAAATTCGTCAGGGCTTTTGTTGCTAACCAACAATAGTCGGTTGTCGTCGTTTTTAACCTCTCCTGACAATAAGATCATTAAAAAATATCGTGTCACTCTCGCGAATCAACTAAACAACGATTACATCGATGCGTTTGAAAAAGGCATGTATTTTTCATTTGAAAATATCACAACCAAACCTGCCAAACTGGTTATATTGTCAGATAACGTCGCCGATGTTTATTTAAGTGAAGGGCGCTATCATCAAATAAAAAGAATGTTTGGTCGATTTCGAAACCCTGTTGTTAAGCTACACAGAATGTCGATTGGCAGCTTATCGTTAGATGAAGCATTATCACCAGGGCAAAGCCGACGATTGTCAAAAGAAGAAGTCGAAAAAATGAAGTAAACTCAGACTCTGTAGTGATTTTTATGTGGTTTGGTGTAGTTTAACTGTATATATCGCCATAAATTTCCAGTTGAGTTAAATAAACCCTCATATCAAATTCTAATTGGTGGTAATCCGGCAACATATGTAAACATAGCTGGTAAAAATTTTTATTATGTTCTTTTTCTTTTAAATGCGCTAATTCGTGCACTACTATCATCGATAAAAAAGCTTCTGGCGCTTTTTTAAAAACACTTGATATGCGAATTTCATTTTTACTTTTAAATTTATTCCCCTGCACCCTAGATACATAACTATGCAAGCCAAGCGCATTGTTAATAACATGAATTTTTTTATCAAAAACAATTTTACTTAATGGCGGTGATTTTTTTAAATATTGGTTTTTAAAGGTAATAACAAAGTCTCGTAAAGCTTTGTCAGTGCTAACGGTATGAGGCGATGGGTATTTTTTTATTAATAAGGCCTTAAGCTCATTTTTATCGATTAATCGCTGAATTTGACTTTTAAGCTCATCAGAATAACCGGTTAAATATTTCAATGACGTATGCATTTAGATCGCGAAGTAAAAATAAAAAATCTATTGTACCCGCTGATTTGGTGTTGAATCAATCATAGCTTATACTCTCAAAAAAATTTTACTGAGTATAAATAAATTATGTCAAAAGGTTATGCCTGTATTGGGCTGTTTAACCCAAAAACACCAGAAAATGTTGGCTCGGTTATGCGCGCAGCAGGTTGCTACAACGCTCATTCTGTATTTTATACAGGCAAGCGTTACGATCTAGCCAAGCAGTTTTGTACCGATACCAATAAAAAACATTTAGATATTCCATTAATTGGTGTTGAAGACCTACAATCAATTGTCCCACTAGATTGCGTACCCGTCGCCGTTGAATTATCTCCAGGCGCTAAATCGCTCGTTAATTACAAACATCCACCACGCGCTTTTTATATTTTCGGCCCCGAAGACAATTCGCTAAAAAAACACATCACCGACTTTTGTCGAGACACAATCTACGTACCAACCAACGGATGTATGAATCTTGCTGCAACCGTGAATGTGGTTTTGTATGATCGGCTAGCTAAAGGGGATAATTTCTCGAATCATTAAAATCTCATTGCTAGTAAGTGCTGTAACTGCCTCAGAAATACTCATTGATGCTTATCAACTGCGTTTTTCTTCTTTGTTACAGCACCTACTAGCTGCGAGATTGTCACTTTTTAGTAAGTAGTCACTTGTTACTAGCCAAAGATAGCGCGCATCATTTTAATAACATGATCAACGCTTTTTCCTTCTTTTACAGCTTTGACTATAGAGTCGCGTTTGTCTTGTATGTAAGCGGGGAGCTCTTCATTGAGTAGCGCTTTATCAACAAGGCTTTCTGCTGACTCTTTAGTGCGCTTAATTGGCGCTGCTGCTCTGCTTGTTGTTTTTTTGTTGGTTTTATCTTTGGCTTTTTCAGATAAGCGTAAAAAGTTAGACTGTTGTGCTGTTGTCTCGTCAGCAAATAAAAACAGGTCAATAAATAGCGCTCTTGATTGCCATAATTTTAACTCGGTTTGATCTTCTACATCATTGTCTGGTGCACTTTGATGCCACCAAGACATTGTTCTTAATGTGCCAATTAAATCATGCCAATAATCATCGAATGCTTTATTGCTAAGTTTTACAATCCCTAACCCTTGGCAAATAACGTCGACTTTGGCATTGGTTAAAGCAATAAACTGATCAGGTCTGTGCATAGCAAGCAATCGAGTTGCTGGCATTAACGGTGCTTTTTCACCTTGAGTATGCTCAGTGAATATACGTTGATAATGACTGACAAACTTTTGATAATCTTGAAAGCTAACGTCTCCCGTGCGTGGAATAAATGAAAGCGCAAGATCAAAGGCTTCAGGGTGACTTTGCAATAATTGATGGAAAGTTTTAGCGCCTTTGGTTGAGCTAAACCATTCTACATCAAAGGTATAAACTGCAATATCGTGACCACTGGTATGTTTTCCTGTAAACGCTAATCGGTCTTCTTCAATCATATTTGCTAGCGGTGTTTCTTTGATACTATTTAAGTAATCGACTAGGGCTAAGCGCTCTTCTAACGCTTGTGTTATCTTATTCTCAATAATAAATTGGCTATAAATAGGCCAAGGGGCAATACGTAACATTTTCAATTGAGCAATACTAACACCCGACTCTAAAGTATCTTGTAACTTTTTAAGTTGAGGTAATTGTGTCGGTTCAAGTAAATCAAAGTTAATGCCTTCACGACAAAGTCTGCCAAGTTCACGACACCACGAAACAAAGTCTTCAGGATGGTTGTCCACTTTAACAGCCATCAGGTTAAGCATAAGATCAGGAACAAGGGTAAGTATTTTTTGGTAAATCTGGTTTTCTACTTCAGACAGAGGCATTTTTACAGGGGAGGACAGCAGTTTTCTCATTTAGGACTTTCAACTCTAAAACAATTTTTCAAAGTGCGGCATCATACGGATATATAAAGCGAGTGCAAGCCAAACGTTTAAATTGTGGAGTAAAATATTCAACTCATTTTTTTAACGGCAAACTTGTATAAAAATTGAGTTGAATATGTCTGTTTTTTAGCTGTTAGAGGTTTTCGTTACTAGGCTGTTATGCGTCATCTGACATCGCTAATATAGTAGCAATGTCTAGCGTTTGTGTGTATTGAATAAAGTCGGTTGTTTTTTCTTTGCGCGCTAAAACTGCCATGCGATCGGATAACTCGTTACCTTCAATATTGGCATGACCTTTTACATGGCTAATGGTGATTTTTGTTTTGAGCTCTTGATATAAAGCAAAACATTGCTTTATTAATTCTAGGTTTTTAATTTCTTCGCCTTTACCTCGTGTCCAACCTTTGCTTTGCCAGCCTTTAGCCCATTTAGTAATACAGTCAATAGAGTATTTAGAGTCAGATAATATTTGGACATGTTTTTGTTGTGAGCAGTAACTTTTAGCGAGTTGAAATGCTTTTAACATGCCATTTAACTCTGCGGTGTTGTTGGTGCCGTTTGGTTCATACAAACCATACCAAAGGGAGGTTAACTGTGTTTGATGATAAACCGCTATACCTGTACCAGACTTGCCTGGGTTAGGAGAGCAGGCCCCGTCACAGTAAATGTTAATATCACTCACGCTTACTGATCTTGATGAACTTGCTTTGCTCGAGCTGCTTGCTTTTGATTTTGCATGCTTGGTCGGTGTCGCACTTGTAGACACCGGTTTTTTAGACAAAGACCGATTCATTAATGCTTTTGTATATGTTGATTGATAGGCCGCTTGTGCTTCTGCTTCAGTGGGAAACCCCATAAATTGGGCGTCTGCTCTACCGTCAGTTTGGCTTTTAGCTGCTGGCCATGAGTCATAAATTCCCGGTTTAATACCTTTCCATACCACGTAATATTTTTTACTCATTAACCATTAATCTCTTTATTGTTACTGACAAGCATTGATATCAGTTATTGTAAAAGTATTTTAAAACTAAAGCACGCACTTGTGTTTATCTGTTTCTATTTTAGATAGGTTCAGAAGTTATATTTTTAAAGGCTATAGTCACTATAAGGCTGAATTAGGTGCTTGTTAAATTGCCTGTGTTAGCATTATCTTAATTAATTATATGTAATAAGTGAGCGATTATGCCTTATATAACTCCCGATTTATGCGATCAGTATCCTGACGTTGAAGTGTTTGATCTACTGTTTACCAATTATGGTGGTAAGCAGTCTTTTGGTGGTGAAGTTGTTACCGTTAAGTGTTTTGAGGATAACTCCCTAGTTAAAGAGTTAGTTGCTACACCGGGTCATGGCAAAGTTATGGTGGTTGATGGTGGAGGCTCCTTACGTGCTGCGATGTTAGGGGATATGTTAGCAGAAAAAGCAGTTTATAACGGCTGGCAAGGGTTAATAATTTATGGATGTATTAGAGATATCGATGTTATTAAAACGTTAGATCTAGGCGTACAAGCTTTAAATATTCACCCAAGAAAAACCGAAAAAAGAGGGTTAGGCGATCATAACGTAACGCTTACCTTTGCTGGTGTTACTGTTAAGCCAGGAATGTATGTTTATGCTGATAATAATGGCATTATTTTATCTAAAAAGGCGTTAATCTAATACATGTTGGTAATCGTTATTTCGAGAATAAGGATACCTAAATAGCAAAGTTAACCGAAGCAAATCTTAATTCTAAATAAGCTTGGTTACTCAGTTAAATTTTCATACTAATAACAACAGGGGTACGACGATCTTTTTTATTACGCGACTCTAGCCAGCGTCCTCTGTTGTTTGCGTTGTGTCGGCGATCTTGGCCGGTTCTACGTTCAACCTTGGTTGATTTGTCGTTGAGAGCGACTGTTTGAACATTATCTTTATCTATCTGCTCTGACACTTCTTTTTCTTGTTCATTTAGTGTTGTTAAATGGTAGCGCTTTTTATTCTGGTGCTTAGGATCTTTGGCAGACTTTTCTGAAGTAATAATAGATGCTAATGGTAAAATACGTTGAAGAGAATCCATTCTGTTGCCTTACTTTTTTAACCTTTAATGTTTGTTTTTTCTTGTATTAGTTTAATAAATCGGCAGCAAGGTAAATTAGTTTAATATTTTTTAACTAATGATTTGAAAAATATGAAAGAATAAATGCATTCAGCGGCATTATTAAATAAGGAAAGTGCATGTCTACAGCGACAACAAATGATGTTGTTAAAACGTCTATTCAATCTATAGAACCTGGCGATATATTGAAAAAAGAAATTGATCAAATGGCAAAGTTTTATGACTTAGTTATTGAGTTTTTTTCCAATTATAGCTTCCAGTTAATCGGCGCTTTTATTATTTTTATTTTTGGTTATTTCGTCGCTGGTAAAATTGCCAACGGCGTTCTTAACCTGTGTGAAAAACAAAATCTTGATATTACCTTAAGTCGGTTTTTAGCTAATACCGCAAAAATGGTTATCGTTATAATGATTACCATAGTAGCGTTAGGGAAATTAGGGGTGAGTGTTACGCCATTTATTGCGGCAATTGGTGCTGTTTCATTAGGTGCGGGCTTAGCGTTACAAGGTTTGTTAGCGAACTACGCAGCAGGGTTCAATATTATTATTATTCGCCCGTTTGTCGTTGGTGACACAATAACAGTGCAAAATGTAACGGGTGTAGTTAAAGAAGTATTATTGGCTTACACCATAATTGAAGATCAAGATGATGTTGAAATAACCATCCCTAACAAGCACATTGTTGGTGAGGTACTGCATAACTCTAAACACGACTCATTGCTTGAGCTTCATGTTGGTATTGCATATAAACACAACCCTATTGAAGTAGTAAAACTGTTAAGAGAAACAATCGAAAGTCTTGATATTATTGGCGAGCAAAAGCACCTACAAGTTGGTATCGATGAGTTTTCTGATAACGCTATTACAATCGCTATGAGAGTTTGGACACCAACGATAAATTTATTTGAGGCAAAATACAAAGCATATGAGGCGATTTATTTAGCGTTAGAAAAAGCTGAGATCCATATTCCTTTCCCACAGCGAGATGTGCATATTATCAAGTCAGAGTAATTCTGCTTTGTCGTTCAGCATTTCAACATAGTTTCAACTTTTAAGCGTCAATGTTATAAATTAAAGGTTGAAACTTTAATCGTGGTTTATTGGTTATTCATCAATAA
This sequence comes from Colwellia sp. SU-HH01217, assembly GCF_057543495.1. NCBI lineage: Bacteria > Pseudomonadati > Pseudomonadota > Gammaproteobacteria > Alteromonadales > Colwelliaceae > Colwellia > Colwellia sp. SU-HH01217. The sequence continues at coordinate 200,474 of NZ_BAAJLX010000002.1, read as the reverse complement.
ATATAGTTCATTCATCGGTTATCACTTGTCAGTGTTAAAGCTTAGCCTTTAATATGAAGGCTCACTCACTATTTATTTCCTTAATAAGAAACAAGCTAATGAATAAAAATATCAGCACAACTATCGTCAATATCGCGCTTGCGAGTACGTTACTTTTTTCAACTAGTGGCTTAACGGCTGAAAATGACAGTAAAAAGAAAGAAAGTACTTCTAGCTGGCTCAACTTATCGAAAAAAGAGTTAAAAGCTGTTGAAAACTATGCAGTAGAATTTAAAGAATATATTTATAAAACGCCAACAGAATTAACGTTTGTAACAGAGACGGTAAAGCGTGTAGAAAAACAAGGGTTTAAACGACTTACAGAAAAAAGCAACTTAAAACCCGGTGCACGATTTTATGACGTAAACCGCGATCGTACCATCTCGTTAATGGTTATTGGTAAAAAGGGGTTAACTGAAGGTACTCGTATCGTTGGTGCTCATATTGATTCACCTCGCTTAGAGTTAAAAGGCCGCCCATTATATGAAAAACAGAAATTTGCCCTGTTTCAAACGTATATTCATGGTGGAATTAAAAACTATCAATGGGTTAATATTCCGTTAGCGCTTGTTGGTCGTGTTGATAAAAAAGACGGCACGGTCGTTAATATTTCTATGGGATTTAACGATGATGAACCTATTTTAATTGTGCCAGATTTAGCCCCCCATGTAGATCAAGATTATCGTAAACGCGCTAACCGTGAAGTGATTAAAAAAGAAGAGCTTGATGTTATTATTGCTGCTAAGCCTAGCTTTGAACAATCGATGAAAGAGCAGGTCAGCCAATTTCTTAAAAATGAATATAATATTTCGATTGAAGATTTAGTATCAGCTGAACTTGCGTTAATTCCAGCGACTAAACCTCGAGATGTTGGTTTTGATCGCTCAATGATTGCTGCTTATGGTCAAGACGATAAAGTCGCGGCGATTGCAGCAGTAAAAGCAATTTCTGAACAAAAAACACCTGAGTATACCGCTATTGCTTTTTTAGTTGATAACGAGGAAATTGGCAATAAAAACAATACAGGGGCCGGTTCGAGCTATTTAGTCGATTTATTAAGTGAAATGCTCTTTATCCAAAAAGGTAATAAATACAACGATTATCTACTTCGTAAAGTGCTGCGCAATACCAAAGTTATTTCGACTGATGTTAACCCTGGTGTAAACCCTAATTTTCCGGGTGTTTGGGAATTAGGTAATGCGCCTCGCTTAGGTGATGGAGTTAACTTAAAACTTTATGGTGGTGGTTTTAATGCTAATTCAGAATACATGGCGTGGACACGCAATTATTTAGATAATGCCAATATTAAGTGGCAAACGTCTACCTACAAAGGTAAAGCTTCTGGTGGCACTATAGGTAGTGATTTATCGAATGATAATATGGATGTTATCGATTTTGGTATTCCGGTTTTATCTATTCACTCGCCTTATGCAGTGAGCTCAAAAGTAGATTTATATGCTTTATATCAAGCGATGTCTGTTTTTTATCAAGAAAAATAACTTATAATAAAGAGATTAGAATCTCAAAGCCGCACACTTAACTCAAGAGTTTAGCTGTGCGGCTTATTATATTTTGTTAAGCGAAGAAATTGTTCATGAATGCTGTTCAGCAACTCTATCAATACCGAGTAAGCCTAAGTACCACCACTTATAAAAGCAGAGGACAAAGAGTTATTCGCTGTGAACTCTGTCGTTTAGCTCAAACCCATTGTGTGTGTAGCATTTCTCCTACAAAGGTATCTGCTGATATTGTTCAAAAAAGTCAAGCTGACAGCGGCTTAGATTCAAGCGCTGGTTTTCTTTTACTGATGTACGACACCGAAGTAATGAAGCCAAGTAATACCGGAAAGTTAATTGCTGATCTTGTCAAAGATACTTATGCTTTTTTATGGTCAAGAACGGTTGAAAACCCAGAGTTATTGGCGGTGTTAGCTGATAAACAATGGCAACCTTATGTCGTTTTTCCTGCACAATACGCTCAAGAAAACCAGCAAGTGATTCAAAAAAAAGTAGTGTGCCCAGAAGGAAAAAGACCGCTTTTTATTATGTTAGATGGTAGCTGGCGAGAAGCGAAAAAAATGTTTCGTAAAAGCCCATATTTAGCTGGTTTTCCTATCGTCTCATTTGATCCTCAACTTGCATTACCTGACATGGTTGAAAATGAAAAGTTAACTTCGAGATATCAAATCCGGTTATCGAGTGTTGACAATCAATTTGCAACGGCTGAAGTCGCCGCTCGCGTACTGGCAATGGCAGGCGAGCCCCAAAGAGCACAATTATTAGATTTATGGTTTGATGTTTATAGCTACCAATATCAAAAAAGTGTTTGCCAAACCAATAAGGGTAACCCACAAGCAATCGATAATTACCAAGCTTATATAAAAGAAATAACTAATTAATCTAACTTAGGCTATTCATTTCAAGGCATTAAATGATGCTTTTCATCGACAACCAATTGTTTTAAATAATCCCAAACAGTAGATACGTGTGAAAGCCGCTTACTTTCTGGGTGGGTAATTAACCAAAAACTGCGAACAATATTTATTTCATCAGGAAAGACTTTAACAAGTTCATCGCTTTTGTCTTTGAGAAAACAGGGCAGAATACCGATACCTAAGCCACTTTTAATCGCATTGTATTGACTAATAATGCTGGTACTACTTAATGTTGGTGTTATTGGTTTAGCAAGTAGGCTATTGAGTTCTTTTGAGTACGATAGCTCATCGGTAAATAACAAGTTATCGACATAGCTCACCCACTGTTGCTCTGCTAAATTAGACAGTTTTATTGTTGGATTGTTCGCTAAATATGAGGGGTGTGCATAAAGCTGTAGCTGATAATCACAAAGTTTATTAACGATCATTGAAGTGCTTTTAGGTCGTTCTACCGCAATGGCTATATCGGCTTCGTTTCGGCTAATTTTAACAAAACGAGAAAAGTGTAATAAGTCGAGTTGAATATTAGGATAGCCTTGTTGAAGTTTTGCTAAGTTGGCGGCAATAAAATAACTACCAAAAGCTTCTGTAACGCCAATCCGCACTTTACCACAGTTTTTTTGGTGACTATTTTTAATCCCTTCAAGCGCTTGTTGAGCATTTTTCTCCATTTGTGTTGCACACAGTAATAGTTTTTCGCCATCAACTGTCAATATATGTCCATCAACTGTACGTTCAAACAATTGACTCACTAGTTGCTCTTCAAGTTTATGTAGGCGTCGTGAAACTGTAGAGGTGTCTAAGTCTAGCCGTTTAGCTGCAATAGATAGTCGTTCAGTTCGAGCAACTTCTAAAAATATTTTTACGTCATCCCAATTCATTTCAATATTTTACAAAAACAGGAGGGTGTTGTAAATATGCAATGAATATTGCATTTGTGCTTGTTGTTCTTGAGCCAATAAAAGCCTACCTTTGTTTGATAAAATTCTATACTTGTTTGCACAGTTCCTGTTCAGACAGATTATTATGAGGCTTCCCTATGAGCGTTACAGCAATGAACATTAAAGAAATTCCGTTAATTATTAACGGTGAGAGAGTTAGTTCAAAAACCAATGATTGGTTAGATGTTTTAAATCCTGCAACACAAGAAGTAGTTGCTCGTGTGCCTATGGCTACTCCAGAAGAAGTGAATGCCGCAGTAAGTTCTGCACAACAAGCATTTAAATCTTGGTCGCAAGTATCCCTTACTAACCGTATGCGTATTATGGTTACTTTTGCACACTTGGTGCGTGAAAACACTCAGGAGCTGGCAGAGCTAGTTACTCTAGAGCATGGTAAAACGTTACCTGATGCAGAGGGTGAAGTAGGGCGTGCCTTAGAAGCAATTGAAAATGCTTGTTCTGTCACTCGCCTGCAATTAGGAGATATGGGGAATAATGTTGCCACAGGTGTCGACACTTATACGTTAAATAAACCTATTGGTGTTGGTTTGGGGATCACCGCCTTTAACTTTCCATTAATGTTACCTGCCTTTATGTTTCCACCTGCACTCGCTTGTGGTAACACGTTTGTTTTAAAACCTTCTGAGCAGGCGCCATCATCAACTATTCGCTTTGTTGAGCTAGCTTTAGAGGCAGGTATTCCTGCTGGTGTATTAAATGTTGTGCATGGCGGACCGGATGTGGTTAATGCGTTAATTGAACATGAAAATGTTAAAGCAGTTTCTTTTATTGGTTCAACGAATGTCGGTACACATGTTTATAACCACGCCAGTAAATATGGTAAACGTGCACAAGCGATGATGGGCGCGAAAAATCACATGGTAATCATGGGCGATGCTAACAAAGATCGCGCTATTAACGATTTATTAGGTTCAGCGTTCGGTGCTGCAGGACAACGTTGTATGGCAAATCCTGTCACTATTTTAGTGGGAGAGGCAAGAAATTGGTTGCCTGAAATTGTTGAACGCACAAAATTAATGAAAGTAGGGCCGGGCTCGCAACGTGATGCTGATTTAGGCCCTGTTGTGTCGCCTCAAGCGAAAAAACGCATTATTAGCATACTCGACAGCGGTGTTGAGCAGGGCGCAACTTTATTAGTTGATGGTCGAAACTGTGAGGTTGAAGGTTATCCTAATGGTAATTTTGTTGGACCGACAATGTTTAGCAAAGTAACAACGGATATGGACATTTATAACAAAGAAATTTTTGGTCCAGCTTTATGTGTATTGGAGGCTGAAACACTTGAGGAGGCAATTGAAATTATCAATGCTAATCCTAACGGTAATGGGACTTCTATTTTTACTTCTTCAGGGTGGACAGCACGTAAATTTGAAAACGATATTGATGTCGGGCAAGTTGGTATTAATGTGCCGATTCCTGTACCTGTTGCCTTTTTTAGCTTTACTGGTTCACGCGCATCAAAGTTAGGTGACTTAGGACCGAATGGTAAACAAGTTGTAAGCTTTTGGACTCATACTAAATCAGTTACGGCGCGTTGGTTTGAACCTGATCATCAAGACGGCTCAGAAGTTCATACCACTATCAGTATGAAATAAAGGCATTAATACCAATATTACAAACTATTTGGTCATTTTACTTGCAAATAAAGTGGAGCAACTAATTAACCTGAACTCGGTTTAAGAGATGGTTAACAGTTTGAAAAATAGATAAATAATTATTTTACTCCACTCTAGCTTGATAGTTTTTCTTAATTCAAGGCAAATTTCGCGTCAATAGCTGGCCTATTGCAAGAAATTTAACGAAGAAGTAAGGAAAAATAGCTGCTAGAGAAATATTTGTTAAGCCGAGCTTAGGTTAATTAATGAAATTGGTATAAATTACTGTTTAAACTAGCATCAAAAAACAGCAAATTATGCTGTTTTTTTATGTCTTGGAAAGGGAGTTTGAGCAATATGATAAATAAAAAGTGGCGTCCTCGGCGGGAGTCGAACCCACGACATCGCCCTTAGGAGGGGCGCACTCTATCCAGCTGAGTTACGAAGACGTTTAATAGGATTTAAGTCTGTGTATTATATATAAATAAAACAAAATGCCTAGCCTAAAAATATAAATTTCAGACAAGGCATTTTATTTTAATAGGGTTAAATCCTCGATAGCTTTAATCGTCGCTGTTATTTACAAAAGTAATCGTGGTATTAATATCGCACAGCTAAATCATTAATTTGAATATTACCTAATAAGCTTGCATCAGGTGTCACCGCTGTTGCACTGTGTTGCAAGGTGCTAGTAACTTTAACTTTATAATCGCTCACTTCAAAACCGGCATAAACAATGCCCACATCACTTTTAAAAGTACTTTTGTGTAGTAAAGTAAATTCATCGCCAACTTTAACGCCATGTCTTTTACCTAAATTGAAAGTAATATTGTTTCCCGACACTCTAACTATTTTAGCTTGAGTGGGTTCACACATAATATTATCGTCAATATCTTTTGCTAAGCTATTAAGCGTATTATCAATCATGGTGCCATAATCACTTTGCCAAAACGTTTGGCTATATACATCAACGGTTTCACGTTTATCAAAAGTCCATAAAGCAGCATCTTTGTACTCTTTTTCAAACGTTAACTCACCACTGGTGCCATTGTAGATATAAATTGTGATGGCAAAGTTGCGTGAAAAAATATCAGATTGCCAAAATTGCCAATTATTTATTGCTGTATTCGAGAAAGAAATATCGGTGATTTCTGAATAGAGAATGTAGTGGCTATCTGTTCTGTCAGCTAAGGAGGTTGACAGCTTTTTAATCGTTTCAAATTCCATACTTTTATTTAATCGTGAAAATTCATTAATGTTCTTATTAAGTAATTTTGCATCAATATAACGACTGTTAGATTTGAGTTTACTCGATAATAAATTGGTTGTTGATTTTCCTAATGGGTAAACACCGCCAATATTGGCTTGTTCTCGGTGCAGTAATTTACTTCGTGTCATTAATAAGCTTTTACGAAAATCAGCAGAGAAGCATTGTTTTTCTTGTGGAATAATATCGGCTCTAATAGTTACCGTTACTTTATTATTAGTGTGTACTTCATCAATTAACTCTATCGCATTAACAGTTCCGCTAGCGCGAATGCTTATTTCATCTTGAGTTAATAAACCATTGACGACTTGTTGTATGCTTGAAACCGAAGCACCAGCAACTAACAGCGCTTTTTTCAACGCATTTTCCATCGCTTTTACCCGAGCACTTTCTATATTGTCTTGTTCAATAATTGCTTGGCCTTGCGTTTCGTAGAGTTGCGCCGAAGCAGAAAAACTGAACGCGACTACAATAAATGATAAACAAAGAGTGGGTAAAACGTTAAACCATAAGCGCATAGGGTTATCCATTAATATTATTGGTTCGACTTCTGCATTTTCATCTGCATCTGTAACTTTTTTGCATTAAAACGTTAATGTATTGGTTTGAATGCGATGTTAACTTAGCACGGCGTAAACTAACAATTAACTGTCTATTTTATTACTGTAAGGCACAATGCATTATTTGTGCCTGATTATTTTTTTACGTTTAGATGTTGTTATTGTGGCGCGATATATGCATTTAAATACCACAAGTTATCGGCGTTATTATAACTATCGTCGAACGAATTAATTTTAACCTTGAGGAGCGCCTCCATGAAAAAGTGGCTTATTCTACCTATATTATTGTCATTAGCTTCATGCACTATGATGGAAGAAGAAGATTTTTATCATAAAGACCAACAGGCTAGAGAAGAGATAGACAGCTATGATCTTCCTCGACATGCTATTAACGATGTGGTGAAAGGTTTGGCTTATCAGATGCTAGAGAGTAGCTCCTTTGTTAATGCAAAAACTCCAGTTGCTGTGGCGTCGTTCGTTAATATTAAAGACTTAGAGTCAACCAATTGGTTAGGTAATCAATTGGCGGAAAGTTTTGTTCACGAACTACAACGCCATGGGTTAATTATTGTTGATTTTAAAACAACGGGTCATATTAGAGTAACTGCTGACGGAGATTATGTCTTTAGTCGCGACTGGCAAGAACTGCCTGAACGTCAGATTATTGACTATGTTGTCGCAGGGACCATGATTGAACAAAAAGATGGCGTTTTGGTTAATGCACGTATGATTGGTATTAAATCGAAAGTTGTTGTAGCGACTGCACAGTCATTTATTCCTGCTTGGGTTATTGGCGATGAATTAACTCACCAGAAAAACATTAACAATAATGTCAAAATGAAAGATGGCATGATCATCAGAAGCAGCGCAATGTTGTCAGAAGATGAACGTGCAGTTCAAATTCAACAGTAGGTGATTTATGATGCGAAAATTATCAACTAAAATTCTTTGTGCTTTGAGCTTATCGGCAACTATTATTTTGATGAATGGCTGTACTTCAAGCAAAGACAAGCATATTCAATGGCAACGTGTTAAACCTGATGTTTTCCCTGTTATTTTGGGGATTGGTTATGCGCCAATTAGCTTACAAAAATCAGAGCATGAAACGCAACGTATGTTAATGGCAATAAGTGCGTCTAAAGTTGCCGCTTATGCTGAGCTGGCAGAACAAGTATACGGACAACAAGTTAGTGCTAACATGACAGTGGCAGACTTATTGGTGGAAGACAATCAGTTAAGTAGTTCTGTTAAAGGCTTAATACGTGGCGCTAAAGTAGTGAAAAGTTATCCTGTTGGTGATGTTTACACTACAGAGTTAAGTTTAGATTTTGAAAAAGTATATCAACTGTATTTAGCCAGCAGTAATAATAAAGAAATAAAAGAAGTTCGCTATTTTTAGGTTAACGATAGTAAACTAACGAATATCCATCTCATTAATTAGGTGATCTATTTAATGAGATTGCTATAAACAGTGAATGATAAAAAAGTAAGCAGAACTGCTTACTTTTTTTGTTTATTGACTAGTCTATTTATTTCAACTTAGGTAGTTAATTTATTAGCCTAATTTATTAGCCTAAGTTATTCAGCCTCAGTTCTTCAGACTAAGTTTTTTAATCTAAGCTTTTAAGTCTAAACTACTTAACCCTGCGCTTTTCTTACCTTTACCGTCATAGGTTATAGCTGACTTATTATGATTTTCTAGCAGACTGGTTTTCATGCGTTCAACAGCAAGTTGAGACTGCTCAATAATTTGGCCATTTATAAAGTTAAGCTCTTGGCAATGAGTTAATCGGACTTTTATTTCTTCAAGTTCTTGTTGAAACAGTCCCGCAGCTTTATTTTGAGCAAACTCTGTATGCACACTGAGCACGGAGTCTAGAGATTGGATTTCAATTAATAATAGATTTTTTTGCTGGCTAACTTCAATTAAAGCATCAGGATTATGCTGTTGAAGTATTTCTTTTTCAGTGGTTAATAAACTTTCTAAAGTTAGCAATTGTGTTAACTGTTTTTCAACCAGTTGTTGGGCAGTTTGTTCTGTCGTCATTGAGGATTAACCTATAGTACTTAGTCGCTATATAGATATTACAGGTTAAACAAAGATGAATAACAACAACTAAATAGCGTTAAGTCAGTTTAAATTCAAAATTAGCAATACTTGCAGCTAATTTCTCCGGATTAATTTTATAGTCACCAGAAGCAATCGCTTTTTGTAGCTGCTCAATCTTCTTTTGATTAATTGCAGGCTCTGCGCTTGCTTTTTTCTGCAACTCATTAAGCTGTTTAGCTTGCGGTGTAATAGATACTGAATCTTGGCTTGAACGTTTAGTTTGTTCAGTATTATTCAGTGTTTGTGTTGCTTTTTGTTTAACATCACTGTGTTGCTCAAGCTTTTGTTTAACTTGTGTGGTGTTATTCAAGTTGTTGATATTTATAGCCATAATAAATTCCTGTGGCGATTAAGTATTTTTCATCTACCTTGTTATCGGCTAGAGGGTAGATAACTTAAGCTAAATTATAAATTAATTACCACTTTGTTAATAGCCTTTACTTGAGCAGTAATTATTTTACCACTCTGTTTATTTTTTACATTAATTTGTTCGCCAATATTACCACTGCTCAATGCTTCGCCATTGGTTTTAATAGTGAAGTTTTTTGACTGAGCAATAATGGCAACTTGAGAGCCTTCACAAACAATACAAATGTTTCTTAAGGTTAACAACTGCCCCTTGTTCACTCTTCTTTCGGATTTCGTGCCGATAACTTTATTAAGGTCTGTTAAAAATGTACCTCGAATTTTATAGCTATCTTTATAGGCTAATTTCACGTGTGATTTATCTAATAAAGTGCCTTTGTTTATCGATTTTTTAGCGACTATAACTGGTAGCATTGTATTTATTTTTGCGGCTAAATAAATATGCCAGGGTGTTGAATCATCACAACTTATTTTAATATTTACGTTTCTACCATTAAAGTTTTGCGGTATATTTGCTTTTAATTGGGTTTCACAATCATCGAACTCTACTCTTGGATCAATATTAGCGACTTTTATCGTTAGTTTTCCGTTAGGAGGAGAGGCAATATTTTCTATTAAATAATTTTTTGCAAAGCTCTCAATATAGGCATTATCGGTCTTTGCCTCGATAGTTTTCGATAAAAATACTAGAGTTATTGTTAAAAATGTTATAAAAATCTTAATATTGCTCATATTTTTCACAATCTATTTTAGGTAAATTTGAATACTCGTCTATGCTTTAATATAGGCGTAAGCTAAGCTAATGAGAGTACGTTTAATTATATAAATCTAAGTGTCAAAAAAAAGACACTTACGATACTCTTACTTTTATAATCAAGAACTGTGCCGATGTATTATAATCTGTGCAGTCTACAACGAGGTTTATATGGCAGGTATTCTAGACTCCGTAAATCAACGCACCCAAATGGTGGGACAAAATAGACTTGAGCTCTTGCTATTTAAGTTAGTTGGTCGTCAGCGTTATGGTATTAACGTCTTTAAAGTGAGAGAGGTTTTACAATGCCCCAAATTAACTTCACTTCCCAAGCAAGATAAATACATTAAAGGGATAGCGCACATACGTGGTCAAACTATTTCGGTTATCGACTTAAGTAAAGCTACAGGGGGGTCTCCTATAACCGACATGACCGACAGCTTTATTATTATTGCTGAATATAACCGTAGTGTGCAGGGGTTTTTAGTAGCTGGAGTTGAGCGCATAGTCACCCTAAGCTGGAAAGATATAATGCCGCCTCCAGAAGGTGCGGGTAAATCGAGTTACTTAACCGCTGTTACAGAAATTGAAAATGAAATGGTGTCTATTTTAGATGTCGAAAAAATTCTTAATGAAATAAGCCCTGTTTCTACTGAATTAAGCGAAAACGTTGCTGATGAAAGTGTAGGTAGTGATTTAGGTGATAAGTTAGTGATGATCGCTGATGACTCAACCGTTGCTCGAAATCAAGTAAAGCGTGCTTTAACGCCATTGGGTATTAATATGATATTGGCTAAAAATGGTCAAGATGCGTTAGATCAATTACAAGCGATTGAAGCAACATGTGAAAACGGTATTAGTGATAAAGTCGCCTTACTTATTTCTGATATTGAAATGCCTGAGATGGATGGTTACACCTTAACAGCTGAAGTTAAAGCAAATGAACGAATGCGAGATATGCCTATTATTTTACATACTTCTTTAAGTGGTGTTTTTAATAATGCGATGGTTGAAAAAGTGGGAGCCAATGACTTTATCCCTAAGTTTCATCCTGACGAATTAGCCACAGCAGTTAAAAAATGGTTGAAAATGGATTCTGATGAATAACTAAAACCTAGTATTAGTGTTTGTAAATATAAATTAAGTAATGAAGTTACCTGACTAAAGTGAGTGGAATATAGTGTCTGCACGTGAGCTTGATGATAAAAGCTATCATCAATTTAGAGCTTTTCTAGAGCAGCAATGTGGTATTGTGCTCGGTGAAAATAAACAGTACTTGGTGAAAAGCCGGCTAGCCCCTTTAATGGCTAAGTTCAGTCTTGTGTCATTAAGTGAGTTAGTCGCGCGCACTTTATTACCAAGTGAGCGTCAACTTCGAGCGGCAGTTATAGACGCCATGACTACGAACGAAACGTTATGGTTTCGTGACGATTATCCCTTTCAACTTTTGAGTAACAGGCTGTTGCCTGATTTTGTTGGTCGACGCACACCTGTTAAAATTTGGTCGGCGGCAAGCTCATCTGGGCAAGAGCCTTATTCAATCGCTATGACAATTTTAGAGTACCAACAAAAAAATCCTGGCGCTTTTCCTGGGGGGGTACAGGTAGTTGGTACTGACATTTCAACAACGATGTTGGAGCATTGTAAATATGGTCATTATGACAGTTTAGCTTTAGCTCGAGGGCTTTCAGCTGAGCGTAAAAGGCAGTTTTTTGAAAACGGTGATAACGGCATGCTAAAAGTGAAAGATCATGTTAAAAGTATGGTGAGCTTTCGACCGCTTAATCTGCTTAACAGTTATAGTTTAATGGGGCGTTTTGATATTGTTTTTTGCCGTAATGTATTAATTTATTTTGCCCCAGAAATTAAGTCTCAAATAATTTCTCAAATTCAAGGAGTACTCAACCCAAATGGCTACTTGTTTTTAGGCGCTTCTGAATCACTTTCAGGCCTAAGCCAAGATTTTAACATGTTGCGTTGCAACCCCGGTATTGTTTATCAAAAGGCATAAACTTTACTTAATTTCTTTCCCTTCCTACTCTCTTACATAATTTTGACAGTTAGCTTGGCATAAATATTGAATAGTGTTTTTACTAAATTTAGAAACACTATTGATGGAGTGCTTATTATGGCTATTAGTTTTGAAAAAGCATTTGCTTTACATCCTGCTGGTATCGAAGTGCGCGCAAAACGTGCTGAGATTATCGCTAGTAATATTGCCAATGCTGATACGCCCGGCTATAAAGCGCGCGGGATGGATTTTCAAAAGGCACTTGCTGAAGCTAGCCAACATCAACAGTCGGGTATGAAGCGTACCCATGAAAAACATTTCGATGTACGTACGCAATCAAATAACAATATTGATTTTAGAGTGCCAGATCAAGCAGATACCGGAGATGGAAACACAGTGGATATGCAGTTGGAACGAAACTTGTATCTAACTAATTCATTAGAGTATCAAGCAAGCATTCAATTTCTTAATGGCAAGGTTAAATCCTTGAAAAAAGCAATTACTGGGACGGGACAATAATGAGTCTATTTAACGTATTTGATATTACAGCTAGTGGTATGAGCGCACAGTCTATGCGTTTAAACACTACCGCAAGTAACATTGCTAATGCCGATAGTGTTAGCAGTAGTGTTGACGAAGCCTATAGAGCGAGGCATCCAGTTTTTGCCGCTGCTATGCAAAAAGCTGCCGCAGGGCAAAGTGAGACTTCGGTAGGTGTTGATGTATTAGGGATTGTTGAAAGTAACAAACCACTTAACGTTGAGTATTCGCCCGAGCATCCCATGGCTGATAAAGACGGGTATATCTATAAGCCTAACGTTAACGCAATTGAAGAAATGACCAATATGATTTCAGCTTCACGCTCTTATCAAACCAATGTGCAACTAGCTGAGTCAGCTAAAAATATGCTGAATAAAACTCTACTGTTAGGTAAATAGCTTTAAGTAAAAGCAATTAGGTAAGCTTTATTAATGAACAATGTGAACACAGCAATATCGTCAAATTGTAGGAGCAAGAAATGACTACTGTAAGCAATACTAATCCATTAGATGGTATTCGTTGGCAAAACGAAGAATACAAAGTTGCCGAGGAAGGCAGCAATGGCATGTTAACACAAGCTGATTTCTTTGCTTTGCTAACTCAAGAGTTGGCCAACCAAGATCCTACAAAGCCTGTGGATAATAACGAAATGATCTCACAGATGACGGCATTTTCAACTACAGATGGTGTAGCTGAGCTTAACAAACAATTTGGTAGTTTTGCCGATTCCATGTCATCAAGCCAAGCTTTACAAGCGTCCTCCCTTGTTGGTCGAAGTGTGTTAGTTAACGATAATGTTTTTGGTATGAGTGAAGGCGAAAGCGTTAAAGGTAAAGTGGTAACAGAAAGCCCTGCAAGTAATGTCAACATTTACGTTGAGAACATCGCGGGTGAAATTATTCAAACTGTTCCTGTGGGGAATATTCCTGCTGGAGGTTTTGTTTTTAATTGGGATGGTCAAGCTGCTGATGGTGAACCAGCACCTGAAGGTGCATACCGTTTTAGAATTGCAGGTTTAGTCGATGGTGAAGCATCTGAATTACAAGCCATGACATACCGAAATGTAGAAAGTGTTACGTTAGCGGGAGCTGGCGGCAGTATAGTTTTAAACCTTAATGGTGGTAGTAACATGGCGCTAAGCGATGTTGTTGAAGTTGCCCAAGGGTAGTTTGAGTTAATTAGTGTCAGTTATTCATTATTTAGTTAGTGAGTAGTTTTAAAAAGTTTTTCAAAATGAGGTGTCAATATGTCATTTAATATAGCATTGAGCGGATTAAACGCAGCTCAAAAAGATCTTGACGTTACGTCAAATAATATCGCCAACGTTAATACGGTCGGCTTTAAAGAGTCACGCGCAGAATTTGTTGATGTATATGCTGCCTCGTTATTGGCTTCTGGTTCAACCAAAGTAGGTGACGGGGTACTAACCTCTGATGTTGCTCAGCAGTTTTCACAAGGTAGTATTCAGTTTACTAACAATGCGCTTGATTTGGCGATTACCGGGAATGGCTTTTTTGCCACCGTTCCTGAGCTAGGTAGCCTAGAAAAATCTTACACACGTGCAGGGCAATTTAAACTAAATTCAGACAACTTTGTGGTTAACTCGCAAGGTGGGCATTTACTAGGCTTTCCTGTTAACCCTGATGGTTCGTCAGCATCAGTAAGTTTAAGTACTGCTGAACCCATTCGTATTCCTACTGCATCGGGTGCACCAACTCCTACTAGTGAAGTCGACATTCGAATGAACCTTCCGGCAGGTGATGCTTATATTTCAAATGCACCAGGTAATTTTGACCCTGATGATCCACTAACATTTAATCATTCTACCTCAGTCACTATTTTTGACTCGTTAGGAGATAGTCATATTATGACTTACTTCTTTGTTAAAGATGATGCAACACCACCACCAGGACCTGATAATGCGAATGAATGGATGGTATTTGCAGCTGTTGATGGTCAAGTTATTGACTTAGAAGAGGAAACTCCTGGTGCTGCAGCTGCAGATAATCGCGTAGGTGGAGCTGTTTCAGGGCCATTGGCGCCAACAGGTGTTATTGGTGCGCGTTTAGAGTTTAATAGTTCAGGTGATTTTATTTCACAATTACCAGCATTGGCTGATGGTGGTATAATTACTATACCTCTAGGGGCAACTATTTTATCGAATGGCGCGGATCCAACGCAAACGATAAAAATTGATTTTAACTTAGATCCTTTAATACCAAACCCTAATGAACCCACTCAATTTGCGTCAAACTTTGAAGTAACGGCATTAAATCAAGACGGTTTAGCAGTAGGGCGTTTAACAGGCATTGATATTGGTAAAGATGGTTTAGTAAGAGCAACCTACAGTAATGGTACTTCTCAACCATTAGCGCGTATCGCGTTAGTGAATTTTGCTAACGAGCAAGGATTAACACAAGTTGGGAATACTGGCTGGAAAGAAAGTATCCTTTCAGGTGAAGCCCTTGCAGGTGAAGGTGGTACAGGTACATTTGGTACTGTTAACTCTTCTGCGCTAGAGCAAGCCAATGTTAACTTAACCACAGAGTTGATTGATTTAATTTCGGCACAACGAAACTTCCAAGCTAACTCAAGAGCACTTGAAGTGGATAATCAATTAAACCAAACGATTTTACAGATTAGATAATAGTCGTGTTGTTTACGATAAAACGCTGAACTTATGTTCGGCGTTTTTTATTTTAGCTTTATTGTTTTTCGAATTATCACTTTCTACTTTTTTATTTTTTGTCTGGTTATGCGTCATCTCGCGGTGGTCCCTCTAACTAAAGTGAACAAATTCCCTTTCTGGCATTGTTATTGCAAATATCTTTATAACGATTTTAATTTTTGGATATGACCATGGATAAGATGCTTTATGTTGCGATGAGCGGTGCAAAACAAAATATGCACGCCTTATCAGTGACAGCCAACAACTTAGCTAATGCCAAAACAACAGGCTTTAAGGCTGATTTAGCCCAAGCTAGAGCAATGCAAGCTTTCGGCGATGGCATGCCTACACGGGTTTTTTCAATGACTGAGCGAGCGAGCCAAAACTTTGACAGTGGCGCATTACTCACCACTGGACGCGACTTAGATGTTGCGATAACTGGTGAAGGTTGGTTTTCTGTTCAAGCGGCTGATGGTAATGAAGCTTACACACGAAGTGGTCATTTACGGTTAAGTGAAAACGGCGCTTTAGAGACTAACGAAGGTGAGTTGATCATTGGCGAAGCCGGTCCTATTTTTTTACCACTGCCAGTTCAAAATATTGAAATAGCTAAAGATGGAACTGTAATGGTTCAGCCGTTAGGCGCTCCTGCAACAGCCCAAGAAGAAGTGGCAAGGATTAAATTAGTCAATCCTGATGTACGGTTAATGGAAAAAGGCAACGACGGTTTATTTAGGCGTAAAGATGGGCAAGAAGCCGGCGCGGATATAAACGTCAGAATGCAAAACGGTACCCTTGAATCGAGTAACGTTAGCGCGGTATCTGAAATGACCGACATGATCGCTCTACAAAGACAATTTGAAATGCAACTTAAGCTTATGGCTACTGCAGAAGAAGTTGATAAGAGTGCTGCTTCTTTGTTACGTGCTTTTTAGTGTTAGTTAAAGTACAGATAAAGTAAATAAATATAGACAATAAATAAAGGTATTGAGGTGATTTATGAATGCTGCTTTATGGATTAGTAAAACAGGTTTAGATGCTCAAAATAAAGACATAGCGGTTATTTCAAATAATTTGGCGAATGCGAGTACCGTTGGTTTTAAAAAGAGTCGAGCTGTTTTTGAAGATTTACTCTATCAAACAATTAATCAACCCGGTGGTCGTTCAGCACAAGATACTGAAATGCCTTCTGGTTTAATGCTTGGTGCGGGTACAAAAGTTGTAGCGACACAAAAAATTCATACCCAAGGAGATATGCTAACTACAGATAACTCTTTGGATTTAATGGTTCAAGGTGAAGGTTTTTTTGAAATACTTTTACCTGATGGTAGCTCGGCTTACAGTCGAAATGGCCAATTTACCATGGATGAAGAAGGTAATTTAGTAACGCCAGGTGCTGGTTACCCTTTAGAGCCACAAATTACAGTCCCTCAAGATGCGACACAAATTATTGTATCTCAAGATGGTGAAGTATCAGTGCGATTACAAGGTGAAGCTGAAAATGCCGTGATTGGTCAAATCAACTTAATCAACTTTATCAACCCAACAGGTTTACAACCTGTTGGTCAAAATTTATATATCGAAACAGCGGTTAGTGGTGACCCTCAAGAAGGCATACCAGGTCTTGAAGGTTACGGCATGATTGTTCAAGGGGCGCTAGAAACCTCTAACGTAAATACTACCGAAGAACTGGTTAATTTGATTGAAAGTCAACGTGTTTATGAAATGAATTCAAAAGTAATTTCAGCGGTTGATCAAATGTTGAGTTATATCAATCAGCAACTTTAATTTAAGGAGCCTATGATGAAGCAATCATTGTTTATTTTTCTTATTGCAGTGCTAGCCAGTGGTTGTGCTGCTATTGAAGAGTCGAAGGTTTTACCAAATGATCCTGATTTCGCTCCCATTCTCCCTGAAATGGAAGAGGACTCGGTTATTCCATCGGGCTCATTGTTTAAAGCCAATTATATTAACAATATTTATTCAGATTCAAAGGCTCATCGTGTAGGCGATATTATTTCTGTCATTTTAAGTGAGAGCACTCAAGCGAATAAAAATGCGAAAACTGAAATTACCAAAGAGAACACGGCTTCAATGGGCGCTATTTCTGGATTAGGTGGTGCGCCAGTGACAATTAATGGTGACTCTATTCAGTTTGGCGTCTCTCAAGATAATGACTTTAAAGGTGATTCTAAATCTAACCAAGGTAATAGCTTAAACGGCAATATTTCAGTGCATGTTTTACGTGTATTGCCCAATGGTAATTTAATGATTCGTGGCGAGAAGTGGATCACCTTAAACAAAGGCGATGAATACATTCGTTTAACGGGCATTATCCGTTCAAAAGACATTAGCTCTAACAACACGATTGTTTCAACTAAAGTGGCCAATGCGCGTATTCAATATGCTGGAACTGGAACTTTTGCTGATGCAAATGAACAAGGTTGGTTAACGCAGTTTTTCAATGGCAAATGGTGGCCATTATAAATCGTCTTTTGTCGATTTATTAAAGTAAGTGTTTAGCGATAAGTAGGTATTGATATGAAAGCTGTAATAAAATTCACTATTTTGTTGTTGATAATGACAACATCGTCAGTTAATGCTCAGCGTATTAAAGATTTAGCTGATGTTGCTGGAGTGCGCTCTAATCAACTAATTGGCTATGGTTTAGTTGTTGGTTTAGCAGGAACAGGTGAGCAAAGCCCATTTACTGAACAAAGCTTTAAAACTATGTTAAGTAATTTTGGCATTACAATGCCTGATAATTTAAAGCCTAAAATCAAAAACGTAGCGGCCGTTGCTGTTCATGCTGAATTGTCTGCGTTTGCCAAGCCCGGACAAACTGTAGATGTTACCGTATCGTCTATGGGCAGTGCAAAAAGCTTAAGAGGCGGCACATTAATTCAAACAATTTTAATGGGTTTAGATGGTAATGCTTACGCGGTTGCTCAAGGTAGCTTAGTGGTAAGTGGCTTAGGAGCTGAAGGGCTCGATGGCTCTCAAGTGCTCGTTAATACCCCTACAGTTGGGCGTATTGCAAATGGTGCGATGGTTGAGCGTGAAGTATTATCACCCTTTTCAACAGGCGATCATATCACCTTTAATCTTCGTCGCTCTGATTTTACAACAGCGCAAAATTTATCTGATGCCATAAACGACTTTATCGAAGGTTCAGCTCGAGCGATTGACGCCACTTCAGTAGAAGTTACTGCGCCAAGAGATATAGCTGATCGTGTCAGCTTTTTATCAGTATTAGAAAACCTTGAATTTGAACCTTCTTCTCCTGCAGCCAGAATTATTGTTAATTCTCGAACTGGCACAATTGTTATTGGCTCTAACGTACGTTTATTACCTGCAGCTATTACTCATGGTGGTATTACCGTTACTATTAATGAAATACAAGATGTCTCTCAACCGAATGCTTTTGCTGATGGTGAAACAGTACAAACAACACAATCTTCTATTAATGTTAGTGAAAATGATTCGCGTATGTTCGTTTTTAATCCTGGTGTGACGCTAGACACTTTAGTGCGAGCTATCAATGAAGTGGGGGCAGGGCCTGGTGATGTAATGGCGATACTAGAAGCATTAGATCAAGCAGGCGCTTTACGAGGTGAGTTGATCATTATTTAATGACCAACAATTAATACTATGGATAATCGTTTAGCTGAATCAAGAAACTTTCTCGAACTTAATGGTTTAAATAACATTCGGTTAGATGCGAAATCTGGAACTGACATTGAGAAAAAAGCCGCATTAAAAGAGGCCGCTCAACAATTTGAAGCGATTTTTATGCAAATGTTGCTTAAAAGCATGCGTAAAGCACAAGAAGTTTTAGAGTCTGATAGCCCGTTTAATTCTGAATCCACTAAATTCTACCGAGATATGCATGATCAACAAATGGCCATGGAGCTTTCTAGTAATGGTTCATTAGGCTTATCCGATCTTATTGTTCGACAGTTAGGTGGCGATGATAATTTTATGCCCAACAGTGTGCTTAGAAGTGATGGAAATATTGAAGAGCAAAAAGCACTGGCAAAACAATTTGCATTAGATAAACAAGCACAGTTAAATGCTTTATCGCCAAATGAAAATTATTCTCAAAGTAACCCTCAAGGTCATTCACAAAACCAAACACCACCAAATGTTGTTAATGTTTTAACAAAAGATGATGCTCAACTTGCGTCAAATTATCGTCAATCACATACAGAGCAAACAGCGTCGGTAACTCCGCTTATTTTTGAGCAACCTAAAGATTTTGTAACTGCACTCACCGAACCAGCAAAAATGGTAGAGCAAAAAATTGGTATTCCTTTTGAAGTTGTTATTGCTCAAGCCGCTCTTGAAACAGGTTGGGGACAAAAAATAATACAATCAGAGCAAGGTGGTAGCTCTCATAACCTCTTTAATATCAAGGCTGACAGCCGTTGGCAGGGTGACAAAATAACTAAAGACACCTTAGAGTTTGAACAAGGGGCGTTAGTGAAACGATCGGCTCCTTTTAGAAGTTATCAATCGATTAAAGAAAGTGTTAATGATTATGTCGACTTTCTCTCGTCAGGGGAGCGTTATCAGTCGGCACTTAAAAATATCGGTAATGTGGAACAATTCCTGCAAGGTTTACAAAAAGCAGGCTATGCGACCGATCCAAATTATGCCAATAAAATTATGGCAACACTTCGCACAGTCTCAGGCTTAGTAAATCAAAACTAAAAATAATGAGCGTATCGCCTTATTTTAGTGATTTTGGGAGTTAAGAGATGTCAGTAAATTTATACCAGACAGGTGTTAGCGGATTATTATCTGCACAGCAACAACTTGCCACTACTGGTCATAACATTGCCAATGTGAATACTGAAGGCTATAACCGTCAGCGTGCAGAACAAAATGCATCGCTTGGCATAGTATCAGGTGGAAATTATGTTGGTTCAGGCACTTATATTCAAGATATCACCCGCATTTACGATCAGTTTTCTTATAAAGAACAATTACTTAATCAGTCTAATTTGTCGAGTGCAGACTCTATTCATCTAGATTTAACTCAACTGAATAATATTATGGCTTTCTCTGGAGATGCTATTGGTTCATCGGTTGATTTGTTTTATCAGGCGGTCAACGGTATTGCTGATAATCCTAGTGATTTAGGATTACGTAATATTGCGCTTAACCAAGCAAATATTGTTAGTAGTGACTTTAGAGCGTTAACTAATAACTTTGATCAATTAGAAAAAGCAGTTAATGGCGAAATAGAGCAAATGGCCAGTAAAATATCTGAGATTTCTGTTGAACTTGCCAAAATTAATGAAACCATTTTACACAGCCAAAACCTTAATCAAGCAGGTAAACCTAATGACCTTTTAGATAAGCGAGATCAACTTATTAATGAATTAGGCGAATTTACTAATGTGAGTACTATTGAAGATCCCTATGGGGTGATGACGGTTATGATAGGTCAAGGCACCACATTAGTTGCAGGTATAACACCGTTGACTGTTCAGGTTGAAGCAGGAGACCCTGATCCGCTTCAAACTGAGTTGCGTTTAGTTGGCCCTAATTCTACCGTGGCATTAAATGGCTCTGTAGTGGGTGGATCGTTAGCCGCAAAGTATGAATTTAGAGATGAGCATTTAGCCCAAGCGCGTACCGACATTAACCGTTTAGCAATGGCAGTATCGGAAACCTTAAATGCTGCACAAGCCGATGGATTAGATTTGAATGCTCAACAAGGCGCTAACTTTTTCACTGATATTAATGCATTAGCGACCCAGCAAGCACGAGTGTTATCTCCGTCGACTAACTCAGGTAACTTACAATCTAAAATTAATATTACCGATGTTAGTAAAGTGCCAACAGATGAATTTGAAATTCGTTACGATGGTACAGATTATATCATGACCAATATGACGGATAAGTCGACCACCAATTTAGGTCCGCCAGGAAATGGTACTTATACCACTGCATTAGGTTTTGAATTTATTGAAGAAGCTGGTGTGCCTGCAACAGACGATTCTTTTATAATCAGACCTACAGAGAATAGTGCTGCCAATATGGTCGTCACATTAAAAGATGCAGCAGGAATTGCCGCAAGTAGTGCGGTTGAAGTAACGCCATCAGATACCAATGTTAGTGCGGGTGAAATTACCATTACTAATATGATGGATCCCATTGCCGCACAAACTGCCATGCCTATTCGTATTGATGTTTTAGAAAGCCCTGTTGGCGTGTTTAATTATACGATTACCGACAACTTAGGGGTTACTTCTGCACCTGCAGCTTATACTCCGCCATTACAGAGTGTTGATTTACCGCCTGCACCTGCTACAGCAGCATTTACGGTTGAGATCAAAGGCTCGCCTTCAGGTCTTGCACCAAATGCTCCAGAGCAATTTTTTATAGGTGATGCTTTTGGGGTAGGGAACTCTGGTAATGCTGTTGCAATGGCATTAACGCAAGAGCAAGGCACTATTAATAATGGTAATGAAACCTTTACCCAAAACTTAGCTAAAACAACATCTGTTATTGGTTCAAAAGCCAGTTCAGCTGAGTTAGTGGCTAACACAGCTCAAGCGCTTTATACCCAAGCTTATAACCGTAATCAAGCAACGTCTGGGGTTAATTTAGACGAAGAAGCTGCCAACATGTTGAAATATCAACAAGCCTACCAAGCCGCTTCTCAAATTATTTCGGTGGCAAATACCATATTTGATACCTTACTAGCTGCTGCTAGATAACGGCAGTTCAGGAGATAACAATGAGAGTTTCAACCGCACAATTTTATTTTCAAAATACTTTACAGCTTACCAGTAAGCAGTCTGAAGTTAACCAACAAGTGGAATACTTATCCAGCGGTAAGCGTGTACTTACTGCTAAGGATGATGCGGTATCTTACGGCACGCTTTCTGGTTATAAAGATGAGTTGAGTAATATCGATAAATATAAACGTAACATTACTCAAGCGGAAAATAGAAACGATTTACAAGATATCTCTTTCGCCTCCGCAGAAGATATTATTCAAGAATTAAAGCAGCTTTTTATTCAAGCCAATAACGGTACTTTATCAGATGCTGATTTAAAATCTCTTGCCCAATTAGCAGGTAATACCCAATCTCAAATGTTAGATATTGCGAACAGTAAAGATGAAACTGGAGGGTATATTTTTGCTGGTTACCAAATCGATGTAGAGCCTTTTGCAAAGCAACCCGATGGTTCAGTAAATTATTTGGGCGATAGTGGTGTTAGAGAATTGCAAATAGCGAAAAATGTTATGGTAGGTATTAATCAACCTGGTGATAGCGCCTTTGAAAAGGCGGCGAATCCGATGGGAGATTTTACGACCAATTATGTAAATAATACTTCTGGCATATCCGTTAACCAAGCCATTATTGCTAACCCTGGTGCTTATGATGCTGTAGCAAACCCACCTGATTATACTTTTGTATTTAGTGCACCAAGTGATCTAACTGTAACAGATAGTTTAGGAGCTACAGTTTATCCTACAGCACCTTATACTGCCGGGCAAACAGTTGCCTTTAATGGTTTAGAAGTGCAAATAAGCGGCAACCCTTTGCCGGGCGATGAGTTCGATTTAACCCCACAAACTCATGTGAGCATTTTCGATACAATAAAATCGGCAATCGACTGGATGAATGTTGGTGCCTCACCGGCGGATCAAGTCCAACATGATGTTGATTATGGTGAAATTCTTACAGAGTTAAACTTTGCGCTTAACCATCTTACTTCACAGCGCACAGACGCGGGCGTAAGAGGGCAGTTAATCGAAAATCAAGAAAATAACCATTTAGACAGAGAGTTAAACCTAGCGCAAGGTCAATCTAGTATTGAAGATTTGGATTTTGCAAAAGCTATCTCTACCTTCGAGCAATCGCAAGTAGCATTACAAGCAGCTCAGCAAACTTTTGTACAAATTAAGGGCTTGTCCTTATTTAATTATATTTAATTTTAAATTTTTTACCTTTTGGCACGCGAACTGCATAATTGGTTGTGAGTCAAAAAATATGTAACGTGGTTCCTAGTAATGTTGTTATCAGCAATTGGACCACTACCTAAACTTAGGAGATGATAGCAATGGCATTAGTAGTCAACAGTAATATAGCTTCCTTGAACTCTCAACGTCAGTTGAACAGTGCAACTAACGAGCTACAAACCAATTATCAACGTTTATCTTCAGGTAAACGTATTAATAGCGCCAAAGATGATGCGGCAGGCTTGCAAATTTCAAGTCGTTTAACTGCACAAATCAATGGCTTAAACCAAGCGTCAAGAAACGCGAACGATGGTATTTCTTTAGCCCAAACAGCTGAAGGGGCGTTAGATGAGTATACTAACAGCCTACACCGTATGCGTACGCTTGCAGTACAATCTTCAAACGGTTCAAACAATACTTCAGATCGCGCGGCGTTGAACTCAGAATTTACTGAGCTGTCTATTGAGTTAACGCGTATTTCTGTTGATACTGAATTTGGTGGCGTTAAACTACTTGATACTTCTTATAATGAAGCATTTCAAATAGGTGCTAACAAAGGGCAAACCATTACGATTCAAATCAGTGCTAACTTAAGTGCGGGTGGTGTAAGTGTATCGCAAGGGGTTTCAACCTTTACTAAAGCGCAATCGGTAATCGCGAAAATTGATGCGGCATTAGCGACCGTCAATGGCGTGCGCGCTGACTTAGGTGCGAAGCAAAACCGTTTCTCTTCTATTATTCGCAGTAACGATAATAC
Source organism: Colwellia sp. SU-HH01217 (assembly GCF_057543495.1). Lineage (NCBI taxonomy): Bacteria > Pseudomonadati > Pseudomonadota > Gammaproteobacteria > Alteromonadales > Colwelliaceae > Colwellia > Colwellia sp. SU-HH01217. Next base: position 176,427 of record NZ_BAAJLX010000002.1, on the reverse strand, counting down.
AGCAGAGAATGTATCAGCATCACGTTCGCGTATCGAAGATACCGATTTTGCTGCAGAAACAGCTCAATTAGCACGTAGCTCTGTATTGCAGCAGGCTTCAAGCTCGATGTTAGCTCAGGCGAATCAGCAGCCACAAATAGCGTTATCATTATTACAATAATAGTAATTAAGTAATAAGCTATGATGTTAAAAAGCCCTTTTTAGGGCTTTTTTAGTTTTTATTTATAAAAAAACAAAAAAAAATTAGTAAATTAATTTTATTAAAAACATAAGCTTAATTGTTTTATTGTCAATTAATTCACTTTTTTTCTTAAAAAGTTTAAAGATATTTTTAATCCTTCCGATAAAGTTTTCAAGAGGCGCTAATAACACTTTTACATTAAACCCTCGGACTTTTAATAATCAATGGGTCAAGTATCCCGGGAGCATTATCATGGCTTTAGTCGTAAATAGTAATATCGCATCATTAAATTCACAGCGTCAATTAAGTCGTTCAACTAACGATTTACAAGAAAACTACCAACGTTTGTCTTCTGGTAAGCGCATCAACAGTGCAAAAGATGATGCTGCTGGTCTACAAATTTCAAGTCGTTTAACTGCACAGATTAACGGTTTGAACCAAGCATCACGTAACGCAAACGATGCTATTTCTTTAGCACAAACTGCTGAAGGTGCATTAGACGAGTACACGAACAACTTACAACGTATGCGTACGTTAGCGGTTCAATCATCAAATGGTTCAAACAATACTTCAGATAGAGCGGCACTAAACTCTGAGTACACTGAGCTGTATACTGAGTTATCTCGTATTGCTAAAGATACTGAGTTTGGTGGGGTTAAATTACTTGATTCTTCTTATACTGAAGATTTCCAAATTGGTGCTAACAAAGGTCAAACCATTACTATCGAAATCAGTGCTGGTTTAAGTGCCGGAGCTGTTAGTGTATCTATGGGTGTATCTACATTTACAAGAGCACAATCAGTTATCGCTAAAATTGATACTGCATTAGCAACAGTGAATGGTGTACGTGCCGATTTAGGTGCTAAGCAAAACCGTTTCTCTTCAATTATCCGTAGTAACGATAATACAGCTGAAAACGTATCAGCTTCACGTTCACGTATTGAAGATACCGATTTTGCGGCAGAAACAGCTAAGCTAGCACGTAGTTCTGTACTACAGCAAGCATCAAGCTCAATGTTGGCACAAGCGAACCAGCAACCTCAAATAGCATTGTCACTACTATAGAGCGCGGTAGGGTACTGACAAATAAATGGCACTCTACCTAGAGTGTCATTTTCGTTTTTATTACTGGAGGTTTCTATGGCTACGCAAATTTCAATAAATAGCGGTGCTAATCAATTTTCTGAACTTGTTTCACCTCAGAATAATGACAATAATTCTGCTATCATTGATAATGAACAAGCTGAAAATGTTGAACGTTATGAAGCAACGCCCAAGTCAAATGAAAGTGCGACTCTTTTTGAACAAGAGAAAAATAGCTCTGAGAGTGTTAATAAGGAAGATGAAGCGAGTAAACTTGATGAAGCAATGGAGAGCATTGCAGAGTTTATGCACTTATCAACACAAAATGTGAACTTCCAAAAAGATGACAGTACCGATAAAACCATTATTAAAGTATTTGATTCAGCAAGTAACGAATTGATTAAACAGTTTCCATCTGAAGAAGTGATAGAGATAGCTCAAAAAATTGCTGAGTTACGTCAAGATGTTGGTATGAAAACTGGCATACTTCTTGATGAAAAAGTGTAATAAAACACATATTATCAAATAGAAAAATCATCTCTATTTGAATATTGTAGGAGGTTAAATGAATATTACTTCAGCCGGTATTGGCTCAGGTCTTGATTTAGAAGGTATTATTGAAGCATACGTCAATGCTGAAGCAGTGCCCAATGAAATCCGCCTACAAAATAAAGAAGAAAGAATAACCACAGAACTATCAGGCGTTGGTACTTTTAAGTCAGCCTTGTCTAGTTTTGAGTCTATGCTTAAAAAAATATCAGATGTTGAAGACTTTAATAAGCAAACCATTGATGTTGATTCTAGCGATATAGCAGTAACCACTAACGGTTATGCCAGTAACGGTAGCTTTGCTGTTGAAGTGAAAGCCCTTGCTCTTGGTACTCGCTCTGAGTCTACAACCTTTGCAAGTGCCAGTGATGTAGTTGGTAATGGTACATTAACGTTTACTGCAGGCTCAGAAACCTTTGATGTTGCCATAGATGGAGCTGACAACCTTTCAGCCATTCGCGATAAAATCAATGAACAAAGTGAGAACTTTGGTGTAACAGCTAATGTTATTACTACCGACGCAGGTTCTTTTCTCTCATATTCTTCTGAAGTTACTGGTTTAGCGAATGAACTCTCGGTAAGCACTTCTGATGCTTCTTTAGATGCTATTTCAACGAATGCGGTTGTTAAGCAAAATGCTCAAGATGCTCAAATTGAAATAAATGGCAATTTAGTTACTAAGCCAACCAACGAATTTAAAAATGTTATTGAAGATGTCACTATTACCGCTGTTGCTCAAAACATAGGCCAAGTATCTACCATTACAATTGCTCAAGATGAAGAAAATGGTCAAAAACTTGTCGATGACTTTGTTAATGCATATAACCAACTCCGTAGCACTATGGATACTCTCGGTAATGCTGAAACGGGTGATCTAGCGTTTGATCCTAATATTCGTCAGCTAAAATCGCAACTCAATAGTATTGTTACCGACTCTATCAATGGCTTAGCCGATGGCTTTACAAGCTTAAGTGACATTGGTGTTACTATTGATAAAACAGGCCGTTTAGAGGTTAACCCTGTTCCTTTTGGATCTTTAAAAAGCGGTACTGAGGCATTATCTGATGCTTTAGAAAATAATCTTAATGAAATTGGCGAGCTTTTTGCATCCTCTAATGGTGTTTCTGCACAGCTTTCTACTTTAATAGAAAGCTATAATGGCAGTGATGGCACCCTTACAGTTAGAAAAACTGCGTTAAGCCTTGAAAAGTCAGGAATCGCAGATGAGTACGAAGCATTAGAAACTAGGCTTCGTGGTTTTGAAGATACGCTTAGGTTAAAGTTTGGCTTTTTAGACCAAACGGTTTCTCAATTTAATGCAACATCAACTTTTTTAACTTCGGCATTGGCAAACCTGAATCCTAAAAGTGAATAGTTTTTAAAGGATTTAGTGTTAGGAGTAATTTCATGAGAAAAAATTTAAAAGCATACAATCAAGTTAATATTGAAAGTTCATTATTAGCCGCGAGTCCTCATCAAGTCATATTAATGATGTACGATGGACTGTTAGAAAGCATTGCGAAAGTTAAAGGCGCTATAGAGCGTAAAGATTTAGAAACTAAATCTAAACAAATGACAAAAGCTGTGAATATTTTAGACGCCCTTGAGAACTCATTAGATGCCGATGCAGAGCCTGAAATTTCTAAAAACTTTTCTGCACTGTATGGTTATTGTATTAACCGATTAAATGAAATTAATATTTCGATGGATGTTCAAGGCTTAGATCAAGTGATTGAATTTTTAAAGCCATTAAGAGATGCATGGAAAGATATGCCTGAAGCTTCTAAAGAAGAAGGTCATGATTTACTTAAACAAAAAGATCAGCAAGCGACTCAAGCCAGCGCGATTTAATGACAGTGTTATCACCACAGTTTGAAGAAATTAAAGAACTCACTTGTTCAATTGTAAAACACCTTGAACAAGATGAGTTTGAATTAGTTAATGAGTTACTTGATAAAAGACTAGCGTTGTTAAAAAAACTGGATAAATTGGTGAATACAACGATATTAGATGAAAGCCTCATTCACTCCTATCAGCAATTTTTATTAGACATTCAACAACAAGACAACATTCAGCTTGATGCGTTATTAGCAGAAAAGTCCAAGCTAATGGCTCAATCCCTTCAACAAAAAAAGACCAAAACGGCTATTACTGCTTATACCTCTGTAAAACACGGTTAATTAGTTGATTAACCACAGCTTGAACTTTTGTCACAGACAAAAAGTGAGTTAGGTATAAGTATTGCTTGTCTAATGCACTTATCGAGTTACAATCAATAAATTGATTAATCTTACTAATTTTATTCAATTTATTTTTAATTTAACGCTTTAGTAGTGAGTTTAGAGCAAGAAAAAATGGATGAATTTAGTGAGTTTATGTTGCTTTAAGGTATAACTGCTTTTGGACAAAACAATGACAACAAAAACAGCATTAGTTACAGGTGCCGATGGTTTTATAGGTTCGCACTTAGTTGAATTATTAGTGGCAAACGGCTACCAAGTTAGAGCTTTAGCACAATACAATTCTTTTAATCATTGGGGTTGGCTTGAAGATATTAGTTGTCTAAATGACATTGAAGTCGTTACAGGTGATGTTAGAGATCCGCATTTTTGTCGCCATATTACGAAAAATATTGATATTGTTTTTCATTTAGCAGCGCTTATTGCTATTCCTTATTCTTACGTAGCGCCTGAGAGCTATGTGTCAACTAATGTCAGTGGTACATTAAATATATGCCAGGCGGCAATTGATAACAAGGTGAGCCGCGTTATTCATACTTCAACCAGTGAAGTTTATGGCACCGCGCAATATGTCCCCATAGATGAAAAGCATCCATTGCAAGCCCAGTCGCCTTATAGTGCTTCTAAGATGGGAGCTGATGCAATGGCAATGAGTTATTTTAATGCCTTTGATTTACCGTTAACTATAGCAAGACCATTTAATACTTATGGTCCTCGCCAGTCTGCCCGTGCAGTAATACCCACTATCATTACTCAAATTGCTAACGGCGAGAAAAGAATTAAGCTAGGTGATGTTACACCTACTCGCGATTTCAATTTTGTTCATGATACTTGTAGAGGTTTTTTAGCATTGGCTAACGCCGATTCAACGATTGGTGAAACCGTGAATATAGGCTCTAATTTTGAAATTAGTGTTGGTGATACTTTAAATTTAATTAAAGAGATTATGAACAGCGATGTAGAGTTTATTTTAGACGAACAACGTATTCGTCCAGACAAATCCGAAGTATTTAGGTTATGGTGTGATAACCGCAAAATTAATGAGTTAACAGGCTTTGTTGCTAAAACGGATATTAAAACAGGTTTATCACAAACAATTAATTGGTTTACTCAAAAAGAGAACTTGTCTAAATACAAACACCAAATTTACAATGTTTAAAATGAATTTAACGTTATTGTTTGCTTTACTAAGGTGGGGCGCTTGAAAAAAATATCCGTGTTTACCGGCACTCGTGCAGAATATGGCTTATTGTATTTAATTTTAAAGGGCTTAGAAGCAAGCCCTCAAGTTGACTTACAGTTACTTGTTGGCGGCACACACCTGAAAAAAGAGTTTGGACATACGGTTAAGCAGATTATTAATGATGGTTTTAGCGTGACACACACGCTCGATTATTTAGTGGACTCTGATTCCCCATTAGGCATTAGTCAATCGCTGGCAAAAGCCACTGTAATGGCAGCAGAGATATTTGAACAAGCAAAACCTGACTTATTGGTTTTACTCGGTGACAGGTTTGAAGCACTAGCATTGGCACAAGCGGCAATGATTACTGGCATACCAATTGCGCATATCCATGGTGGAGAGCTAACAGAAGGGGCAATGGATGATGCTATTAGGCATGCGATTACTAAAATGTCTCATGTACACTTCACATCTACTGAAATTTATAAACAACGACTCATTCAGTTAGGTGAACAACCTGAGCGGGTATTTAATTTTGGCGCACCTGGTATCGACAATATTGTTAAATTACCTTTGTTATCCAAGGCACAATTAGCAAAACAGCTTAATCTTGATTTAGCACAACCTTATTTTTTAGTAACTTATCACCCTGAAACCCTTAGTGAGCAAGAGCCAACAGTCTCGTTAACTCAACTATTATCAGCTTTTAAAGCCTTTCCAAATTATCAAATTATAATCACTTATCCGAATGCTGATACTTATGGCAGAGCATTGATGATGTTACTTGAAGAGTTTGCTTTGGCAAATAAAGAACAGGTGCATTTATATGAATCTATCGGACAAATAAATTTTTTATCTGCAATGAAATTTGCCTCAGCAGTTATCGGCAACTCTTCAAGTGGTATCATTGAAGCGCCATCATTCAAGGTACCTACGGTCAATATTGGTGATCGTCAAAAAGGAAGATTAGCTAGCGACAGTGTTATCCATTGTGGTGATAAAAGGGAAAGCATAGAGCGTGCGATTACTTGTGCATTATCAAGTGATTTTACTAAAAAAGTGAATCAATCAAGTAACCCTTACGGAGAGGGAACAGCTTGTTCTAATATTATTCATACGCTCATTAATTATGATATTAAGTCGTTAAATAAACCGTTTTATGATATTGATTTTAAATAAATTTATTTAAACCTTTTTGGATGAAAATGACTAGATTATTAAGCGAGGGTCAATGCCGACATTAATTATTGCTGAAGCTGGAGTCAACCATAATGGTAGCGAAAAACTCGCCTTTGAGTTAGTTGATGCTGCCGTAGCTGCAGGTGTAGATATTGTTAAATTTCAAACATTCAAAGCTGATAATCTGGTGACTACGCAAGCGAAACAAGCTGATTATCAAATTAAGAATTTAGCCGCGAGCAACGCCACTGACGCGACAGAACTTTCGCAAACGCAACACCAAATGTTATCAGAGTTAGAGCTTAGTTATCAGAGTCATTTGGCGATTAAAGCTTATTGCGACAAGTTAGATATTGAATACCTTTCAACAGCTTTTGACTCTGAAAGTTTATCATTTTTGCTTGATACTATGGGGCTAACAAGACTTAAAATTCCATCTGGCGAAATTACCAATGCGCCATTTGTCTTAGAGCATGCTCGCAGTGGTTGTGATTTAATTGTTTCAACGGGTATGGCGACTATGGAAGAGATTGAATCGGCGCTAGGCGTTATTGCGTTTGGTTATTTGAATCTAAATAACCAGCAAGAGCCGTCAATAGCTAAGTGCCAACAGGCATATCAGTCTAAATTAGGGCAACAGTTATTAAAAGAAAAAGTCACATTGTTACATTGCACAACGGAATATCCAGCGCCTTTAGATGAAGTTAACTTAAATGCCATGGATACTATGCGAGAACATTTTCAGCTAGCTATTGGCTATTCTGATCATACTGAAGGCATTGTTATACCGCTTGTGGCAACAGCAAAAAATGCTTGTGTGATAGAAAAACACTTCACTTTAGACAAAAAAATGCCAGGGCCTGATCATAAAGCGTCAATAGAGCCGCATGAACTTGCGCAAATGGTTCAGGATATAAGAAAGGTTGAGTGTGCATTAGGCAGTGTCACTAAAGGGCCAACAGTATCAGAGCTAAAAAATAAGGTAGTTGCTAGAAAAAGCATTGTCGCTAAGGTGGATATTGCCAAAGGTGAGCAACTTACCAGCGATAATCTAACCATTATGCGACCAGGTAATGGCTTATCGCCACTCCTTTATTGGCAAGTTATTAATGGCCATGCGATTAAAGATTTTAAGGCTGGCGATCTCATTATTTTGTAATGTTATCAATTAATAATTGGTTTAAATTTTGCATTAACATTTACTGAAAATTCATTCTTAATGCGTAATATGCTAAGCGTTATTCGTTTGTGCTATACATGTGATTAGGAAGTTAATCAAACAAGGTTTAGTTATGAATCATAGATGGCAAGACATTAAAATTCTCCCGACAGCCACAATGGAAGAAACCATTAATGTGATTGATAAAGGTGCCTTACAATTAGCCTTGGTTGTTGATGAGCAAGATATTTTATTAGGGGTTGTTACCGATGGTGATATTCGTCGAGCCTTAATTCGCCATCAAAGTATGGATTGCCTTATTAGTGAGGTGATGCATACAACGCCTGTCGTCGCTAATTTAGGAACATCACGTAATAAGCTCCTAACTTTAATGAATGCTAAAGGTTTAAATGCTATTCCGTTGTTGTCTGAGGGAAAGTTAGTCGGTTTAGACACGCTTCAAAAAATTATTGAACGCCCTAGTTATGATAACCCTGTATTTTTGATGGCAGGAGGCTTTGGCACACGTTTAAGGCCACTAACAGATAAATGCCCAAAACCACTTTTAAAGCTCGGCGATAAACCTATTTTAGAAACCATTATTGATAGTTTTATCAGTTCAGGGTTTCACCATTTCTATATTTCTACCCATTATATGCCAGAAGCCATTCAAAATTATTTTGGCGACGGAGCTAAATGGGGAGTTCAAATAGAGTATGTTCACGAGAGTGAACCTCTTGGCACTGGTGGAAGTTTAGGCTTGTTACCTGATCACTTACCGGATCTCCCCGTTATTATGATGAATGGTGATGTGCTAACTAAAATTGATTTTGAGCAGTTACTTAACTACCACAACCAACTTCAACCTGCTTGTACTATGTGTGTGAGAGAGGATGAGTATCAAGTGCCTTATGGTGTTGTTGAAGCTGATGGTAATCGCATTACAAGCTTAGTGGAAAAACCAACGCACAAATATTTTATTAATGCAGGCGTTTATGTTGTGAGTAAAGCGATGATAAACGCAGTTAAGCCTAATGAAAGAGTAGATATGACAGATTTAATTGAAAACTATATAGCTAACAAGCAGCATGTTGCCATGTTTCCTGTGCATGAGTATTGGTTGGATATCGGTAAAATGGTTGATTTTTACCAAGCACAAAAAGATGTAATGCAAGGAGGGCGCTTTGATGGCTAAAAAAATATTGGCAATTGTACCTGCGCGTGCGGGTAGTAAACGATTACCAGGAAAAAACAGTAAAATGTTATGTGGCAAACCGCTAGTGCAATGGACAATTGAAGCGGCATTAAATTGCCCAAGTATTTCAAAAGTTATTGTCAGTACTGACAGTAAAGATATTGCTGAAATAGCTGATAGATGTGGCGTTCCAGTGCCATTTCTACGTCCTGAAGAGATTGCTGGCGATACAGCAACCGCCATAGATGTAGTAAAACATACGGTAAAATATTTAGCACAGCAAGACGAATATTACGATTATATTGTCTGGCTTCAGCCAACTTCTCCGCTACGATCTACTAAGAATATAGAAGCAGCGCTTGAAACATTGCAAAGCAAAGAGGCCTTAGGGGTTATCAGTGTATGCGAATGCGATCATTCTCCTCTTTGGAGTAATACACTCGATGAACACGGCAGTATGCAGCATTTTTTAACCAGCTTTTTAAAAGAGAACCCACGTAGTCAAGCCCTTCCTACGTATTATCGATTAAATGGAGCGATATACATTGCTAAGGTTGACGAATTAATCACCCAAGGTACTTTCTTTTTAAAGGATGAATTATATTCTTATATTATGGATAGAGAGTCTTCTGTGGATATTGATCATCATTTAGATTTTAAATTAGCTGAGCTTTTGCTAAATGAAGAGCTGAGTCAGTAGTTATTGGATAAGTAAATTACACGTTTAGTTAATTGATAAATGCAAAGCTAATCGAGGAAGTTAGCCGAGAAAAGCTATATAAATATAGATAATATAAAAAGGTGAGTGTTTACTCACCTTTTTTAAAGGCAAAAAAAGGTGAGTAAAAATAGTTAGCTTGCTAGCGGTCCTGCTTGTTTCACCGCTTTTAAGTTGAACGAAACTTTATGCTCTGCAATAGGCTGAATATAGTCTTTAGCGGTTGACCAATGTTTTTCAGATTGCGATAAAAGCCTCAAATCTTTTAAATACACTATTTGCTGTAACCCTAATAATTGAACAGCGGAAAATTCATGAGAAATTATCGCGGTAATTTTACTAGCATCTCCTAAGTCCATAATGTACTGCTCTAGATCGCCATCGTATTGTTCTAAAATAGATTCTTTGTAATTGTAATACCATTCTGAACCGGGATAAGGAGTCGCAAAGTGAGGTTTTGCTGTAATGCCTAGCTTAATTAGCGCGTCTATGGTGTTGCGCACACTATCAAAACTCTCTTCTGGGAAGCCGATAATAATATTAGGAATAGGCTTAATACCTGACTCTAAACATGTGGCAATACTATTCATGTTTTTACGAGCATTGGAGCCTTTGCCTAAATTACGTAAAATTTTAGGATCAAAAGACTCGAGCCCATAAACTAAATGAGTGCATCCTGCTTCATGCATTAATTTTAGCGTCGCAGGACGATGTAAACCTGCATGGCTTGTTCCGTTCCAGTGAACCCCTTTACAGTTTTCATCGTGCGGGATCCCTTTTTGTCTGCAAGTAGGTTGCAATCCTGCTTCTATCCACTTTGCACATAGCTCTTTTAACCATGTGCCTTTACTGGCAACATCCATGGTCATCAAATTTTCGTCAATAAAGGCAGCAAAATCAATATCGTATTCATCATGGAGATGTTTCACCATAGAGACAATATAGTCAGCACTGTGATAGCGAATATTTCGCCCATAAGTAAACACTACATCGTTATCGCCTTGTTCATTTTCTTCAATGAGCATGTCGCCTGTTGTGCCTAAATGCCAACAATATTTACAGGTTAAGCCACAACCAAAACTACCATTAATATCCATTCTGCGTTTTGAAGTGAACGACTCTTCACTGAACAAGCTAGCGGAGTTTTCAAAGTAAATATCAAGTGGAAATAACTCCCATGCTGGCCAAGGGAGTTCATCTAATTCTGCAATGTTAGCGCGCACTTGTGTTAAAAAGCTTTTGCCTGTTAAGTCTCGATAAATAACACCTTGGACACTGGCATAGTCAAATGATTGATCGTCAATTTTATCTAGTACCGCAGGAAAAGTAACAAAAGACTCACCAATACAACCGACATCGATTTCAGGGATCCATTCGAATATTTCGTGCGGCATAGAGGTTAAAAAGCCGCCACCCGCAATCAGCTGAGTATTCGGAGAGGTTTCTTTAATGAGTTTACAGGCTTTTTTAATGTAGTTGTAAGTTGTGGTGAGTCCGCCAATACAAATAGCGTCCCAGTCATCGGCTTGGCAAACCTCGATAATTGACTCTATAGGTAATCGCCAGGCATTGGCATCATATACTTGCACTAAGTGACCGTTGTTCATGGCTATTTTGGCAAGTAGTGCAATTCCGTAAGGAATATGTCTGGGAACGTCTTCTTCACGCACTATGGGGTTTATAAATAAAATTTTAGCCATGAAGTTTTCCTCGTTAGGTGTTCTGTGTCAAAAAATTATCAAATGTCATACATGGTAGTGTATCAGCAAAAAGTGTACCTGCCTCGGAACAGTTAATAGTCAAGCCTACTGCTTTTTCAAATAATTCTAAAAAGTTTTTACGATACCAAAAATATGTGGGGTCGGTATAGAAAGTTTCGCCTGTTAATGGGAAGGTGAATTGAGGAAATAACTTTTCTAACTCAACCCTATCTTTAACAAACTCTTGCAATTCGTAATACGTTTGGGTCATTTCAAGGGGAGTATCGTTGTGATAGCCTAAATCCATCCCTGTAATGGCTATTTTGGGGATTTTTAAAATAGCATTGGTAAATAACCAAGCTGCTGTGCCAACCGTTCCACCGGTATTCATACAGGATTTTTTATTTATGGCGTGTATCTGACGCGTTAGACTATTTTCTTGTTGTGGAGCATCAACAATAGGATTCCACCAATACATGTCAAATTTCGCTTCGATAGCTCTTTGCACTACGTTTTCAGGCGCTGAAGAGCAAATTACCAATTTTATTTGTGGTGCATATTTATTGATTAATTCAATATTGGCTTGATTCTCTTTGATGGAATCATTTCTAAATTCAACGTCTAAATCTTGCCGAGAAAAGTAATCATCATTACGGGTGTTTTCTTCAAAGTTATTATCACCAAACCACCTAACAATACGCGTTGGATGAGGATCAAGCGTTAGCACGTAGTCGGGGATAATGCCGTTTTTTAAACACTTTACCAAAGAACCATCTATAGCAACAATCGCGCCTGTGTAGTTTGAGTTTTTAAGTTTTTTTAGCACATTAAATTTGTGCAAGCTTGGTCCGGCACTTACTACAATCGCAGACTGTTGTTTAGTTTCAGATAATGGCGGTAAATCTTTAAAGCTTTTTAAGCAATAAGGAGCATTTTTTTGCGCATTAACTACCAAATCATTACTGTGCCATTGTTTACCAATATCGGTAATCTTACTGACAACATCGACAAATTTATCGGATAAATTATTTACACTCATATGCTACTCTTATTCGTCTTCGCCATCCCAAGTTAGGTCGGTTCGTTCAACATAAACCATGCTGCCGCCAATCGAGTTTAATGCCGCTTTTTTAAAGTCGTCGGCTAACGTTGTTTTTTCGCTGTCTTTGTTAGGGCTTTCTACATTTTTTTGTGTAGTAAAGTTACCCTTTAATAAATTACTCATGTTGTGCCTCTTTTTGCTGTAGTTGTTGAAGGTATGGTATCAGCTCATAGTACATAATATATAATGTTGCTTATTGTTACCTCTTTGGCATTAATTTAGCTGACATGTTCGATAAAATGCTGCGCTTCTACATTGGCGGGATCTAAACTAAGCACTTGGCTGAAGACTTCTTTAGCCTGTGTTGTTTTTTGGTTGTCCGATAATATTTTACCTAACGCTAATAACGACTTAATATCTTGTGGGAACAGTTCTAAATAATCATAAAGTACATCAATAGCTTGTGTTACTTTGCCGTTTAATTTGAGAATCGTGGCATATTTAGGCATATGTGTTTGGGTGAGTTGTGCTAGTTTTGCTAAATGGTTTTCTGCCTTTTGATAATTTTGAAGTTGTATTTCTAGGGACGACATTTGTACTAACTCATCTTCAGAAGTATGTTTTTCATCGAGCTGGTTAAAAAAGTTAATCGCTTGCTCGGGTTGTTTATTCAATAATGCATAATAGGCTGAGCATAGGTTTATCAAGCTATCTAAATCAGGCTCTTCACGAGTTAAGTTTTTTAAGTTCGTAATTAAATGCTCTAAGCCATCGACATTTTTGCTATTAAACATATAAACAGCTTTTCGATTAACACCATTTAAACTGCTTTGTGCTTGGGTTCTTTTTAGGTGTGCTGTTTCAGTATTTTTTAATACAGCAAAATATTCATCAATTTGTTGTTCAAATTTAGCTTTGGTTTCTTCATTTAATGTTGAATAAAGCGCTGGATTAGCTAATTTCCAATTGTAGGCACGGCCAGGTTGCAGGTCATTCTCCCACTGTTCTAACAAAGGGAAGTAACTTTTTTGTTCGCTATGCTCATTTACTCTCGATTGAATTCTTTTTTTCGCTTTAATCAACAAAGGGGTTAGGCCATCAATTGTTTGTATAAAACATTGATAATAGGTGTCACCAATTTGTTCCATCTCTTCATCGCTCCATTCACCATCGCCGTCTGTTCGAGCAATTTGAATAAAGCGATGAATGGCATATTTTTTCAAAAAAGTGGTAGTTTCATCATATTTCGTATTGAGCTTCTTTTCTGCTTGATCAATTCTAAGTTTGATTTGAGCATTCTTTTCTTCACTCGCGTAAGTTTTATATAAAGCCTTATTATCTTTAATTGCTTTTTTTACAATGATATTGATTTCACTTAACTCTTTCATTAATCGGTCAATATCTTTTATCACTGCTTTGTATTGTTTGAGATCTTTTTGAGAATATTGAGCTTTTATGTCAGCGAAAATTTGTTTGGTTTTATCTGTTTCAACAAAATCAATCGTTTCAATATTCATTTGACCTATATTGCTAACTTTTGCTGCATTTGGTGAAAGGTTAAATAAATGACAATTATTTTCTAAAGCATAGCTAGCTTGCGATTCAATAGTTTTACTGGCATGAATAAAAGTCATCATGGTTTCGGCAAGCTTGCCGTTATAAGTGGTTACCCATTGTTCGCGTTTTCCTAGCATGGGCCCAACATTGGCTTCGTTACTTCCTTTGGCGTGTGTGAGTCCTGAGCTGGCGTAACATAAATCTACACCAGAAAGGAATATACGCTTAAACCCTAATTCTATGGCAACAGAAATGGCACAATTAGTCACCGTTGGACCAATCATGTTGACATTGTCTTTGTTTAATTTACTGGGCCAAGGAACACGTTGACCATCATTAAAGTTAATACCGTTCCATTGCCCTAATAAGCTAGGAACAACATATGTTGAGTGTAAGAAAATTGACGAGTCTGACATTTGCAGCATTTCTTTACTAACATCAAAGCTCACTTCATTAGGATCAACAGATACAACAAAATGCGGTGTGATCCCTTCACTGATTAAGCGTTTAGCAATACGTGATACTGCAAAAATAACTACCTTGTTATCGAGCGTTTTTAATTGCTCAATAATTTCATCTAACGAAGGACCGCCACCAAGTACAATACAGTCCATGCCAGTAAATTTACTTTCAAGATCGCTGATCGGGTTAATGTTTTCTGCTAGGTTTTCAATTTGTTTGACGACAAATTGTGCTCGAAACAAACTGACTCGAGTTAAATGTTGTAATTGCTCTAATTGCAGCGACAAGGCGATATTTTTTTGATGGTAATAATCTGAGTATTCATCAGTTGCAGCAATAGATTTAATGTAGCGTACGCGATTAGTATACATGTAAGCTTGCAGCTTAAACTCCTCTGCTTGATCTTCCCAATCTTCATACGTGCAAAGGGTAACTCTGTCGTCCCAGTTGGTAAAGCTAAGCTGGCTACTTAGGTTTTCAATAACGTGGGCCGACTCGATAAATAGATAGCGAGAACCTTTAGTGAGTTTATTATCAATTATATAATCAATGAGCAGTCCAGAGTCTGAACCTAATATAATGTAGAGGTAATCCTCATCAGAAAAGTTTTTTCTAAAGTAGTTGTCAAAAATAACTTTTGCGGTGTTTTGCTCAAACGTTGTACGATTAACAGAATACAAATACGGCTCACTAAACTTACTAATGCGGTATTGTTCAAATTGAGCGATGGCTTCTGTCATTATTTATTCCTGTTAAAACGTTGCTAATTGTTGTTATAGCATTTAATTGTATTTTCACTGCTATAAGAGCCAAAAAATTAAGCGTCAAAAAATTTACAGTACGACTTAACATACTCGCTTATAAAGAAATAATAGCAAATTTTACGCCAGAAGGATGAGGAGATTAACTTTTAATAAAATAATAATAACTTAGGATGTATATTACAATTAATTGGGGAAACCTTAATGAAGTAGCGCTTATACAGCATTATTTTTTAAGTAGGGTAGTAATTCATATTGGAGAATGTCTGCTACAAATAAGACATCTTTCCTAGTGTAAGCATCAGTCATTACAGCTAAAAGGTTATTTAAAAACTCATCGTTAATTAAATTATATTGGACTGAATATTTTTCAAAATAGGTAGTAAAGCTAAATAAAAGTGCTCCAGCATGTCCTTCTTCACCGCATCGTAAGGCGTTTTGAAGCTGCGTCGCCATCAATTCTATATGTTGTAAACTACCGAGTTCCAATGTATTTCCTTTCTTCTTGTTTAGGTGGCTTGATAAAATAACAGACCTAAAAGTATATACTGATTTATTAATTTATTAAGTTTTAATTAAATATCATAATTGAGTATGATATTTTATTAGTAATCTTTTGATTCTACTGGGTTAATTTAGTGAGCGATATATTAGAAAAAAACCTTAATGTTATCGATAAAAAATGGCCTAAATTAAGAGAACTGCTCGATTTGGCGCATTTAGATTCGTTTGATGTAGCAGTTGAACAAAACACCTTATTAGTCAATGGTATTCAGTTAACCAGCAATTATGACCGACTTGCCGAAGCGAAATTACAATGTGAACGAATCCCTAATAATAGTCAAATAGCTTATTTGTATGGTGTTGGTTTAGGTGATGTTCCGTTAAATTTATTACAAAGACCACAAATTAAATCGTTAGTCGTTTGTGTGCTTAATTTCGACTTATTTCTACATATTCTTAATGTCATCGATCATACTAGTTGGTTGAATGATCCTAGAGTAAATTTAACGTTCGCTACTCAGTTAGCTGATGTTCACTTTCCTTTTGTAGCATTACCTACTGAGTTAATGTATTGCGATGAAGCTAGTTCTGTCGTTCGTGATAGAGTTGTGGTTGAATTAAATCATAATCACTCTGTCAGGTATCACGAGGAAAATAACCAATTAGCTCAACAAGAAATTAGTAGTAATATATTTGCATTATCCCAGGATAAAAGTGTTGGGGAGTTATTTAACACTGTAAAAAATGGTCGATTTATCATTGCGGCGGCAGGGCCGACTTTAAGCGATCATTTTGATTTTATAAAATGTTTCAAAGCTGAATCTTCATCAAATATATTGGTTGCATTAGATGCCTCGGTTATAGCGCTTATGAATGAAAATATCATTCCTGACATCGTAGTTAGTATTGACTCTCAAGGTCAGAGACTTTTTTCTAAAGTCGACTTTAATCGTTTAAAAAATACAGCGTTAGTTTACTTCCCTCGAATTTCTGCGGAACTACTTAAATCTTGGCAGGGGCATCGTTATTGTGCTTATTCAACAGGTGCTATTTTTAAGAAAGTTGCTCAAGAGTACCCTAAATCAACACTGCACTGTGCTGGCAGCGTAATTCATACAGCAACTGATTTAGCGGTAAAAATGGGAGCAGATGAAGTAACTTTCCTCGGTGCTGATTTTGGCTTTCCTAGAGGAGAAGTTTACGTAAAAGGCCAAAGCTATAACTTTACTGAGCAGTATGCAAACTCTGAACATTGGGTATTAAATGGTAAAGGTGAGAAAATTTCTACCATGCTTAATTATCGTAGTTATTTAAGAGATTTAGAACGTTACATTGAAACTAAACCTCATATCACTTTCATAAATGGTAGTGATGAAGGAGCCAAAATCGCAGGTACCAAGCTCCTTTAAATTTATAGCACAATCAACCTTTTGTCTGTAAAAGTGAGGTAATATTCTCTATAACTTTAGGTTGCTTCGCTAAATCAGGAAAAATTGGTAGTGATAAACACTGTTGATAAAACTGTTCAGCATTAGGGAAGTCTCCCCAATTAAAGCCAAGTGATTGATAATAAGGATGAGTATGTACAGGAATGTAATGCACCTGACAACCAATGTTAGCTGACTG
The DNA here is from genome assembly GCF_057543495.1 of Colwellia sp. SU-HH01217. Classification (NCBI taxonomy): domain Bacteria; kingdom Pseudomonadati; phylum Pseudomonadota; class Gammaproteobacteria; order Alteromonadales; family Colwelliaceae; genus Colwellia; species Colwellia sp. SU-HH01217. Next base: position 159,288 of record NZ_BAAJLX010000002.1, on the reverse strand, counting down.
TAGTGCTTGATAAAGTTCAAGTCGGGTTATACTCGCTTCTTTCTTTAATCGAATCACAAAAAGATGCCAAGGCGAATAACAGTCTTCTGGAACTTGAAGTAATTCAATAGGAAGCTCAGCAAACGCTTGTTGATACAACTGAGCTTGTTTATTTCTTTTTTCAACAAACGCCTCAAGTTTATTCAACTGGCTTAGTCCTAGTGCTGCGTGAATATCACTCATTCGATAATTAAAGCCTAATTGTTGTTGTTCATAGTACCAAGGCTCTGCAGTTTTATTCTCCATTAACTGATGGTCTTTAGTTATACCGTGAGAGCCTATCAACTTTAATTTATCGGCGAGTGCTTTATTGTTAGTAGTGATCATCCCGCCTTCACCGCTGGTTATTATTTTTACGGGATGAAAACTGAAAATTGTCATATCACTGTATTGGCAGCAGCCTATTTTATTACCCTGATAACGACCACCAATGGCATGGGAAGCATCTTCTATTATGACAATGTTATAAGGCTCGCAAAGTGCTTTAATACGCTGCATATCACAACTAATACCACTGTAATGGACAACGATGAGTACTTTAGGCAGTTTATTATTTTGGTGAGCTATTTTAAGTTTTTCTGCTAAAGCGTCGGTAGAAATACAGCCCGTTGCTAAATCTATATCGACAAAGTCGACGGTTGCGCCACAATACCGCATAGCATTAGCCGACGCAGCGAAAGTTAAAGGGACGGTCCAGCCAATATCTGATGAGGTTAAGCTTATTGCTAAACACGCAAGGTGAAGTGCAGCGGTAGCACTACTACTGGCAACTGCATACTGGGCGTTAACACTTTTTTTAATGGCAGCTTCAAATTCGGGTACCTTTGAACCTTGAGTTAAAAAAGTCGAGCTTAACGTTTCAGTTACACTATCTATGTCGCTTAGGTCTATTGATTGGCGTCCGTATGGGATCATGATTTAATTGCTCATTTGCTTTTTATTTCATTGATAGTCTAATGATAATACAAAGAAGGTATTAATAAATAATGGTTTTATATAGATTTATCACCTTTTACCTTTTATTATTCTCTAATAGAGTGAAAATAAACGGAAACAGTCAATATGTTTGATAACAAGAGTATTCTCGTCACTGGTGGTACTGGTTCATTTGGTCGTCAGTTTATTCAAACATTACTAAAAGAGTACTCTCCCTCAAGAGTGATTGTTTTTTCTCGAGATGAGCTGAAGCAGTATGAAATGGCGCAAGAATTTACTCATAAAGCCATGCGTTTTTTTATTGGTGACGTTAGAGATAAAGCGCGGTTGGTTACTGCTATGGTTGATGTTGATTATGTTGTGCATGCTGCAGCATTAAAGCATGTTCCCGCAGCTGAATATAATCCTATGGAGTGTATTAAAACCAATGTTCTTGGTGGTCAAAATGTTATTGAAGCCGCTATTCAGCAAAATATTAAACAAGTAATTGCCCTTTCCACAGATAAAGCTGCTAATCCAATAAATTTGTATGGGGCTAGTAAGTTAGCGTCAGACAAGCTATTTGTAGCGGCCAATAATATGGCAGGCAAGAACGGTACACGTTTTTCGGTGGTAAGGTATGGTAATGTGGCTGGTTCAAGAGGTTCGGTATTGCAACTTTTTGACAAGCTCGCAAGAGAAGGACAAACAACTTTCCCTATAACCGATGTACGAATGACTCGTTTTTGGTTGCCATTGTCACAAGGTGTTAATATTACAATTAAGGCATTTAAAAGGATGCAAGGAGGGGAAATATTTGTTCCAAAAATACCTTCCATTTACATGAGTGATTTAGCCAAAGCTATGTGTAAAAATGCATCGATAAATGTCATAGGTATTCGCCCAGGTGAGAAGCTACATGAGGTAATGGTTACTGAAGAAGACAGCCGGCAGACCTTTGAATTTGAAGATCACTTTGTCATCACGCCCGCTATATCATTTTTTGAACCAGTTGATTACTCTACCAATAACTTAAATGAAATAGGAACATCAGTAAAAGAAAATTTTGAGTATCATTCAGGTAATAACCCGCATTTTTTATCCGTTGATGAAATAAAACAGATGAACGAACTTATTTTATAGAAAGTCACTTTTAATTATTGAGAGGAATATGGCAGTAACGGATCGTGTAAAAGTTAGCATAATTGTTCCTAACTATAATCATTCACTGTATTTAAATGAACGAATAAATTCCATTTTGGCGCAAAGTTTCCAAAACTTTGAATTAATATTACTCGATGACTGTAGTTCAGATAATAGTATTGAAATATTATCAAGTTATCAACATCACCCTAAAGTCAGTTATACCCATTTTAATCAACATAATAGCGGTTCAACTTTTATCCAATGGTCAAAAGGTTTAGCACATTGTGTTGGCGAGTATGTATGGATAGCGGAATCTGATGATATTGCTCACCCAGAGTTTTTAGCTACCCTTGTTCAGCTTCTAGATGATAATAAACAACTTGCTTTTGGATACTGCCAGTCTTTAGAGATTAATAGTACAAGTGAAGTTATCGGGTCTTACTATAGACATACTGAAGATTTGAATAGCACTTTATGGAAAAACGATTTCACTTTAGATGGAAAGGCCTTTGTTACTGATTACTTAACGCAAAGAAACTGCATTCCGAATGTAAGTGCTGTGTTATTTAGAAAAAACTCTTTAATTGTTAGCAATACGGTTAAGTCGTATCGTTATTTAGGTGATTGGTTACTTTATATTCAAGTACTTAAAAACAAAAAGATAGGTTATGTTGCCAGAGAGTTGAATTACTTTCGAACTCACGCCAATACAACGCGTTCTGGTAAATCTTTGGATGACTGGTTATATACAAAAAAAGAATTTCACGGCGTTTTTCAAGAAATTTATACCAGTTTTGCATTACCAGAAGCTGAGTGCATGCGATTAACATCCACTATGTCGCTATTAATAGACAATATAGTCACTATTATTCCGACAATTACGCGGCTCTCAAAACAAGGCGATTCACCTCAAATAGCTATCTATGCTTCAGGCTCTTTAGGACTTTTTGCGCTTAACTTAATTCAAAAATCCTTTGATAAATCAGTACTAAGTATTTTATGCTTTATTGATAAAAAAGCAGAAAATCACAATTATGAACTTGACGGTATACCTGTTATCTCGTTAACTCAATTTATTGAAGATATGCCTAAAGTACCTATTTTTATTGCCTCAATTTCATACTATACAGAAATTTATCAAGAGTTAACCAAGCAAGGGTTATCACATTTAGTGATATTGCCCCATGAATGATATTGTTTTTAATCGTTTTATATTGAATATAAATAGCAAGGAACAATACCTTGTTATTTTCGATCACGCCTTAGGTGGCGGTACACAAAAATACCGCGAACGTTTGATTAATCAACAGCAAAAAAATAATAAAAAATTATTACTTATTACGGCAACTGAACATGAGAAACCAGCATCTGTCGCGATACAAATAATTCTAGAAAGTGAAACAATAACCTTATCAGGTGTAGCCTCAGAAGCAGTGTTTGGCTATTTAAATCGTATAAATATTGAAGGCATTATAATAAATTCCTTAGTAAGTTATCGTCCATTTATTGTTTTTACTCAAAACTTATTAGTCTTTTTAAGGTTAAAAAAGAAGGTTGCCATAGAGGTAGCATTTCATGATTATTACCCCATTTGCCCTAGCTTTAATCTTCTCAATTATAAAGGAGAATATTGTCATGCTCCCGAAGAAGATGAATGTAAAAAGTGTCGGCCCAAGCATTCATTAAATATGCTAAAAGAGCCCGAAATATCACAATGGCAATCACTTTGGCTGGCTATTTTATCATTGGCTCAAACTGTTTTAGTATTTTCTGTGTCGAGTAAAAATATTGTAATTAGCAAATTCCCATCGATTGAGAGTAAAGTTCATCTTGCTCCCCATAGTATGGATTATTTCAAATTTCAGCCTTTAGCGATTAAACATTCAGCTTACTTAAATATTGGGATTGTTGGCAATATTGTTTTCCATAAAGGACTCGAACAAGTAGTCATGTTAAGCCGGTACCTGCAAGAGAAAGATCCTACGGCAATTATTACTATTTATGGCGAATGCATTCTCCCTGAAAATATAACTAATATTAACGTCGTAGGAGAGTTTGAAAATAAATACTTGGCAAATTTAATTGTTAAACATGGTAGTAACGTATTTTTACATCCTTCAATTTGCCCTGAAACTTTTTCTTATGTCTTGGAAGAATTGATGATTCTAAATGTTCCAATCGTTACATTTGATTTAGGCGCTCAGGCAGAAAAAACTAGAAGATACTTTCAAGGCGAAGTGGTTGATTTAAATATTACTATGCCTGATTTAGTTAATGTGTTGAAATTGCAAAGTATTTGATTTATTGGCATTAATATTGAATGTTCAAATATATCTATTTTAATTATCTACAAGTGACCTTAAATGAAAGTAACTCAAAGTAATATAAATGACGTACTTATTATTGAGCCGGATGTTTTTGGTGATGAAAGAGGCTTCTTCTTAGAAACATTTCATACCCAGCGCTATAAGGAAGCAGGGATAACTTTACCCTTTGTTCAAGATAATTATTCACGTTCAAGTCATGGGGTATTACGTGGTCTACATTTTCAAAAGACTAAACCTCAGGGGAAATTAATTAGAGTAGTGCGAGGAAAAGTATTAGATGTCGTGGTTGATTGCCGTGCAGAGTCTTTGACTTTTGGTCAATGGTTTTCAATCGAACTCTCAGAGCATTGTAAAAAGCAACTTTGGATCCCACCGGGCTTGGCACATGGCTTTGTTTCATTAGCGGACACTACAGATATTGAATATAAGTGCACAGACTTTTATGACCCTACAGATGAGGCTTGTTTGATTTGGAATGATCCCAGTTTGAATATTCAATGGCCTGATATTCCTTTTATTTTGTCTGAAAAAGACCAAAAAGGCTTAACGTTTGCTGAGCTATTTTTATGAATATACTGCTAACAGGTGCCAATGGGCAGCTAGCGAAAAAATTCCTTGAAATAGAAACCAATGCTACTGTTTGGGCTTTTTCTCATTGTGAATTAGACATTACTGACGCTTCCCAAGTACAGTTACAGTGTAATCAATTAAAGCCTGATATTGTCATTAATTGTGCAGCATATACTAATGTTGAACAGGCTGAGTTTTCATCAGAAATAGCTCACGAGGTTAATGGATTAGGTGTTAAGTATTTAGCGATAGCATGTAATGAATTAGCTATTCCGTTGATACATATATCAACGGATTATGTTTTTGACGGTCACAAAGACCATTCCTGTGAAAGTCATTGGTTGAATGAAAAAGATAAAACTCACCCATTAAATGAATATGGCAAGTCTAAATTAGCGGGAGAGAAGTTTATTATTGAATACTGTCAAAAATATGTCATATTGAGAACTTCTTGGTTGTTTTCTGAGCACGGTAATAACTTTGTAAAAAGTATGATTAGCTTAGCTAAACAAAAAAAAGAACTCTCTGTCGTTTCAGATCAATGGGGGCATCCCACTTATGCTGGCGACTTGGCTAATGCTATTTATTCATTGGCGCAGCAAATAGTTATTCAGAAAAAATTTCAGTCGTGGGGGACTTATCATTTTGCAGGTATACCGAGTACTTCATGGAATAAATTTGCTCAAATGATTTTTCAAAAAGCGTTAGACATTGATTTATTAGGAACAATACCTGTTGTTAAAGGGATTTCCAGTGAAGAATATTTGTGTAAGGCGCAGCGCCCCAAAAATAATCAAATGTCCTTTAAAAAAATAGCTCCACTTCTAGGGGAAATGCCTCAGTGGAATATAGGTTTATGCAAAACATTAATTCAATTACAAAAAGATAACGTTAGATAATCTTCAAGCTTACTTCTTGAACGAGCAATAATAAACATAAAATATTTGGAAGTATTTAAATGAAAGCAGTGATTTTGGCCGGTGGATTAGGCACTCGAATAAGTGAAGAGTCGCACTTAAAACCCAAACCTATGATTGAAATAGGTGGAAAACCTATCCTGTGGCATATAATGAAAACGTACTCACAACATGGCATAAATGACTTTATTATCTGTTGTGGCTACAAAGGGTATGTGGTGAAAGAATATTTCGCTAACTACTTTTTACATATGTCAGATGTTACTTTTGATATGCAAAAAAATGAAATGGAGATTCATTCTAATCATTCAGAGCCGTGGCGAGTCACTTTAGTTGACACAGGTATAGATACAGGCACCGGTGGGCGATTAAAAAAAGTTGCGCATTACTTAACTGATGAAGATAAACACTTTTGCTTTACTTATGGTGACGGAGTAACGGATGCCAATATTAACGAAATTATTGCTCACCATAAATTATCAAACCGTTTAGCTACTGTCACCGCTATTCAGCCTCCTGGACGATTTGGCGCTTTAAATATTGATGGTGATAAAATCAGCCACTTTCAAGAAAAACCACCAGGGGATGATACTTGGGTAAATGGTGGGTATTTTGTTTTATCTAAAGGCGTGTTTGACTACATCGAAAACTACGAAACAATGTGGGAGCAGGAGCCTTTGCAAAAACTTGCCGAAGATGGAGAGTTATCCTGTTATAAGCATAAAGGTTTTTGGTTACCTATGGACACCTTACGCGATAAAAATCAACTTGAAAAACTGTGGCAATCAAACAGAGCACCATGGAAAAAGTGGTAATGGAGATGAATTTTTTTAGCGGTAAAAAAGTGTTGGTTACTGGGCATACTGGCTTTAAAGGTAGTTGGTTATGCTTATGGTTGCAAAAAATGGGGGCGAATGTCACAGGGTATTCATTAGCGCCACAGGAACCAAGCTTGTATGAGCAAGCGGCAGTAGCTGAGAATATGAAAAGTGTTATTGGCGATATTAGAGATGTGAACTTATTACATTCAACCATTAAAACCACGCAACCCGAAATTGTTTTTCACCTTGCCGCACAATCATTAGTGAGAGCCTCTTATGTAGATCCACTTGAAACCTACGCCACTAATGTTATTGGCTCACTTAACCTTTTAGAAGCGATCAAAAAGGTTGCTAGCGTAAAAGCTGTTGTTATGGTTTCAACGGATAAATGTTATGAAGATGCTCGAATTAGTGACAAAGCAGAAGGGTATAATGAAAGTGATAGGTTAGGTGGCTACGATCCTTATAGTAGTAGTAAAGCTTGCCTTGAAATATTAGTTAACTCCTATCGTCAATCTTTCCTAAGCGATTCAAACAACACACTTTTTATTGCCACAGCGCGTGCGGGTAATGTTATCGGCGGAGGTGATTATGCACAAGATCGCTTGATCCCCGATATTTTAACCGCGATCAATAATAACACATCTATCGAATTGCGTTACCCCAATGCTATTCGCCCTTGGCAGCATGTTTTAGAGCCTTTATCTGGCTACCTATTATTGGCGGAACAATTATATAAAAAGGGAGCTGATTTTGCACAAGCGTGGAATTTTGGTCCCAGTAAAAGTAGTGAAAAATCGGTCAGTTGGGTGACACAATACATGTTAGATAACATGGTCACTCACTCTAAAATCAGACTGAACGAAGACACGAAATTTCATGAAACGTCATGTTTGAAGTTAAATTGTCAAAAATCTCAACATCTTCTTAATTGGCAAGGAGCATGGACAATAGAGCAAACTTTAGACAAAGTGATTGAATGGCAAACTGTTTATTTTAATGACAAAAAAACAATCAAGGTATTATGTTTGCAGCAAATTGAAGAATACTGCCAAAGTAGGGCGAGTGCTGCATGAAAATTAATTTAACGCCCATCGAAGGTTTACTTGTTGTTGAAGCTCTCACTATCGCTGATGAACGAGGCAGCTTTACTCGATTTTTTTGTCCCAAAGGTTTCGATGAGTTACTTAATGGTAAAGTTATTGCTCAGGTGAATAATTCAAAGACGGATAAAGTCGGTTCAATTAGAGGATTACATTTTCAACAATTTCCAGCTTTAGAGACTAAGTTTGTCCGTTGTACATCTGGACGAGTATTTGATGTCGCTGTTGACTTAAGAGCAAAATCAGCAACATTTCTTCAGTGGTTTGGTATCGAGCTATCCGCACAAAATAAGAAAATGCTTGTTATCCCAGAAGGTTTTGCTCATGGGTTTCAGGTGATTGAACAAGAGAGTGAAATGTTGTACCTGCATACTGAATTTTATAAGCCAGAACATGAGGGGGGCATTCATTTTGAAGATAAAAAAATAGCCATTAATTGGCCATTATCTTGCAGTGAAATATCAGAAAAAGATGCTAATTTACCTAGGCTAAGTAAAAACTTTACAGGACTTATTACATGACGGTGATTAGGAAGTATTTAACACAATGTCGTGCTTGCTCAAACAACCTTAAGCATGTCTTTGTCGATTTAGGGGTAATGCCACCGTCTAATGCATATCTCGATTCAGAAAAAGCGATTAATAATGAAAAGTGTTACCCACTTAAAGTCTTTGTTTGCCACCATTGTTGGCTCGTCCAAACGCAAGATTTTGTTAATAAAGATGAAATGTTTAGTGCAGAGTATGCGTATTTTTCATCAGTTTCAAAAGGTTGGTTAGAGCACGCGAGAGAGTATAGTGAGATGATAATTAATCGTCTTTCGCTAACTAACACCAGCAAAGTCTTAGAAATTGCTTCAAATGATGGTTATTTACTTAAAAATTTTGTTCTAGCAGGCATTCCTTGTTTAGGTGTAGAGCCTACTTTAGCAACGGCTCATGTTGCTAGAAAAAAAGGGATCCCAGTAGTTAGTGAATTTTTTACGAAAAAAACATGCGAAGAATTAGTGAAGTTAAACGGCACAGCAGATTTAATTATTGGCAACAATGTTTTAGCGCATGTCCCCGATATTAATGATTTTGTCTCTGGGTTGAAATTAGGCTTGTCAGCAGAAGGTACAGTTACTCTTGAGTTCCCCCACTTATTGGAGTTAGTAGATAAAAATCAATTCGATACAATTTATCACGAACACTTTTCTTATTTATCATTGTCAGTGGTAAGCAATATTTTTAAGCGTCATCAATTAAAAATTTATGATGTTGAACAACTTGTCACTCATGGCGGCAGCTTACGCGTTTATGTTTGCCATGAAAATGCCAATATATCTATTGAAAATTCTGTGGCTACATTGCTCGATATAGAAAAAGAGAGTGGTGTTTTATCATTAAGTTATTATCAATCTTTTCAACAAAAAGTAGAGCAGATAAAAACACAGGTGAAGGCTTTTTTAATCAGTCAAAAACAACAAGGGAAATCAGTAGTCGGTTATGGTGCTGCCGCTAAAGGTAATACCTTATTAAATTATGCCGGTATTTCCTCTGAGCTTTTACCAGTGATTTTCGATGCTGCGCCTTCTAAACAAGGTAAATTAATGCCTGGCAGCCATATTGCCGTAAAACACCCAGAACAAATGGCTCGTTACTCTCCTGATTATATTTTTATTTTACCTTGGAATATTAAGGAGGAAATAATTAAACAGTTAGAAGACAAATTTTCTTTCTCTACATTTGTTGTTGCGATGCCTGAATTAGCAAAGGTAGGGGGTTAACATGAGAAAAATTCTTGCCGCAAAACCTTCAATCACCGAGTTAGAAATTGAATACGTCAATGACGCCATTAGAAATGGGTGGGGTGAACACTGCTACGATTACATTAATAAGTTTGAACAACAATTTTCTTCTTATACGCAATCCCCTTTTTCCATGGCAACTTCTAGTTGTACTGGTGCATTACATATTGCTTTTGCTAGCATGGAGTTAAAGGCTGGGGATGAAGTAATAGTGCCTGATATCACCTGGATTGCATCTGTATCGCCAATTGTGCAATTAGGATTAATACCTGTTTTTATTGATGTAGAACTTGATACTTGGTGTATAGATACTACAAAAATTGAAGCAGCAATTACATCGCGTACTAAAGCTATTCTTGCTGTCCATCTTTATGGAAACTTAGCGGACATGGACAGTATTATGTCTATTGCTAAAAAACATAACTTGTATGTTGTTGAAGATGCTGCAGAAGCGCTTGGCTCTCAATATAAAGGAAAAAAAGCAGGGTCAATAGGTGATTTCGGTGCTTTTTCGTTTCATGGTACTAAAACGATGACTTCTGGCGAGGGAGGAATGTTAATTAGTAATAACGAGCAATTGTTTAATAGCGCTAAAGTTATCTCTGACCATGGCCGAGATCCCAAGGTAGATAAAATATTTTGGTGCGAAAGAGTTGGTTTGAAATATAAAATGTCAAACCTTCAAGCTGCTATTGGCTTGGCACAATTGACTCGTTTAGATGAATTAGTCGCAAGCAAACGTGCAATATTTTCACAATATAAACAGTTACTTAATCATCTAAATATACAATGGAATGTAGAAAGTAAAAGCGATGTAAATAGTTATTGGATGCCGACATTCATACTTCCTAATAATTATTCGCTTAAAGATCGCAACCTTATAATAGAACAACTCATATCGAGTGGTATTCAGGCAAGACCATTTTTTTACCCTATTTCTAGTTTTCCTATGTTCGAGCCGATTGAAGAAAATAGAGTGAGTTATGCAATATATCAACGAGGAATCAACTTACCTAGTTATATGGATATGACGGAAGAAGATATTCTTTATATTTCTAAAGTGGTAAATGAGATTTTACAGGAATTTTACAATGAATAATTCAATATTAGCTATTAAGGATTACTGGGATAGTAGGGCTTTAAAACATAGTAAAGATACTCAAGGGACAACTAATGACATTTACTTGAGAGCATTAGAAATTAAAACCGTTAAAACGCAAATAAAAAATGCGAATTTATTGGCAGGCGCTGTCATTATTGATATTGGTTGTGGTGATGGACTTTCAACATTAGAGTTAGCTAAAGAGTTTCCTGATTATCAGTTTATTGGTGTCGATTATTCGCAAAACATGATTTCCAATGCTAAAAGTAATAAATCAGATCAATATAAAAACGTTGAATTTAAAGCGGTTGATATATTTAAACTGAATGAAGTTTTTTGTTTGGCTAGTTTTGATATTGCAATAACAATGCGAGTGTTAATTAACCTACCTGATTTTCAATTACAATCAAAAGCGTTGGAAATTATTTCAAAACTTCTTAAAAGTAATGGTCGTTATATTGCCATTGAAAACTTTGAGGATGGGCAAGAAAATATGAATAAGATGAGAACATCATTAGGTTTACCTCAAATCCCCATTCGATGGCATAACTTATTTTTTGACGCAACTCCTTTTAAATTAGTTGCCCAGCAACATTATCGAAATGTTGAAATTATCGATTTCGCTAGCACCTATTACTACATTACAAGAATTGTTTATTCACAAATGTGTCTTTTACAAGGTGTAGAGCCTGATTACGAACACCCAATTCATCGAGTAGCTGTAGAATTACCTGCTAATGGAGAGTATAGCCCTGTTAAGTTAGTAATTTTAACTAAAGATTAAAAGAGCATTTTTTTAATTATATGTGAAGTATCAAAAATAGAGGTCTTTTTGTGAGTGAAATAGAAAAATTTGAAAATGAGATTACTCAGAATATCTCTAAAATGGGGGACGATGATAATTTTAATTCTTTGTCAAATCAATGGTTAATTGATAGTGCAAAATTAAATTATTCATATAATTTTAAAGCTTTTGGTCAGCCTATTATTCAATACCCCCAAGATATCGTTGCAATGCAAGAGTTAATTTGGCGAATAAAGCCAGATCTTATTATAGAAACGGGAATAGCGCACGGTGGGTCTTTGTTATTAAGTGCTTCAATGATGGCGCTGTTAGATTATACCAATGCAGTAAAGCATAACTTAACGTTAAATCCTAGGGAGTCGAAACGTAAGGTATTAGGCATTGATATAGATATTAGAAAGCATAATTTACAAGCTATTCAACAGCACCCATTATCACATCATATTGATATGATTGAAGGATCAAGTATTGCGAGTGACACTATCGAACAAGTAAAAAAATACGCTAAAGATTTTGAAACCGTACTAGTTTGTCTTGACTCTAATCATACACATCAGCATGTTCTAGAAGAGTTAAATGCATATGCATCTTTAGTGAGTATTGGAAGTTATTGCGTTGTATTTGACACTATTATTGAAGACATGCCGGAAAACTCATTCCCCAATCGTCTATGGGGAAAAGGAAATAACCCTAAAACAGCTGTCACTGAGTTTATAAAAGGTAATCATAACTTTGAAATAGATCATAAAATAGATCGAAAATTAATGATCACAGTTGCTCCTAATGGATATTTAAAGCGAGTAAAGTAATGCAAGAAAGTTCTAAAAAAAAGGATAGACCTTTTTTTACAATTGTTATTCCTACCCGTGATAGACCTGAATATATATCATATTGTTTGAAGTATCTTGCTATGCAATCTTTTGGTGATTTTGAAGTTATTGTTTCTGATAACTTTGTTAAGAAATCTTGTCGTAGTGAGTTTGAACAATATGCTGATGACGAACGTTTTAACTATGTACAGCCACCAAATTCACTTGCGATGTGTGATCATTGGGATTTCGCCATCTCACATGCACGTGGTGAATATGTTGCAGTAATAAGTGAAAAATATATATTAAGAAATGATGCATTAAACATAGTGTTTGAACAATTGAAAAAAACACCTGCAGAGTTAGTTACTTGGTGGCATGAAACGTATCATGTTATCGAACAAACAAATGATATACTTAAAGGGCGATTCTTACCGCTTAATAAGCCTAAAAGTGCACACGAATTTTCGCCTCTCGAAGAACTGAAACGCTGTTTTTCATTTAAACAACGTCCATATTCAAGAGAGTTAGGGGTAAAAGAGTGTTTAGGTAAAATATATTCAGGCTGTTTTAAACGTACTTTACTTGAAAAAATTAATAAACAATATGGTCGGATATTTCCACCTATCTCCCCTGATATTACTTCAAAAATAGCAGGACTTTCACTTAGTGAAAGCTGTATCGATATTGGTCAACCATTAATTTTAGTTTGTTCAAGCCCTTCAATCTCTAATGGTTATCAATGCAGTGAAAATACTGCAAGCATAAAGAAATATTTTGCAGAGTTAGACAATTCCAAGCAACTTTTAAATGATTTACCTCTAAATAAAATATGGGTGGGTATAAGTAATTATATTGCTCATGACTATTTAACAATTCAAAAACTAAGTCGCAGTTCTGAGTTTAACAGTATTAAGCTGGACTATTGTCATTTACTCGCCTGGAGTAAAAAAGACTTAGATGCAATACAATATTGGGAGAGTGATGAAGAAAAGAATGAGTTGTTTGCTATGTGGGAGTTTTATTTTGAGCAATGCAGCACAGTTGATAAAAATAAAGTTACTGAGTTAATTTTTCAAAACACAAGTAATTCTCCATCTAAAGACGAAATTAGTGTTTCATTAACAAACAACATAGGAACACTTTCTCATTATGTGTCTGCTAAGGAAAGGGCTAAAGTTAATTGGGTTGATGAAAATGTGTTTAGGGTAGCAGATGAGTATTTGGATTATGAATCTTTAGATGAGGCTATGAAATATTTTACTGAATATTATAGTGAAAGTTTTAAGCTTTTAAAGTTGCAATAATGCATTGGTTATTTATATGTAACTACGCTCTTTCGTTTATATATTTAGTTTTTATAGGTCATAAATTTTGAATCTCCACATTAAGCATACTCAAAATAAACATGAAAGCGAGATCCCATCACTTGATGTTAAGCGTACAATTAACTTATTTTGCACTACTAGAGAGTTATTTCTAACCAAAATAATGAAAACTCAACAAATCAAAGAAAAGTTTATAATAAATGAGTTTGATCAGGAAATTAAAAGGTTATATGAAGCAACTTCCGAACGATGTCTTCTACAATCAGAAGTTGATTATGTGTTTACCTTAGAAAAACGCTTTGTTATCACGGGAAATTTGTATCTAAAAAGCCTAGATGAAAAAGTAGATAAAGTTATTGATGGATATTTTTACTTAGCAGGAATTTTATTGAATTTGTATACAAACGAGCATGATTTTAACGCTTTAAATAGTGCAGTAAGGGTTCTAGATAAGGCCAGTTTATTATTTAATGATGATGCTGTTTTGTCTGATGTACCAACAGCAATATGCGTGCTGGGTAAAGAAAAAGAGGTGCTTTCTTTAAAAAGCGAAACGTTATGACGGCATTTAAAAACAGGAGGCATGGCTTAATTTGGTTTCCTTCTATGCGAGGTATTGCATACTTATCTGTATTACGTGAGTGTTTGGTATTGCCTAGCGTAATTATAGTACTAGAGAATGAACTTTCGTTGGTTAAAGGTTTAGCAGAAGAAGACAAAATAAACGGTTATAGCAAAAAATATTTTAATATAAATGACTCTATTGAATCTTTTGCTATTGAATTTAATATTCCTATTATAACGACGAGTGCTCATAGTATTAATGATGACTCTGTTGTTAAAGAATTGAACAAAACAGCCCTTAAATATTGGCTATTTACTGGAGGAGGAGTGTTAAAAACTAAGCTGTTTGAAAGTGAAAGACAATTTTTACATATTCATCCAGGAAAGTTACCTGAGTATAGAGGGAGTACTTGTTTTTATTACAGCCTGCTAAATAACCTATCGCTTTGTTCTTCTGCATTTTTTCTTACGCCCTCATTAGATAAAGGGACAACATTAGTAAGCTGTGACTTTAGCTTAAATTTAACCATAGATGAAAATCAACAGCTTTTTATGGATTATATTTTAGACCCTTGGATCCGTGCTCAAACACTAAAAAAGGTATTAATGCTTAGTATTCCAGATCCTTTTCTTGATCCACCATCAGTTGAAGAGTCGACAACGATAAATAGCAACAAGGTCATTGATCGTACCTATTATGTCATGCATCCATTATTGAGAGCATTAACCATTAATAAAGTTAACCAGGCATTTAATGTTAATCAACCGACAGGAGTTTTTCTCATTGAGTGAACAAAAATTAGATAATTACTATCTTTCTTCAGGTCGTGTGCTTTGGTTAACAGGATTGTCTGGTGCAGGAAAAACAACACTAGCCAAGCTGTTACAACAAAAGTTATCAACTCATAATGTGAAGGCATTAATATTCGATGGCGATCAGGTAAGAGAAGCTATTAATGATCCCTATTGGCAATATGATATGGAAAGTCGCCTAAAAGGTTCTTATCGTTACTCAAAGTTGGCTGCACTTGCTGCAAACCAAGGTCATACTGTAATTGTACCGACAATTAGTATGTTTCACGAAGTACAAAAGTGGAATAAAGACAATTTACCTGGTTATTTTGAAGTGCACCTTAAAACATCGAAAAAAATAAGAGAGCATCGAGATAGCAAAGTACTATATCGAGATTATCAGTCAGGCAATAATTCGAATATGGTGGGGCTTGATATACAACCAGAAGAACCTATTTCACCTGATTTCGTCGTTGAAAATAACGGCACAATAGAGTGTTTATCAAAAGTGTGTGAACAACTTTTAGCTGCCTTTTTTAACAAGTCATTAAGTAAAGGTTGAAGTCGTTTGGTTAAATTTTCAAAAAATTTCCATCTTAATTTTTCACATTGTTTACCTGAAGAACAAGTCGCTTTATGGTTAAGCCTTACTTCATTAAGGCGGGAAGAACCTGAGAT
Organism: Colwellia sp. SU-HH01217; assembly: GCF_057543495.1. NCBI lineage: Bacteria > Pseudomonadati > Pseudomonadota > Gammaproteobacteria > Alteromonadales > Colwelliaceae > Colwellia > Colwellia sp. SU-HH01217. The sequence continues at coordinate 143,583 of NZ_BAAJLX010000002.1, read as the reverse complement.
AGATTCATTAATAATCGACTTGTCCAACGTCAAATATGAAACTATTTTACAAACACTTTTTCAATTAAATTTGTCAAAAGCAAAAGATTTTTTTTCTTCTCAGCCTCAAAAAACTATTGCGACTAGCTATTGTTTTTCCTCAGTATGTAATCAAATGACACATATTGGAGAGAGGTTTGAATTAGAAAATCAATATCAACATATAGCGTTAATATGGCAACCGCTAATGGTAACTAAAAACATATACTCTATTAGTGATTTTGACTCTTTTAATTTTCTTTTTGTTCCAGACTTTACTTTCAATCATGAGCTGTCATTTATATCAGCAATTTTTTTACCTGAAACTAACCACTTTCTATCATGGAACTTATCAGATAATACGGTAAAAATAGGATGCCCGCACGGTGTTGATATTTCGTTACCTGATACTTTATTTAAGTATGGTGGGGCTTTACAATTTGAATTTATTCTACAAGCTAAACCATATAAAGGCGATGATATTACCTTACCTCCATATTTACCAGAGTCACTTATTACTCATAACAGTGAGTTGATTTATTTGGTGCCAATGGGAATTCCCAAACTAGATAAGCTTCACAGGCTTTCAAGCGAGGTGAAATCTAACAAGCCTTGTATTGGTTATCACTTGTCTAACTGGGAAATCGAGAGTGAGTATGTAAGGAAGAATGTCAGTAATACCGTCTTGAGTTTAACTCAAAATTTTCCGGAGTTTGACATTTTAATCAGACCTTTTCCTGGAGATATACAACGGACAGAGTTAAAGAAACAGTTAGCACCGTTTGTTGATCACCCAAGAGTCAAAATTAGTTTAGCTAGCTCGTATGTAGAAGACTACGCGAATATAAATATACTAGTAACGCATCGAGAAAATACGGGCCATAACTTCGCTTTGGGTACTGGACGTCCAATCATCACATTGCTTCAGAACTCTAAAAACCAAATAACTCAAACAGATTTAGGTTATCAGGTAAACGATTTAGCAAGTTTGATAAAGCAGTTGAGTTATTGCATAAAATCAATGGAAAATGAGCAAAATAGAATTAGTGCTTATGCTAATTCAGTAATATTTAATTTAGGTCATAGTCTAGATTATTTAGTGGAAAATTTTGACCTTATTATTAATAGGAAAAATCAGAAGTCTTGGCCTAGGTTAGCGTTAAAACATGAAGATGATATAAATAATAATATCGAAAAGAGCATAAAAAGATGTATGAAAGATAGGATTCCTTTTATTCATTTGGCTTTAGCTGCAGTTGAAAAATACCCTAAAATTGCTCAGTTTAATTACTTTGCAGCAATGTCATATTCTAATTCGCCAGAGCCAAGCGAGCATCAATATTACTACTTACATTGGTATATGGCTCTTAAATATTTTAAACGTGCTATCACTTTAGAAAGTAAACAAGATAAAAGTTTATTAATTAAATTGCATAAATGGTATTTTCAGTTTTATGCTCGATATTTACAGGGAATTACCGCTCATTTTGATGAAACTCATTTAGAAATTTACCAACTTATAAATGAATTAAATAAGGAGGAATATCAAAAAAAGCATTTACACGTTTTAGAGAAGTTAGAAATTAACATTGATGATATTTTAGTGGAATCTACTACATTTAACGTTCTAAAACTGATTCAAGCAATACCTAATAATAATCAAGCTATTTATTTATATGGTGCAGGAGAGATAGCTAAGGATGTCATTTATTATTTAGAGCAACTCACTAATCTACAAATAATAAGTGTTTTTGATAAAAATAGTAATCAAATTAAATCACAAATAATGGGACATACTGTTCATCAAATAGAGAAAAATACGCATTATAAATATCCCATTATTATTTGTTCATTGGCTTTTGGTTCAGAGATTGAAGCTGAACTAAATAATTTATTTATAACGTTCCCTTTAATCATTAAGCTTTTTCAATAAGTAGGATTTAGCGTGTCTAAAACGATAAAAAATAGTCAACGAACTAAAGCCGAAATGCTTTCATATTTACAAGCTGAAGTACAATTGAGCTATATATTACCTTTAGTTAAGTTCACTTTAGCTCAGTGGAATGAAGAGCGTCATAAAGTTTTTAATCTTATTTCAAAGCTTAAAACGGAGCAGTTAGTGATTAGGTCTAGTGCTCAAGGTGAAGATACAAAAGGTCATTCATGTGCAGGGCAATACTTATCGTTGTTAAACATTGGAAATTATCCCGAGGCTATTGAAAAGGCAATAACTCAGGTTTTTTCATCTTATCAAGATAGTGATAGTAATCATCAAGTATTGATACAACCTTTACTCTTAGAACCTTTACTTTCAGGTGTTATTTTTACTCAAGAGCCTAATACAGCAAGTCCTTATTACATTATTAGTTACGATGATACTAGTCAACGAACAGATACTATTACCTCAGGTGAAAGTAATGATATTAAAGTGGAATATGTATCCCATTTTTTTAACAGTAAAGACACTTGGCAAGCCAATCTAATACTAGCCTGTAATGAAATACAGACTTTACTAAATCAAAAAAGTTTGGATATTGAATTTGCAATTGACCGAACAGGCGCAGTATGCATTTTTCAAGTAAGAGAGTTACAAGTAACTAGCGATAACCAGTTAAGTTCAGAATTACATCAATTAGAACTCAATTGCATTCAAAATAAAGTAGAACGCTTATCTCAACCACACCCTTATCTATTGGGAAAAAAATCTATATTTGGCGTTATGCCTGATTGGAATCCCGCTGAAATTATTGGCATAAAACCACGACCATTAGCACTCTCCTTATATAAAGAGTTAATTACTGATGATGTTTGGTCTCATCAACGTACTAATTATCATTACCGAAATGTTAAAGATTTTCCTTTGATGATTATGCTAGGCGGCACTCCTTATATTGATGTTAGGCTTAGTTTAAATTCGTTTATACCTCGCACGCTAGATAGAACGATTGCTGAGAAACTTGTTAATTATTATGTTGATAAACTAACGGAAAACCCACAACTGCACGATAAAATAGAGTTTTCGATTGTTTATTCATCTTTTACTTTTGATATTGAAAAACAGCTCTCTAGCTTGTTAGCTAACGGGTTTAACAATAATGAAATTTCACAAATTCAATCATCGCTACTTGAATTAACTAAAAACCTTATTGAGAGTCCACAAAGTATTTGGCAAGAAGATATAGCAAAAATTACTCAGCTCCAAAGTAAGCAAAAAGAAGTGCAGTTAAGTCACTTAAATAGCGTTGAAAAAATTTATTGGATGCTAACTGATTGTAGAAACTTTGGCACGCTTCCTTTTGCTGGCTTAGCTCGAACAGGCTTTATTGCTATGCAAATCTTAACGTCATTATTAAGTGTGTCTATATTTTCCAAAGCACGTTATCAAGAGTTTTTAAACTCGATTGAAACGGTAAGCTCTCAAATGATGACAGATTTTAATATCCTCGATAAAAGTGATTTTCTATTTAAATATGGCCATTTACGCCCTGGTACTTATGACATAATGTCTCAACGTTATGACGAACAACCTGATTTATATTTTGATTGGGGTAAGAAAAACGTAAAAGGTTTACAGGTTAAAAAAAAGTGCTTCACTTTAACTGGAAAAGAAAAAAACAATATTAACACTTTGCTGATTCAGTATGGGTTTTCATTAGATGCGCAAGGATTGATGGATTTTATAAAAACGGCTATTGAAAAGCGGGAGCTAGGAAAATTTGTCTTTACGAAAAGTTTAAGTGATTGTTTCTTGTTAATTGAAAAACTGGGTAATAAACTAGGTTTTTCAAGGGAAGATATGTCATATATCGATGTGAAAGATCTCTTCAAACTTTATGCTAATTCATATAGTGCTCAAACCACTATTGCTAGCTCTATTTCATTGGGAAAAAGTCAGCATTGTGCTTCTCAAACAATACATCTACCCTCACTTATTCTAGATAAGCAACAAACATATAATTATACGTTGATGCATGAAGAGCCTAACTTTATTACTCTTAACACTATTTCAGGTCGTGTTTGTAAACTCAATCAATTAAAGCAACAAAATATGAGCGGTTGTATTGTTTTTATTGAATCTGCTGATCCCGGTTTCGATTGGATTTTTTCGAAAAATATTCTTGCTTTTGTTACAAAATATGGTGGTTGTAATTCACATATGGCTATTCGGGCTGCTGAGTTAAATATGCCTGCTGTTATCGGGTGTGGAAGTACATTATTTAATCAGTGGGCAGAATCAACAATTTTAACCATAGATTGTTCAAATAAAAAAGTAGATAAACGATGAGCGGAAATATCTTATTAACGCAACGAATTGATCATGTGGCAGATCGCCATGAGTGGCGAGATTCAATCGATAGAAGGTGGTTAACTTTGGTTGAACAAGCGGGTTATATGCCTATAGTTGCTTCGAATATCGGTAGTGGAATAGAAACCTACGTGAATTCATTAGATATCAAAGGAGTTATATTTACTGGAGGCAACAGTCTATTAAATTATGGTGGTGATGCGAAAATTCGAGATATTACCGAAAAGTGTTTATTGAATTTGGCCATTAAGAAAAAATTACCAGTACTAGGTGTTTGTCGGGGTATGCAGTTGATTCAAGATAAATGGCAAACTCAGCTTGTGCAACTTAATGGACACATTCAAAGAGAGCAAACCGTTATGATTAATAACAGTGCAGAGCAAGTTAATAGTTACCATCAATGGGGAAGTTTTGAAGCAACTCAAGATTTTAATATCTTTGCAGTATCAATGGATAATGTAGTTAAAGGTATTAAACACAATGAACTGCCCATAACGGCTATTATGTGGCACCCCGAAAGAATAGAACCATTTAGAGAGCAAGACATTATGTTACTCAAAGCGTTGTTTAATTAATGAATATTGTAATATTAGCGGCAGGAACGGGTTCTCGCCTTTTACATCATACTGACAATACGCCGAAAGCACTTGTTCAACTCGGTGGTACGCCATTATTGGAATATCAATTAAGAGTCTTTGAAAAACTAGGTTTGTCGAAAGTACATATTGTGTCAGGTTACATGAAAGAGCAGTTTGAAAAATACGATATATATCAATATGTTAATTGTGAATATCAGCAATCCAATATGTTGTATTCATTAATGAAAGCTAAAGCTTTATTCAATAAAGAAGAAGATTTGATTATTAGTTACTCAGATATCGTTTACGAGCCAGAAATTCTAACGGCTCTAATCAAAAAAGAGGGAGATATTGTTGTATCAGCAGATAAAGACTGGCAGCTTTTATGGGACTTACGAATGGAAGATCCTATTCAAGATGCTGAATCTTTTAAATACGATGATAAAAGTAATGTTACAGAGCTTGGTCAACCGCTGACAGATCTTTCAAGTGCTCAGGCCCAATATATTGGACTAATTAAAATTTCAGCTAAGAGTTTACCTAAGGCTTTACAAGCGTTTGAATCACTGGGGCTTCATCAAACTAAAAATATGTATTTAACCGATTTTATTCAACATCTAATAAAAATTGAAATGAAAGTTACTGCTAGCTTTCACCAAAGAGGGTGGTTAGAGGTAGATACCGTTGAAGATTTAAGTGCTTATGAAGAACTAATAAAACAAAGAGATTACAACACACTAGGTGTTAGTGGTAAGCTCTTTCAATAGATTGACACCATCCCAGATATGATTAAATGCTAATGCCGTTCCTAAATGTGTATAGCGTTTATAATGTTTATTATTTATTGACTTAAATAGGTTACTGTCGATACCGGAATAACTAATCGTTTGTAGTTTTTCATGTAGAGGCAATTGAGCGATATCATCTATATCTTGCACCAGTAACAAGCCATTACCTTGGTGATTAATGAGGTGTTTAGGAGTTATACTATTAAGGCGAATGTGTGCTAATTGACTGCTAGATTGATTAGCCATTACCTGATTGTCGCTAAGTAGTAATAATTCTTGCAAGTTGATCTGTCTTTCTACTTGGTGGCTAATATTAAAACCCTCTGAACTTTTGATTAAAGTGCATAGCTCATGGTAGAAGTCTCTTTGTAAAGAGTTAGATGTATTTAACCAAAATAAAGCTTTTGGTGACGAACAAGCTTGCTGGTTAAAAGGTAAAAAATCGGCAATAAAGGCGCTTGCCACTTTTCTAATATTATCTTCTTCATTGAGCTGACAAACCGCGATAGAAAACCTGTCAGGAAAGCTTAGCTGTTTAGTTGTTGGCTCAATTATCGATATCGCCTTTATGGCAGAGTCTCCGCCCCATATCACGCGCAAATCACACCACTGGCTAAAGGTTGCTGTTGTTGAAGTATCTATTGCTGAATATTCAACAATTGAAACTAACGCAGGCATTACTTTAGGATGTTTAGTCTGCAAAAACTGTTGAAGTAACTGTATAAGTAAACGGCATATTTTGCCACTTCGCTCACTTATACGCACAATGTTTTGATTGCCTGAAAGCATGGAAAGTAAAAGTGAGTAGAAAAATACGGTATCAACATTGGCAGGGGCAATATGAAACACCTTTCCAATAGGTTCCCTAGCAGCTGAACTCGTTAACTTTTTAAAGTCTGACGTTATGGAAAGTAAGTTTGATTTTCGGCACCAAAAGGCGAGAGCAACTAACTCAGGCTGCTCTTTACAGGCTTTTTTCGAGAGTAGAAACTCTGAAAATTGAGCGACTTCAGCAATTATCGATTCGTGCCAAGGTGGAAAATCATCAGTTTGCTCGTTATTTAGCTTCACATCATTTTCAATAGCATGCTGTGGTGCTTTGATATGGCAAATAACATTCGATAATGACGCTAAATTAAGAGAATGTGTCACTGCAACCTCTCTTTTCAGCCAAAGGCACACGTCCTTGTACGATAAAGTATTTACCCTTTCGCCCACATGGACAATCATCTTCTCCGATGATCATGCCAAGATCTTCAGTTAATAAACAATGACCAGGATAACTGTGAGCAATAATAGAATTAACCTGAATTAAGCCGAGCTCTTGAGTATCTGCCAAGGATAAATCGCTTGGCCGACGAATTAAAATATCCGCCCAAATTGGCGTGTGTAAATAACCATGCTCGCACTCAATATGAATGGTGCCAGTTTGCTCCACCATACCGTAATAGTCGTGGATATTAATATTTCCTAAGCACGCTTGTATCACCCTTTTAAAGGTTTGCTTAGTTACTGCATGGTCGAGCATCTTCTTCCAACCACCGCCATGAATTAATATTGCTTGAGGCAGATTAAAAGTGAGGTTTTTATCTATTAATGCTTGGATAAATTTTTGCCAAACAATAGCTGTAAAACCAAAAAGTAATATTTTATCTTGCTGATATTTTTCAAAAAATTTTGTCACAACTTCAACATTAAGCTGCATATCGTCATCTAATGCATAATGATGATCTCGACCAAACATCGAAAACCCATTAATTCCTGCGGCTCGTGCAGTCATTGCTGTACTTTTTTTTGAAGTAGTAGGCGCATCAATAATTAGCATAGGTAGTCGCGCTTTTCCTAACCAGTGTTGTAGCGTTTTTACTAACACTTTACTTTGTAATTTCGCGGTATCGGTATCCAATATTATGGTGGAAGGGCTGCCAGTTGTGCCCGAAGAGTTCAGGGTTTTATAATGATTTTCTGCAGAGATACTCGACAAACTATGTTCTTTAAAGTGCCGTACGGCAAAAGGGGGAATATCACTTGCGTGATTGAGCGAGCTTGCTGCTGAATGCGCATTAATAAACCTGCTGTATAGCAAACAGTTTTCTTGATGGTGCGCTGTAAGCTCAAGTAGGTGTTGCTCAAGAAGTGTTTGTTTTTGCTGACAAGTGTATTGGTAAATCGCTAAGTCGGCTAATTCACTAGGGTTAACTTTTGTTAGATGCGATTGCTCAATCATTTAATGCCCTATAATCTATCTTGCCATTAGTCAGTAATGGAAAAGCAGTTAAGTAGTGAAGTGTAATATAGTGGCTATTCAATCGAGTAAATTTAGTTGTTTCCTCTAGCAACTTCAAATGTTTATTATTGCTAATAACTTGCTCATTTTTTTCGACTAGAAGGTGTATCTTTAATTGGTCATCAAGCCCTGTTACTACCAAAGGGTATTGATAAAATGCGTTTAAATGTTGCTCTACTTCATCAAGGTTTACTCGTTTTCCCACAACTTTAATGATCCGTTTAATACGCCCTATAATTTTAAAGTCGCCGTCTAAATCAAATTCTGCAACATCGCCAGTAGCTAACCAGTTAGGGCATTCAGCTTCCGATAACTCTGTGCTATTTAACGCATAACCGATAAAAACATTTGCACCTTGATAACATAACTCGCCAGCTTGATTAGGTTGGTTAATTTTATTGTTATTCTTATCTAATAAAAACAACTCACCATTAGGGATCGCTTGGCCAATAAATGTGGGTTTAGTGGAGGCTTTGCTTGGCGGCAAAAAAGCCATTCGTGCGGTAGCCTCTGTTTGTCCGTACATTAAATATAAATCTTGTTTATGTTGTTCACAAAACTGCGTTAATAACTGACAGTCAGTTGCTGCTATTTTGCCACCAGCACAGGCGAAATACTTAATAGTAGTTAACGGTAATCGTTTTAAATTCAGCTTGTTTAATAAGGAGAAACTAAAAGGAACACCATAAAAGGCTGTGATGGAAAAATTGTTAAACACTTGCCAAAAGCGCTTTTCTAAAGGATTAGCATTACTCAATATTAGTGAAGCGCCAACAGATAAATGGCTATGCAGCAGCGAAAGACCAAAACTGTAATGCAAAGGCAAAGTGGTCATTACAGTGTCACTGGCTGAAATAGGTAAATACTGACAAATAGCTTGGCAATTTGCCGTTAAGTTATCATAACTTAATTTAACCATTTTTGAGCTGCCAGTAGACCCGCTTGTCGATAACAATAACGCTAAAGTAGGGTGTAAATTAATCGCTTCTTTTGAACGCCAGCTTATTTGCCTTTTATGAATTAATCCATTGACTTTATATTGCGCTAAAATTTCGTGGTGGCGTTCGTCAGGGTCCTCTTTATCGAGTAATAGTATAACGTGTTGAGCTCGAAGCAATGCAAGATAAGCAATGACAAAGTCAAGTGAGTTATCGGCGATTAACGCTATAAGTTGACGTTGGCGGGGGAGTGAAGTGATAAAGGCATTTATTTGTTGATTAAGCGCAGAATAACTTAAACTCGTTTGAGTTTGCTCGTCGATAATTTTACCAGAGTATTCAGCTAGTTGCGTTGTCCAAAATGTGCTGGCTGTATCTGTCATTACAATGTAAGACCTGCATCAACCGCTAGAATTTGTCCGGTAATATAACTGGCTTGTTGTGAAGTTAAAAAGCCAATGGCGTTGGCGACATCTTCTGCTTGGCCAAGTTTTTTTAAGCACGTTGCTTGGCTAAGTATATGGCGTTGTTCAGGTGAGTAGTCGCTTACTAAAGGTGTTTCAATAAAGCCAGGTGCAACCGCATTAATACGAATATTAAAGCTGCCTAGCTCCTTAGCTAAACTTTTTACCATACCGTGCAAACCAGATTTTGCAGCACTATAAAGGACTTGCCCTGCAGCTCCTTGATTTGCAGCCACAGAGCTAACAAAAACCATAGTCCCTTGTTTATTTCTTAGCATTAAACGGCTAGCAAGTTGCGCTAATAATAAAGACGACTTTAAGTGAAGATTAAATTGTTGGTCAATCTCGTCTTCTCTTATCATTGCTAAAGAGCCTTGAACCAAATTGCCGGCGCAATGCACTAACTTATCTAACCCTTTAAAAGTTTTGTTAATTTTTTGGAATAATGGCTTAATAGTCGCGCTATCGTTAAGATCGCCAACATAGTAAGTACAATTTATTTGATAGCGTTGCGTTAATTCATCACAGAGACGAATGAGCTTTTCTTCATTTCGACCGGTGAGCATTAACTGGCAACCTTTGTTAGCAAACCAATGGGCACAAGCATTGCCAATACCACTACTAGCTCCTGTAATTAACACGCTCTGGTTCATTGCTTTCCTCAAATGTTAGCTAAACGCTATGTCATATTTTGTCAGAATCTCTTTTGCTTTAGCGTATGAACTCATATCAATAATATCGTCTGTATCGAGCATAATATCGAACTGATTTTCCAATGCGGCAATTAACACCATATGGGCCGTGGAATCCCATTTTGCATGTTGTGCATAACTAAGGGAGTCGTTAATCTCGCTTTCAGGAATTTCTAACGCGTTAATAAAGGCATTACTTAGTAAAGTACTGTTAACTAAAGTTTTGCTAGGTTGCTCTGTTGACAAGCTTATTTCCTCTGGATAAAAACTGTTTAAGGGATTTTGTAGTCTTATGATAGTTATCGGCCGTTAAGCTAATTGCTATAAATCCATTTTCTTCTGGTGCTAATTGATAGCCAAGTTGTTGATTATATTTCAGTGCAGCAAAATTGTCTGCCCTAACTTTAGAGGATAATCGTTTTAATTTTAACTGTTCAAAAGCTAGGTCGTTAATGACCAATGAAGGAGCAAAAGCAACTATGTTGCCTTTATAGTTTTCATTGGCAATATAAAGGCCAACTTCGCCATTTTCATGATCTTGTGTTTGCCCCACGGTTTGTATAGTTTTAATATTTATAACGCCAATGGCATCATTTTTATAATAAATAACAAAGTGTTGTTCAGATTTTTTACTTGATAAAGCATTAAACCATTGTTGGTGTTGTTCAAAAGAAATTAACTTTTGGTCAACCATTTGCTCTCGAATGCTTTTCTCGTTACGCCAATTAAACAATAACGCTAAGTCTTGTTGTGCTACAGGTAATAACTTTACCGAATACCCTGTTAATGTAGAACCGTTAAGCTGGCTATGCATATTATTCATAACTCTTTTGCTGTACGTGTTGATTTATCTGAGAAATTTGAGGAGTGTTCGTTAAAAAATCGATAATTTCATGAGCACTTGCTTGGATTATATTTTTAGGAAATTGAGTGATAAGTTGTTTAACTAATTCAAAATCAGCAGGCTCATCAACGCATAACCTGAGCTTTGCAGGAGGTAATGATGTTAATAACGAAGAGTCGCTGTCAGCTTTAGCATAGCTAATACTCTGGCAGGGGTATTGCTGTTGATGCTGATAAAAATATGGCGTAACGTGCTCTTGTTGAAAAGCAGTAGAAGCTTGATAAAACGCTTGAGTTAATGCAGCCATACTAAAAATTTCCGCATCAAAGCCACGTGGGTAAGATTGTATATCGATATTAGAAATAGCGATGTTTTTATTGGCAGTATGTTGTTCAATAAGTTGATCAATTAATTCAGGAGCAACTAGTGGACAATCGCTGGTTAAACGGATAATTAAATCATTCTCTGTTGCATTAAAGGCAAGGGCAGTATGATAAAATCGGCTCAAAACGTTGTTTTCGTCACCACAATAAAACTTTATCTGATGTTGGTGACAAAAGTGAACGATAGCGCTATCGGCTGCATTATTTGTGGTCGCGATAATGTATTGGTCAACTAACTTAGCCTGTTTAATTCGCTCAACCTGATAGTGCAACAACGTTTTATCTTTTATTGTTTTTAACACTTTTTTAGGCAGACGAGTTGACCCCAATCTGGCTTGGCTAATACAAAAAACTTTCATCGTTTAATTTCTTCTACAATATGTTCAAAGCTTAATGCAGTTCCTGCCTTTAAATTAGTGTTAGCTGTACTTTTAACAACCTGCTCAAGATATCTTGGGTGCAACCCTAAGCCAGGACGTACAGATTTTATATTCTGCTCGGTAAAGTATTCGCCTGCTTTTATGTCGCTTGAAATATATAAGGAGCGTCGAAAATTTTTATTATCGACTTCACTACTTTTTAGCTGGTAATTAACTTGACCTAGTGCTTGCCAAGCGTTGTTAGATTCTTTTACTAGTCTAGAAAACTGACTGGGGGATAAAGAAAATTTAGCATCTACACTGTCATCATTTTCGACTAAGGTAAAATGTTTCTCAATAATGTTTGCACCTAAAGCAACTGCGGTAATTGCGGTGGTATCTTCAATGGTATGATCGCTTAAGCCTATTGGTAACTGATAGTGGCTTTTCAGATCGGTAATGGTATTTAAATGGCAATCGCTAATTGGCGCAGGATAACCACTAACACAGTGTAAAATTGCAAGCTGTTTGCCGCCGCCATCTCTAATGGCTTGAACCGCCTCATCTATTTCATCTTTAGTTGCCATGCCGGTCGACATAATAATTGGCTTTGCTGTAGATGCCGCATATTGAAGCAATTTAATATCGGTTATTTCAAAAGAGGCTATTTTGTACGCTGGGCAATTTAATTCTTCTAATAAATCAATCGCGCTACAATCAAAAGGTGATGAAAACAAAGTAACACCTAAAGTACGCGCTTTTTCAAACAATTGAGCATGCCATTCCCAAGGGGTATGTGCTTCTTGGTATAAATCGTAAAGTGTTCGTCCTTGCCATAAACCTTGTGTAAGACAAAACTCGGGACCATCATGATTTAATGTAATAGTGTCGGGGCGGTAAGTCTGAATTTTAATGGCATTAACACCTGTTAATGCGGCTTGTTCAATTAAGGTTAGTGCGCGCTCAAGTGAGCACTTGTGGTTACCTGATAACTCTGCAATTAAATACGGCGGACAGTTTTCTCCAATTAAGGTGTTGTTAATAGAGAATACTTTCTTAAAGGCTGATGAGTTGGTCATATATTATTTATTCGCCATTTTAGTGTTTTAAGTGTTGTTCAATTGCTGCAATTACTCGCTGACTGCCTAAACCGTCAATCGCGTGTTGCAGCTTCGTCGACATAGCTTCTCTTTGATTTTCTTGTTGCCACAGCTCAATGCAGACTAATGATATTTGATTTAAAGTTTTATCTTGTTGAGTTTTTTGCAACAAAGATACCAATTGTTGTTGATTGTCGTAATTTCTTAAATCATAACCTAAATAGCCCGGACCATTCATGGGAGAGTGCAGTGCTGAAATTTGATTATCGACAATGCATAAAGCAACAGCTGGAACCCCTAATAATGCCAGCTCATATAATGTGCCACCAGCTGTAGTGATTGCCATTCCTGCCTGCGACATTAAATCAGACATGTCGGTTATGTTGCGATGAATAGTTAAATAAGGATAATTTGAGTTAAGTTGTCTTAGCTGTGTTTCATCAATTTTTGTCATGCTACCAACGACAAGATCTATCGGTAAATTATTGTTTTTTTCTAATAAACACTCTGTCAATGGTAGGCTCAGTCCCTTAATATCAGAGTCGCCTAAGGTAATTAAAAGTCGTTGTCGTTTTGAAAAATCGTTTAATAATAAGCGCTTGTGCAAAAATTCATGCCGAATAACTCGGTATTGTGCCCCTAAACACAACTGCGTTTTTGCAGAAGTAAAAAGGTAATCATTTGCAGTGATATTATCCGCACTATTAACGACAATGTTAGCGGCTATGTTAACAATTGTGCTCGATAAAAATGGCTGTTGATCAATTTGATCATCAAAATAAACAACAGGAATAGGTAGTTTTTTAATGTTTTTTTGTTCAATATCCGTTAGATAATAATCGTCGATAACAATTGCATGAGCTTTGTGAACAGTAACTTGTTCAGCTAAAGAAGTGTTTGTTAACTCAAAAATACTGAATCCTTCGTCAAGAATACGCCGAACGATTGCTTTGTTGCATTCACGAAAAATAAAAACAACTTGCCAACCACTTTTTTGAGCAACTTGAGCTAACGCTATTTGGCGCATAACATGACCACCGCCAATTACTGCTGAGCTATTAGCGTATATTAATAATGTTTGTTGCTCGTTTATATTTTTGAAAGTCGGTTTATTCATATCGCCTTAAAATATCATAATTTTAATCATGATCAGTAGTTTAGTTACTAGAAAATTATTCATGCTGCAAAAAAGCGCAATGAGTTGTTCACCAACAAGAAGCTTAAAGCAAAGTGGTCAAACAATAAGCCGAAAGGCGACTTTTAATTCCATTGGTCAATATAATGACGAAGAAGCGTCAATTTATTGTTGCTTATTTAAAATCTCTGGTTAGACTTTAAATTATCCATAATAAAAAGACTAACTCCAATATTATGCACGAATATAAACGTATTTTAGTGGTAGACGACAATGTTGAGAGACGGCAACAAATTGAAACCGTTTTATCCTTTGTCGGCGAACATTTTCAAGTGGGCTCTCAAGATAGCCTAGCTAGTATGCTAAAAGACAATCCTAATATACTGACGGTAATTTTGTGCGGTCAATTGTCAGAGCCAATGAGTCAATTGGTTAAACAGCAGCCTTCAATACCTTTTTTGTTGTTCGACATAGTTGATCAAGCTTCACTTTCAATGTGCGTTAATATTATTGGTGAGCTGCCGTTACCTCTTAATTATGCCAAACTTACTGAGTTGATCCATCACTGCCATCAGTATCACAATAAATTACCTTCTAAGCATAATAAAAATTTAAGCTCTAAAGCTTTGTTTCGCTCTTTGGTAGGAGTGAGCGATGCTATGAATCAAGTACGTTTTCTTATCGAACAGGTCGCAACCACACAAGCCAATGTGCTAGTTTTAGGTGAATCGGGCACGGGTAAAGAAGTGGTTGCTCGTAATATTCATGACTTGTCTGATCGGGCTAAAGGACCATTTGTACCGGTAAACTGTGGTGCTATTCCTGGTGATTTATTGGAAAGCGAGCTTTTTGGTCATGAAAAAGGAGCATTTACCGGCGCAATATCTACGCGAAAAGGCCGCTTTGAATTAGCCGAAGGTGGCACCTTATTTCTCGATGAAATAGGTGATATGCCACAACCGATGCAAGTTAAATTATTACGGGTTTTACAAGAGCGTACCTTTGAGCGCATAGGAGGTAGTAAAAGCATTAAAGCAGATGTACGAGTGATTGCCGCAACTCATCAAAATTTAGAAGAAATGATAACCTCGGGCGATTTTCGTGAAGATTTATATTACCGCCTTAATGTTTTTCCTATTGAAACACCGGCTTTAAGAGAACGTAAAGAAGACATTCCCTTATTATTAAAAGAGTTAATTTCTCGGTTTGAACAACAAAACACAGGTTCGGTTAGGTTTACTGACCAAGCCATAGAGTCATTACAAGAGCATCCTTGGCATGGCAACGTACGGGAATTATCAAACTTGATTGAGCGCATGATCATCATGTTCGGTGAACAAGTGGTTAATGTCAGTGAATTACCACAAAAATATCGACATATCGATGCCGAAGAGTACCAACCTGACTACCCCGAAGAGCTGTTAGAGCAAGATGTTATTAATGATCTGTTTGCCGGTTTTAATGAAGATGAAGAGGTTGACAGTAATACCGACTTTTCTCAATTTGATGAAGCTTTTGCAGGCGAGACAACTGATAGTGCAACTCAACAAGTTGATATATTACCTCCTGATGGCATTGTCCTTAAAGATTATTTAGCAGAACTAGAGGTTTCATTAATTAGTCAAGCTCTTGATAAAAATGAATGGGTGGTGGCGCGTGCTGCAGAATTGTTAGGCATGAGGCGGACCACGTTAGTTGAAAAAATGCGTAAGTATGATTTGCAAAAAGCTGTAGATTAACTTGCTGTTTGTATAAAGCAATAAAGTAAAATGCCAAATAAATGACGAATTGAATAGGCAAATTTTTTATTGTTTTACATTTTAATTATTTGATTTATAACGCTATTTTTATTGGCATACTTAATGCTTTAACTTAATTATATTTTATAATTGAGTATTTATGCCATGGCCATTGCATTACATTCTATCACTAATAACGCCTTTCAAGGGAATAACACTTTATTTATGGACGCTAGTGAACCAAGCGCTCATGAAAAAAGTGCTCATCAAGCGTCGTTATTGGAGAAAGAAGCATTCCCTGGCGAACTCGCTTTATTAAGGCAACAATCAAGCCAAAACAACCAACTTATTGATGTTATGCCAACGGGCCTTGTGATGTTAGATGGCAGTGGTATTGTTACTAAAGTTAACAAAGTAGCCAGCCAATTACTTGACGAGCCTATTTTAGGTCAAGCTTGGTTTAACGTTATTCAGCGCTCATTTAAACCACGTGCCGACGACTGGCATGAAGTGTCGCTAAATGATGGCCGCAGAGTCAAACTTGAGATCACAACGCTAGGCGATCAGCCTGGGCAGTTAATTATGATCACCGATTTAACCCAAACGCGATTAATGCAAGACAAGTTAAGCCAATTACAACGCTTGTCATCGCTGGGTCGTATGGTCTCAACACTAGCTCATCAAATAAGAACACCATTATCAGCGGCTATGTTATATAGTGCGAATTTAACGAACTCAAAACTTGATGAAGCATCACGAAGCAGCTTTCAAGGCAAACTATCTTCCAGACTCAAAGATTTAGAACAGCAAGTTAACGATATGCTGTTATTTTCAAAAAGTGGTAAAGAGCAAGTCGTCACAGAGTTAAGCGTTAACGAAGTGGTAACTGAGTCACTACAAAAAATTGAAGCACTAATTACCAAGGCTGATGCGAAAGTTACTTTAAAGACTTGTGACAGTGATTGTTCAATCTTGGGTAACAAACATGCATTAACCGGCGCGATTCAAAATCTCATCCACAATAGTTTACAAGTGATAAAGAGTAATGCTGAAATTACTATACAAGCGAAATGTCATGGCGCATTTGCTTATATAAGTATTGAAGATAATGGCGAAGGTATAGATAACGCGCTAGCAGATAAAATATTTGAACCTTTTTACACCTCTAAAACCCAAGGAACAGGCTTAGGCTTAGCCGTGGTAAAGTCGGTGGTAGAAGCCCATCAAGGCCAAGTTAGGTTATTAACGGACCAAGGCAATGGCGCACACTTTTGTATTAAATTACCTTTAATCAAGCCAATAGATAAGAAAGCAGATAAACCTTCATCGCTGAACGAGTTTTATCAAGCACAAAACATTTCCCATACCTCAACACAGGAGCATAATAATGACCACTAGTAAAATATTAGTTGTTGAAGACGATGCTGGTTTACGCGAAGCATTAGTTGATACTTTATTGCTTGCAGGCTATCAATGTATTGAGGCGGAATCTGGCGAAGCTGCCTTATTGCAATTACAAAACCATGCAATTGATCTTGTGGTGAGTGATGTTCAAATGGGTGGTATGTCAGGGTTGTCCTTGCTAAGAAGTATCAAAAATATTGCTGCCAATATGCCGGTTTTATTAATGACGGCTTATGGCACTATCGATGATGCGGTACAAGCCATGCGTGATGGTGCTTGCAATTATATGGCTAAACCGTTTGCGCCCGAAGTATTACTCAACATGGTTAGTCAATACGTTCCTCTTAAAGTTGTTAATAAAAATACCCCGATTGTTGCAGATAAACACAGTATTGAATTATTAAGACTCGCCAAAAAAGTGGCTACTACAGAAGCTTCAGTTATGGTGCTAGGGCCAAGTGGTTCTGGTAAGGAAGTATTAGCACAATATGTGCACTACAACTCTGCACGAAGTGAGCAGCCCTTTGTGGCGATTAACTGCGCTGCAATCCCTGAGAATATGTTAGAAGCGACCTTATTTGGCTATGAAAAAGGGGCTTTTACTGGTGCTATTCAAGCTTGCCCTGGTAAATTTGAACAAGCCCAAGGCGGCACTATTTTATTAGATGAAATTACTGAAATGGATTTAGGCCTACAAGCTAAAATTTTACGTGTTTTACAAGAGCGAGAAGTCGAGCGTTTAGGTGGTCGGAAAACGATTAAGTTAGATGTTAGAGTTATCGCCACGTCTAACCGAGATTTAAAAGAAGCAGTAAGTGAAGGAAAATTCCGCGAAGATTTATATTATCGTTTAAATGTATTTCCATTAACTTGGTTGCCACTTAATGAGCGCCGAGACGATATTATACCTTTAGCTCAGCATTTGGTGGTTAAATACAGTCAACAAACAGGCGATAATATGCCGATGTTCAGCATAGCTGCTAGAAGTAAAATGTTAGCTTATAACTGGCCTGGTAATGTTCGTGAGTTAGACAATGTCATTCAACGCGCTCTTATATTGCAAAGCGGTAATGAAATTGGTGTTGACGATTTGTATATTGAAAATTTTGAAACAACTTCTGTGCAAGAGCGGAATTTAGTTGATCAATCAAATAACAATATTAAAGAAGAAAATGAGAGCCTTTGTGCACAAGAACAGGGTAGTGAATTAGGTAATGAATTGAAGTTACAAGAGCATCAAATTATTTTAGACACACTACAATCGTGTCACGGCAGCCGAAAAGCTGTTGCAGAGCGGTTAGGTATTAGCCCAAGAACTTTACGTTATAAAATTGCTAGAATGCGTGATAGTGGTATCCAAATACCTGCTTAACGATATTTTTAAGCTTTGATTATCGCGCTGTTGTCGCAATCCATATTATTAAAAACACTTTAAACGGTACTATCTTTAAACAGTACTATAGAGTTTAAAGTGTTTTTATTTTAAGCAATATCTTCCTTAGTATTTCTCTCAATAGACTCGGTCGAGTCAAGTAACTCCTAAGCTGAACGCTTTTTTTCTTAATTAAAGTTATTGGCACTATGCTTGCAGTATCACTGTTATATCTGGTTATAACAAAATTTTGACAGTAAGTGAGCACGCTATGGAAATATCCAATAATTCTTTATACGCCCAAATGCAAAGCATGTCGTTAGAGGCTAGTGGTAACCGTTTTCCGTCAATGCAAGCGGCCGATGTCGGTATGCAGGGAAGTGAAATTCCAGCTGTTAACAAATCAGGAAGTGACTTTGGTAACTTATTAAAAGACGCGATTGAAAACGTTAATGCAACGCAAAAAGAAGCGGGGCGACTAAAACAAGCTTTTGAAATGGGTGATCATAACGTGACCTTAGCAGAAACCATGATCGCATCATCTAAAGCTGGGTTAGCATTCGAAGCAACAGTTCAAGTGCGTAATAAATTTGTTGAAGCGTATAAAGAAGTCATGAGCATGCCAGTGTAATTTCATCGATTGAATACTGAAAAATAATCGTTAAGCGAAACGCAAAGAAGTACACAGCAAAAAATATAATAATGATCACTGTCCAAAATAACAGTTAAGCGGAGAAGTTAAGTGTCTGACGTAACCAGTTCAAATGATATGACCGTCAATAATGATAACACCGACATGGTGGTGTCAGATGATAGTGATATTGGTGAGCAAAAATCAGGTCTATCAGCTACTTTAGGTAATGTAGATGTATTAAGACAGCTTACCCTAATTATGGCATTGGCTATTTGTTTAGCTATTGCTGTGTTTGTTATTTTATGGGCCAACCAACCTGAATTTCGCGTTTTAACTAAACTGCCAACAGAGCAGTTAATTAAAACCATGGATTTTCTTGACTCGAACAAAGTCGATTACACCCAAGAAAACAACACGATTTCAGTTCCTATCGAAGAATATCAAAGCATAAAATTATTACTTGCTCGTGAAGGTTTAGCGACTAAACCAGAGCAAGGTAACGATGTTTTAATGCAAGATATGGGGTTTGGGGTGAGCCAACGCTTGGAAAGTGAGCGATTAAAATATGGCCGTGAACAGCAACTTGCTCACACTATCACCCAGTTGCAATCTATCTCTAAAGCTAAAGTATTATTAGCCATTCCTCGTGAAAATGTATTTGCCAGACGCGCTAAAACGCCTTCTGCTACCGTTGTTTTAACCATGCAGCGCGGTCGTGTGTTGTCTGAAGAAGAAGTTGACTCGGTTGTAGATATTGTCGCTTCTGCTGTGCAAGAGCTTTCACCTAACCGCGTAACAGTAACCGATCAAAATGGACGTTTACTTAACTCTGGAAGTCAAGATTCTATCTCGTCTCGTTCTCGTAAAGAATTTGAAATTGAACAAAAACGTGAACAAGAATACTTAGCGAAAATTGACAGTATCCTTATTCCTGTTGTTGGCTTAGGTAATTATACTGCGCAAGTTGATGTCACTATGGACTTTACCAACGTAGAAGAAACACAACGCCGTTATAATTCAGACTTACCTTCACTACGTAGTGAAATGAAAGTTGAAGATAGCACTATCGGCGGTTTACTTGGCGGTATTCCTGGGGCTTTATCTAATCAGCCTCCGTTAGATGCTGCCATTCCAGAAAATGCCGTTGCGAATAATCAACAAAAAGCTATGCCATCAAGAAAGCATGTTGAGTCAACCAAAAATTATGAATTAGACGAAGCAATAAGCCACACTAAACAACAAGCTGGTACGGTACGCCGCATTAGTGTATCAGTGGCATTAGACTATTTAAATGAAACAGCCGCGCCAGTTGACGGCGCTGCAACAGGTGAGTTAACACAAACCCCACGCTCGGTTACCGAATTGGCCAGTATTCGTCGTTTATTACAAGGTAGTATTGGTTTTGATTTACAACGAGGTGATATATTAGAAGTGATAACGTTACCGTTTGCTCGCTCTGATGTGGGTGTAGTTGCTGCGCTGCCTTTTTATGAAAAACCAGAGTTTTTCAAATGGGCTAAGTTGTTAATGGGCTTTTTGGTTATCGTGGTATTAATTCTTGCGGTGATAAGACCAATGCTTAAACGCTTGATTTACCCAGATCAAACACCGAACGATTATGGCGATAAGTCTTTAGATAGTCATATAGATTTAGGTGATGAAACCATGGATATGTTAACCGCTGAGTTTGATGCAGGTGCGGTAGGCTTTGCGCCTGACGGTAGTTTACAATTGCCTGATTTACATCGCGATGAAGATGTCTTAAAAGCGGTTCGAGCGCTTGTGGCAAACGAGCCAGAACTTTCCTCTCAAGTAGTTAAAAGTTGGTTGAACGAAGATGAGTGATGAAATACAAGAACTAACACCGGCACCAGCAGGTTTTGATGTTGATAAACTTGATGGCGCTGAAAAAGCGGCGATTTTATTATTAAGCTTGTCGGAAGAAGATGCCGCTCAAATATTAAAGCATCTTGAACCTAAACAAGTGCAGCAGGTCGGCATGGTAATGGCGGCGATGGAAGAATTTACTCAAGAAAAAATTACTTCTGTTCATAAGTTGTTTATAAAAGAAATTCAAAACTTTAGTACGATTGGTTTCCAATCTGAAGAGTTTGTTCGCAAAGCATTAACGGCAGCACTTGGTGAAGATAAAGCCGGCAACTTAATCGACCAAATTGTAATGGGCGGCGGTGCTAAAGGTTTAGACTCGCTTAAATGGATGGACTCTAAACAAGTGGCCAACATTATTAGAAATGAGCATCCACAAATTCAAACCATTGTTTTATCGTATTTAGATCCACAGCAATCGGCTGAAATTATGGGGCAATTTACAGACAAAGTCCGTTTAGATCTTATGATGCGTATTGCTAACCTTGAAGAAGTACAACCTGCGGCACTTCAAGAATTAAATGAAATTATGGAGAAACAGTTTGCTGGCCAAGCAGGTGCGCAAGCTGCGAAAATGGGTGGTCTTAAAGCTGCTGCAGATATTATGAACTTCCTTGAAACTAACGTTGAAGGAATGTTGATGGACTCTATAAGAGAGCATGACGAAGAGATGAGTCAACAAATCCAAGACTTAATGTTTGTCTTTGAAAACTTAGCAGATGTTGATGACAGAGGCATGCAGGCAATTTTAAGAGACGTTCAACAAGACGCCTTAATGAAAGCCATAAAAGGCGCAGATGATGCATTAAAAGAAAAAATAATGACTAACATGTCTAAACGTGCTGCTGAGATGCTTGCCGACGATCTTGAAGCCATGGGACCTGTTCGAATTAGTGAAGTTGAAGCGGCTCAAAAAGAAATCTTGGCTGTTGCTCGTCGACTATCCGATGCAGGTGAAATTATGCTCGGTTCTGCTGGTGGCGGTGATGAGTTTTTATAATACATTAGTGTATTGAGAACCTAGTACAAATTAAGTTCTCGTTTCACCTTTTATAACGTGCCAATAATAGTTTAGTGAAGTAGTTAACGATGAATAACGATCCTAAAGACAATCAAACAGGTGATGAATTAGATGCTAAAATTTGGCAGATCCCTGATGTGCAACAAGCATTAACGGAAAAAGAAGAGAATCAAACAAATGCTTTTGGCAAAAAAAGCACGTGGCGTTATGAAGCACCAGAAGAAACTGAAATAGAAGAGCCCACGCCGTTAACTGCTGAAGAAATCGAAGAAATTAGACAGTCTGCATTTGAAGAAGGCTTTAACCAAGGTAAAGAAGAAGGTTTTATCAAAGGTTATGAAGAAGGCAAACCTCAAGGTCATGAAGAAGGTGTTAAACAAGGCCATCAAGAAGGTTTACAACAAGGCTTGGATGAGGGCAAAGACAAAATTACAGAATTAACTGCTCAATGGTCTGCACTTATTGACCAATTGCATCAACCCATGAAAAGTATTGAAAAAAACGTTGAAGAACAATTGTTGCAATTGGCTGTACAGTTAACCGAAGCTGTTGTACTGCAAGAAGTTAAAGCGAATCCTGATATTCTTATCGCTGCGGTAAGTGCTGGTATTAAAGCTTTACCTAGCCAAGAAGCACAAACACAAATATATTGTCATCCAGATGACATTAAGTTGATAGAAAAAGAGTTTGGCGGCGAATTTATTAAAGAAAGTGGCTGGCGTTTATTGCCTGCGCCACAGCTTACAGCTGGAAGTTGTCAAATAGAAAACAGCACATCGAATATTGATTTATCAATGAAGTCGAGATTAAAGCAAGTGCTTGAGTCATTTCTTGAAAATGCTTTACACCAGTAATATCTATTAAGTAAACACGCAACAAAGGTTACCTAGATGGTTGATAGCACACGATTGGCGAACAATCTAAAAAGCGCTCAAGCGTTTATTCATCCCTACAAAGAAACGATTGCTGGGCGTTTAGTTCGTGTTGTCGGTTTAACTTTGGAGGCTGTGGGTGTAAAAGCTAATGTAGGTAGCCAATGTTTAGTTGAAACCTCTCAGGGTGATTTAATTGCCGAAGTCGTCGGCTTTTCTCAAGATATAACCTATTTAATGCCTGAGCAAAGCTTGCAAGGCGTAGCTCCAGGTGCACGAGTTGTTCCTTTATCAAGTAAAGCTAAAGTGCCATTATCGATGGATTTACTTGGGCGCGTTGTTGACGGTGTTGGTAAACCTTTAGACGGCAAAGGTCCTTTAAAACCTAACGATGATTATATTTTAGATACTAAACCGATTAATCCATTATTACGTCGTGCGATATCTGAACCGCTAGATGTTGGGGTTCGTTCTATCAATAGTTTTATTACGGTTGGTAAAGGGCAGCGAATGGGACTTTTTGCAGGCTCTGGCGTAGGTAAGAGTGTGTTAATGGGTATGATGACTCGCGGAACTAATGCTGACGTTATTGTTGTTGGTTTAGTGGGAGAGCGTGGCCGTGAAGTTAAAGAGTTTATTGAAGAAATCTTAGGTGAAGAAGGTCGAGCACGCTCTGTTGTCGTTGCTGCTCCTGCGGATAATTCTCCATTAATGAGGCTAAAAGGCTGCGAGTATGCAGTGCAAGTGAGTGAGTATTTTCGCGATCAAGGCTTGAATGTTTTATTGCTGCTTGATTCATTAACCCGATATGCACAAGCACAACGTGAAATTGCACTAGCCGTTGGTGAGCCACCGGCAACTAAGGGCTATCCGCCTTCAGTGTTTTCAAAATTACCTCAACTTGTCGAGCGAGCAGGAAACGGTGGAGCAGGACAAGGTTCGGTTACTGCCTTTTACACGGTATTAACAGAAGGTGACGACCTACAAGATCCTATTGCAGATGCCGCCCGCGCTATTTTAGATGGTCACATTGTTTTATCGCGAGATCTTGCTGACTCTGGTCATTATCCTGCGGTTGATATTGAAGGCTCTATTAGCCGTGTAATGCCGATGGTTACCAGTGAAGAGCATCAACAATTAGCGCGTCAACTCAAGCAAGTTTATTCGCTTTATCAGCAAAATAAAGATCTAATCGCGATAGGCGCATATACCCAAGGCAATGATCCTCGAATAGATCAAGCGATTAGTTTATTACCAGTGATTAACTTCTTTTTACAACAGCAAATGCGAGAAGTGATCCCGTACGATCAAAGTTTAACCCAGTTACAAGAAATCTTATCTGCCGCTCAGGCTCATTCTAACGCGCAAGCTAATGCACAAACAGCTGCCGGCTAAAAGAGTATTATGTTATGTCAATGAAACAGCTCGATACTTTGCTTAAGTTTGAACAAGATAAAGAAAGCCAAGCTGCGCAAAAATTGCAAAATGCTGAGCAGGAATACCAACAAAATATTTCTCGACTAAATGGCGTGGGAGACTACCGCTTAGAGTACATGAAACGGTTAAGTCATCAAGCTGAAAATGGCATTGACAGCGCAACGTATAGCCATTATCACGGCTTCATTGCCAAGCTAGACAATGCTGCAGAGCAAGTAAGAATTGCCATGGTTCAAGCAAAGGCTCTGGTTGAGCAAAGTAAAAACCTTTGGATGCAGCAGCGACAAAAAGTTCAAGCTGTAGAGCATTTACGAGAGAAAAAAATTAAACAACTAGCGCTGGTTTCTGAAAAAAATGAGCAAAAAATGTTTGATGAAATGGCGACCCAGCAATTTATTCGTCGCTCACGTTAACTTATGTTTTAAATACTCATGTTACTTGGTACTGGTATAAGTATTGCATTTAAAACGAATAAATAACTTAACAGTGATTTATTTCAGATCTGTTATTGAACTTATTATTAGACTGACGATTGGATTAATCTATGCCTCAATTAAATGTTTTACTTGCAGAGTATACTCAACCCACTGATTTTAAAAGTGAAAGTTTAAAATGTAATGACAAGGGCTCGCAAGAACATAAAGACTTTTCTCAGATGGTCGATCGCCATATTCAAAAAGAGCAAAGCGGCAATTCTTCACAAGATCTCGATGATAGCGGCAAAATAGTGTCAGCGAAAGAGCAAAAAAATGCTCAACAATCAGACGACGTAACAACTTCTAAAGAAAAAAACAATGTAGATCAAGAAAGCGAAACTTCAGGCGAGGTCAACAATGATGATGAAGAAACGAAGTTAAGCCAGTCGTCAGAAGCTATTAAGCAAGAAAGTGATAATGAAGCAGCGTTAGCGGCAAATAAGCTATCGGAAGAAGCACAAAAAAATGCGCTTACACACTCGCAACAATTTATTTCATTACTGAATTCTTCTCAACAAGTGCTAAAAGGCTCACAAGCTTCTGGGTCGAGCGAGGATAAATCAGCAGCTCAGGCAAATAACGTAAGAAATGAGACTGCAACTGCAATTAATTTAACTGAGTTAATGAGCGAAGAAACAGAGTTAACTGAGGAACAACTAGCAGCTAAGATTAGTCAAAATATTATTAAAGATCAGCAAAACACGAAAAATGATGCTGTGCTTGGCAATGAAAGTACCAGTAAACAAGCAGTGGCTAAATCGTCAGCAGATATTAACTCATCGTTATCTGAGTTATCTGATAACGAACAATTACAGAATAAAAAAGAGAGTGCTGGATTAATCAATCAAGAGAGTAGGGTATTATCACCTCAAGTGCAGGGAACTGAAGCAGCAATAAATGATCGTTCATCGCAAATAAAAAACAATGAAACAGTAATACAGCAGCTTAACGAGAAAAAACAAGCGGTTAACCAATCAGTTATCGAATCAGTTGATGAATTAACACAAGATACGGCTGTTAGTCGCCAAAAAGACGAAGCATTAACTCAAGCTGCGTTAGCAGGTCAAGCGCAAGAAAAGCTTGCGATGAATAAAGAATCAACGACTGCAGTAGGCGCTATTAACAATGAGCCGGTTAAAGACGGCACTAAAGTTTCGTCAGAAAATAATGATAAATATAATCAACAAGCAGCTAAGTCGGCGGATTCATCAATAACAAATATGAATAATCAGTCGCCAATTAACGACTCTGTTGATCTTGATAAAGTCATTCAACCTGCGGTAACACAATCAAAAGTTTCATCACCTGTTACAACATCATCCGCACAAACGGAAGGAAAAGTCACACTAGCAGAACAAAAATCGCTTGCTAGTGAATCAGAACAACAAGATGCTCAATCAGAACAGAATCAACAAGAGCAAGCACAAACTATGGCTGCCTCTGTAGAACAAAATACAGCGGTTGCAGATGATAAAAAGCAAGCGCAAACTCAACCAATTAATACTAATCAAACTAGCGCACACTTTACTGATGTTTCATCGCAGGCAACTAAAGTTGAAAGTAGTGAAAGTCAAACCAGTACGATTGAAGAGCTAAGCCATGCGATTGTTAATGATAATATGGTTAAAGCTAAAAATAATGCCGCGGCATTAAATGAAACTATTTCTATTTTTAGAAAAGACTTTGCCGAAGCCGTCAAAGACAAAGTCATGGTAATGATTTCTCAAAAGCTACAGCAGTTTGATATTCGTTTAGATCCACCTGAACTAGGTAATGTTCATGTGAGAGTAAACTTGCAAAGTGAACAAGCAGTGGTTAATTTTACTGTACAAAACCAACAAGCCAAAGAAGCGTTTGAAGAAAACTTACATAAGCTAAAAGACATGCTTTCACAAAGTG
The DNA here is from genome assembly GCF_057543495.1 of Colwellia sp. SU-HH01217. Taxonomy (NCBI): domain Bacteria; kingdom Pseudomonadati; phylum Pseudomonadota; class Gammaproteobacteria; order Alteromonadales; family Colwelliaceae; genus Colwellia; species Colwellia sp. SU-HH01217. The sequence goes on along the minus strand of NZ_BAAJLX010000002.1, from coordinate 116,950 downwards.
GTGTTGATGTAGGTGATGCTAATGTTGAACAACAAGCACAACAATCAAATGACGACCTAACAGCGCAACACAATGGTCAAGGTAGCCAAACGGTTAACCAAGAAAATGAGGAAGCACAAACGGTATTATCGGCTGATTTGTTTAAAAGTTCAGCATCTAGAGTTGATTACTACGCCTAAAAGTTAAAACACATTGGCTCAGAGTGCTTTCAAGGATATAGTTTAGCAATTGGTTATAAAGACAAATATTATACTCGTCGATTTTTTAGGATAAATTATGGCAGATGAAAAAGGCAAAGACTTAGAACTTGATAATCCGAAGAAAAAGAAAAAACTCATTATCATTATTGCCCTTGTTATTCTTGTTGCTGGCGCAGGTGCTGCCTATTTCTTTTTGGGTGGAAGTGACGAGGCTGTTAGTCCAGAACAAGTTAGTACAGAGACAATTACTACAGATGTAGATAGTGAGGCAAGTGCGGCTCCAGCTGCTGTGCAAACAGGCACCGCGTTATATGTACCTTTACCGCGTCCGTTTCGTTTTAACGTGCCAGGGGCTGCGCGAGATAGGTTTGTCGAAATTCGAGTACAATTATTGGTACGTGGTAGCGATAATGAAGAAACAACTAAAAAACATATTCCATTATTAGAAAGCACATTATTGAGCGTATTTTCTCAAGCAAATGCAGATGATTTAGCCACCAGTGCAGGAAAAACTTCGTTAAAGCAACAATCATTAACTGAAGTACAAAACGTAATGAAAGAGTTAGCGGGTAGCCCGACAGTTGAGAAGGTATTGTTTACTGGTTTTGTTATGCAATAAAAATAACAATTTACTATTATTTAACAGGCTCAGCATAGAAGTGATACAACATGAAGAGATATTCAAGTGAGTGATTTATTATCGCAAGACGAAATTGACGCGCTATTACATGGCGTTGATGATGTTGAAGAAGAAGAAATAGTCGAAGATGCGAGTGAAAGCTCTACAGATACAGCTGACTATGATTTTTCATCACAAGATCGTATTGTGCGTGGCCGTATGCCCACCTTGGAAATGGTTAACGAACGTTTTGCTCGTCATATGCGTATTAGTTTATTTAATATGATGCGCAGAACTGCCGAAGTCTCGATTAACGGTATTCAGATGATCAAGTTTGGTGAGTATGTTCATACCTTATTTGTTCCTACGAGTCTTAACATGGTTCGTTTTCGTCCATTAAAAGGTACGGCATTGATTACCATGGAAGCCCGTTTAGTCTTTATTTTAGTAGATAACTTTTTTGGTGGTGATGGCCGTTATCACGCTAAAATTGAAGGGCGTGAGTTTACGCCGACTGAGCGCCGTATCGTACAAATGTTATTAAAATTAATTTTTGAAGATTATAAAGAAGCTTGGTCACCAGTGATGGATGTTTCTTTTGAATATTTAGACTCAGAAGTTAACCCTGCCATGGCTAATATTGTTAGCCCAACAGAAGTGGTTGTTATCAGCTCATTTCATATTGAACTTGACGGCGGCGGCGGCGATTTTCATATAGCTTTACCTTACTCTATGCTAGAGCCTATTCGCGAATTACTAGACGCGGGTGTTCAAAGTGATAAAGAAGATACCGACATGCGTTGGTCTAAAGCACTGCGAGATGAAATTATGGATGTTGAGGTGGCACTCACCACTAAGTTTATTGAAGCACAATTGCCATTAAAACGTATTATGGAGTTAAAAGAAGGTGATGTTATTCCAATTGAAATGCCTAGCCATATCACCGTTTTAGTAGAAGACTTACCAACTTACCGAGCAAAACTTGGACGTAGTCGAGATAATTTAGCATTAAAAATTGAAGCTAAAATTAAGCGACCAGAATCAGTGAAAAATGAATTAACCATCTTAACTAAAGGCGGCAAACGTTTAGATAGTGATGGTGACTTACATCTTCTTGAAGAAGACTTTAATTACGAAGAATAAATAGCGTTTATAAATCGATTCAAATAACGTTATATTGACATAGAGGCCAGTGGTATGAGTACAGATGACGATGATTTAGGTATGTGGGATGAGGCGATGGACGAGCAAGCTGCCGCTTCTGCAGAAGCTGTGGAGCTAGATGAGCTTACAGAAGATGCCCCTATCAGCGCCGATGAGAAACGTAAACTTGATACAATATTAGATATTCCCGTCACTATTTCAATGGAAGTAGGGCGTAGTCAAATTAGTATTAGAAATTTACTGCAACTTAATCAAGGTTCAGTGGTCGAGCTTGATCGTGTTGCTGGTGAATCACTTGACGTTTTGGTTAATGGCACATTAATCGCGCATGGTGAAGTTGTAGTGGTTAATGACAAATTCGGTATTCGATTAACTGATGTTATTAGTCAAGTTGAGCGTATTAAAAAACTGAAATAACAAATGATTTAAAAAGGTTCTTACAATGCGTTGGTTAGTTGTTTTTATTAGTATTTTATTTTCAACGCTTGTTGTAGCACAAGAGGCAGAGCTACTGACCACGGCTGCTAAGAGCGCTACCTTAGCTGCCACTGCCGATGAAAGCCAAAATAGTCATACCACCAATGATACAATCGCCCCTAATGAAACGCTCCCTGAGGTCGGTAAACATGTTGGCGGTTCCATGGACGCAATGACCATGATTGTCTCTTTATTATTGGTTTTAGTGTTGATTGTCTTGTGTGCTTTTGTTCTTAAACGCATTCAACCTAAGGGATTTGATAACAAAAATTTAAAAGTTGTCACTAGCATGCAACTAGGATCCAAAGAGCGTCTCGTCGTTGTTCAAGTTGGCGATAAACAGCAGCTTTTAGGTGTTACTCCTCAACAAATTTCTCTTTTAGATACACTCGATAAACCTTTAGAAGTTTCCCCTCCGATATCAACTGAATTAGGTCAATCTCTTGTTTCTTTTATGCAGAAACATTTGAATAATAATAAAAATACCTTAAAAAAAGAGCCGAACTAAGCCATGAATGATTTAAATCAATGCGATCTGAAATCAACCAAGAAAAAAGTGACTTTACCGAACTTTACTCGCCTTTTCTTGGGTAAGCTTTCCCTTAAAGATTTTTCGATGAATAAAAAAAGTTGGCTGTTTTTGTTATTCGCCACCTTAGTTACCGCGAGCGGTAGCATGTATGCTGCCGAAGACTTGGGCATGTCTGCATTAACTTTAACCACCAACCCTGACGGCTCTCAAGAATATTCGGTAACTTTACAAATATTACTCTTTATGACGGCATTAGGCTTTATTCCTGCTGCCTTGATCATGATGACCTCCTTCACCCGCATTGTTATTATTTTAGCGATATTACGCCAAGCTTTTGGTTTACAGCAATCTCCATCAAATCAGGTCATTATTGGTTTAACGTTGTTTATGACCTTATTTATTATGACACCTGTATACGATAAAATTGATGAACAAGCCATTCAGCCATACCTTTCAGAACAGCTTACCTCAGTTGAAGCCATCGATAAGGCTAAAGTGCCGCTGCGCGCCTTTATGTTAGAGCAAACGCGAATCAAAGATTTAGGCACACTTGCAGAGATGGCTGGCATTGAAAGTTACGCAAAACCGACCGATTTGCCGATGACTGTTATTATTCCTTCGTTTATTATCAGTGAATTAAAGACCGCCTTTCAAATTGGTTTTATGCTTTTTATCCCCTTTTTGATTATTGATCTGGTGGTGGCGAGTATATTAATGGCAATGGGGATGATGATGTTGTCGCCGATGATCGTCTCATTACCTTTTAAGTTAATGTTGTTTGTGATGATTGATGGTTGGAATTTAGTGATAGGTACGATTGCCACGAGTTATGGTTTGGGCACTTAGCAATGCCGGTGGATTTAAAAAAACTCACACTAGGAGAATATAATGGGTCCTGAAGTATTCGTTGATATTATGCGTGATGCTGCTTTTGTCGTGATTATCTTAGTTAGCGCCGTGATCGTTCCTAGTTTATGTGTTGGTTTAGTTGTTGCTGTTTTTCAAGCGGCAACGTCGATTAACGAGCAAACATTGAGTTTTTTACCTCGTCTGATTGTGACTTTACTCGCTTTAGTTTTTGGTGGTCATTGGTTAGTGGCAAAACTCATGGATTACACCATCAGACTTATTAGTAGTATTCCCAGTGTGGTGAGCTAATGGAGTTTACAGAATCAGTTGTTAATCAATATTTAGCTGATTTTTTATTGCCTTTAGTTCGTGTGTCCGCCCTTATCATGAGTATGATTGGTTTAGGGTCGAAAACCGTTCCTACCAAAGTAAAATTGTTTTTATCATTAGCGGTAACTGTGGCGGTAATGCCTGCTATACCTCCTGCTAACGTCGCAGAATTATTTTCTTTTATGACCGTTTTACTTGTTGCCCAGCAAATACTGGTTGGCATTATGTTAGGGTTTATTACCATGATGGTGTTGAACACATTCACCCTTGCTGGGCAAATTATTGCGATGCAAACGGGGCTAGGCTTTGCCTCAATGGTTGACCCTGCTAGTGGTATGAATGTGCCTGCTGTTGGTCAATTTTTTCTTGTATTGTCTACGCTTTTATTTTGGGCAATGGACGGACACCTAACCTATTTACAGTTTATTGTTGCTAGCTTTACCACTATTCCTATTCCGATGGAAAGCTTTGAAGTAGTTAAATTTAAAGAAATAGTTGAGTGGGGCAGTTGGATGTTTGCTACAGCTTTATCATTGGCGTTAGCGCCATTAACTGCCATGCTACTTATTAATTTCTCCTTTGGTATTATGACCCGTGCAGCGCCACAGCTGAATATTTTTGCTATTGGTTTTCCAGTAACAATGCTTTCGGGGTTGTTGATCATGTGGCTAACAATGGGGAATTTTTTCACTCATTTTGAAAGCCAATGGCAAAGGGCATTAGACTTTAGTTGCTACTTAATTGATTGTGGAGTTAGGTAAATGGCTGAGTCTGATAGCGGCGAAAAAACCGAACAACCCACGGGGAAAAAAATAGCTGATGCCCGTAAAAAAGGTCAAATAGCTCGTTCAAAAGAACTCGGTACTATGTTTGTGCTAATTGGTAGTGCAGCTGCATTAATGTTAGTGGGATCTTCATTAGTTGATGCGCTAACAGGCATGATGAAACGTTTATTTAGCTTCTCTCGTGAAGAAGCGTTAGATCTTAAAGCCCTCTTTGCCGTTATTGGAGACAGTGTTTCTTTAATAATCGCCCCTATGGCTTGGATTTTTGCCATCATCGCTCTGGCAGCTTTTGTTGGTAATACTCTACTTGGAGGTTTGAGCTTTTCTTTAGAAGCGATGTCGCCTAAAGCAAGTAAATTATCACCCCTTGCAGGGTTTAAGCGTATGTTTGGTCCTCAATCATACGTGGAATTAATAAAATCTATATTAAAGTTTTTTGTTGTCTTTATTGTGGCTTACCTATTGTTAAATGGTTTGTTCGCTCAAATTTTAGGGCTCAGTCGAGAGTCGATCCCCATTAACTTTATTCATGCGGTGCAATTGTTGCTCGGTATGTTTATGACCTTAACTGTCTCGTTAATTATTATTGCCTTGATCGACGCCCCTTACCAAGTTTGGAATCATACTCGTCAATTGAAAATGACTAAACAAGAAATTAAAGACGAACACAAAACAGCTGAAGGTAGCCCGGAAAATAAAGGCAGAATAAAAAGAACTCAGTATGAAATGTCACAAAGACGAATGATGGCCGATGTTGTTAATTCTGATGTGGTTATTACCAACCCAAGTCATTTTTCTGTCGCTTTACAATATGATGCTGAAGTTGGTGGTGCTCCAAGGCTAATTGCTAAAGGGGTTGATGAAATGGCATTACACATACGTACCATCGCCAAAGAGCATGGTATTGAAATTGTACAATCGCCTGCGCTTGCTCGCTCGCTTTATTACACTGGTGAGGTTGGCGATGATATTCCTGAGGAGTTATTTGCTGCAGTTGCTCAAGTACTTGCTTTTATTTTCCAATTAAATGAGCACAGAAAAGGTCGCGCCAAAAAACCGATCCCTATTGCCAAAAACCTCCCCATACCTGAAGAGTTTAAGTATTAACTTCTAGTGTTACTTAACTATATGTTAAATGCCCATACTTTTTACTTGTTTTGATTCGTCTTGTATTCATTGTGTGAAAATATAGTGAAATCTCTGTCAGGTTTGACGACTTAAATAATCAGCAAGAGCAAACTCAACCAGTGAACTTCTCTAAACAATTTAGTTAATTTTTAGTTGTGGTCTATTTATTGCTTTTTCACTGATAAGTGTCAAAAAGCCATCATGAAGTATCAATGCAACTAACAGCTTATTTAAATAAATTTGATAAAAATAAATTAAAGCACCTAGCCGGATTAGGTACGCCATTAGTGGTAATGGCTGCACTAGGTATGGTTATCCTGCCATTAACACCACTTTTATTAGATGTTCTATTCTCATTTAACATCGCTTTGTCTTTAGTGGTTCTGCTAATTACTGTTTACACGTTAAAGCCGTTAGATTTTGGCTCTTTTCCTGCCGTGTTACTTATCGCTACTATTTTACGATTAGCACTTAATGTGGCGAGTACTCGTATAGTACTACTTGAAGGTCATTTAGGGCCAGATTCCGCAGGTAAAGTAATAGAAGCTTTCGGCTCTGTGGTTATTGGTGGTAATTATGCGGTTGGTTTGGTTGTTTTCTTGATTTTAATTATCATCAATTTTGTAGTAATCACCAAAGGTGCTGGACGCATAGCTGAAGTAACTGCTCGATTTACCTTAGATGCGATGCCAGGGAAACAAATGGCGATAGATGCAGATTTAAATGCAGGTTTTATTAACCAAGAGCAAGCCAGAGAAAGGCGTATCGAAGTTACCACCGAAGCTGACTTTTATGGCTCAATGGATGGTGCGAGTAAGTTTGTAAAAGGTGATGCTATTGCCGGTATATTAATTTTGTTTATCAACCTTGTTGGTGGACTAGTTATTGGGATGGTTCAACATGACTTATCTTTTGATGACGCAGTTGAAATTTATACGGTATTAACGATTGGTGATGGACTTGTTGCTCAGGTGCCAGGACTATTGCTTTCAGTTGCAACAGCTATTGCAGTGACCCGACAAAATACTTCTGAAGACATGGGACAACAGGTTAGCTCTCAGCTTGGACAAGAAAAATCTCTTTATGCCGCCGCAGGACTCATGTTTATTATGGGCATTGTGCCGGGGATGCCGCATTTTGCATTTTTATTTTTTGCCTCTGTGATTGCCTTGGGCGCATTTTTTGGTGAAAAACGTAAAAAAGCAAAAGCTCAAGAACATATTGAAGCACAACAATTGACTCAAGTAGAAAACCAAAAACAAGAAGCCGAAGTTAAAGAACTTGGTTGGGATGATGTTAATCACGTTGATATTATTGGTTTAGAAATTGGTTATCGCTTAATCCCTTTAGTTGACAAAGCACAAGGCGGGGAGCTTTTAAGTCGTATAAAAGGTGTCCGTAAAAAGCTTTCTCAAGAGTTTGGATTTTTAGTGCCAGCAGTTCATATTCGAGATAATTTAGATCTTGACCCCAACTGTTATCAAATATCATTAATGGGCGTTACTATTGGCAGCGCTGAAATTAAGCATGATCACGAGTTGGCTATTAACCCCGGGCAAGTGTATGGCAAGCTTGATGGAGCGATCACAAAAGATCCTGCCTTTGGCTTAGATGCGGTATGGATTAATCAAAGTCAAAGAGAGCATGCTCAAACATTAGGTTATACCGTTGTTGATGCTGCAACGGTTTTGGCGACGCACTTAAGTCAAATTTTAACGAATAATGCTGCGCAGTTATTAGGCCATGAAGAAGTACAAAACTTAATTGATATGTTAGCGAAAAATCACCCTAAATTAGTTGAAGGATTAATTCCTGACATCCTAACGTTAGGCACTGTAGTAAAAGTATTGCAAAACTTAATGAATGAGGGCGTCGCTGTTAGAGATATGCGCAGTATTATTCAAACGTTAGTAGAGTATGGACCTAAGAGTCAAGATACTGACATCTTAACTGCTGCCGTTAGAATTTCGCTACGTAAATTTATTATTCAAGACTTAGTTGGACCCGAAGTAGAAATACCTGTCATAACATTGGCGCCTGAGTTGGAACAGATGTTGCACCAGTCAATGCAAATGGCTGGTGATGATGGCGCAGGTATTGAACCTGGATTAGCTGAAAGGTTACAGAAATCGCTAACAGAGGGAGCTCAACAGCAAGAAATGGCGGGAGATGCGCCTATATTGCTAACATCAGGAATATTAAGAACTGTGCTTGCTAAATTTGTTAAGTACACAATTCCTGGTTTGCGAGTGATTTCGTATCAAGAAATTCCAGACGATAAACAAATTAAAATTGTTAGTGCTATAGGGCAGTAAATATAGCTTAGTAAAGTTAGCTCAAGCTTAACTAAGCTGAGTAATCAATTTGCAGTAAGCATTTAAAAGTAGAGGTTGTGATGAAAATAAGACGTTTTGTAGCCAAAGATATGCGAACAGCGCTTGCTCAAATAAAAGAAGAGTTAGGCGTAGAAGCGGTAATTATGTCAAATAAAAAAATTGCTGAAGGGGTCGAACTCATGGCTGCAATTGACTATTCGCAAGCAGCACCTGCTCAGCCTAAATCAAGCGAACAGCCTAATACCGTGCCAAGTGCGCCTAATAATCAACGTGATGTTAACGGAATGAAAAATGATGTTGTTACTTTAGGTAGCGTTCCAGCAACAAACTCGGGGCACAGTATTGACACCCATGCTAATAATACACAGCAAGTTAATAATACACAGGAAAATGACTCAACCTCTGCGCCTGCGGACAGTTTGTCAGCATTATTAAATCGACAAGTACAACAAAAACCAGCACCTAAGAAAGAGGCTGTAGACCCTGCTAGCGAAAATATTGAACAACAATTCAAGCGATTTACTCAACGATTAGAGCAAACAGATGAGCAAGGAGTTGATGATAATGGCTTTTCTACCGCTGCTGTAGCATCAGCATCAACAGCAAGTAATCAAGCGACTGTTTCCACTGATGAATTTCAATTAATGCAAAAAGAAATGGCGTCTATTCGTCAATTGTTAGAGCATCAAGTATCAGGCTTAATGTGGCAAGATCTTGCACAAAAAGACCCACAACGAGCGGTGCTTGTTAATCGCTTAATGGCTATTGGATTAACCGAGCAAATTGCCGATCAAATTGCAGGCTACCTACCAGCTCAAAGTAATGAGTCACAAGCATGGCAAGACGCTAAACAATTAGTCGCGCAACAGTTAAATACCACCAATAATGATATTATTAATCGAGGTGGTGTAGTTGCGTTAGTTGGCCCAACAGGCGTAGGAAAAACAACGACCATCGCTAAATTAGCGGCAAGATTTTCACAAGTTCATGGTGCTGATCAAGTCGCTCTTATTTCTACAGACACATTTAGAATTGCAGGCTTTGAACAACTTAATACCTACGGAAAAATTATTGGTTGTCAGGTTAAACTTGCAAAAGATGCAGAACAATTAGACAGTTTGTTACAACAATTTTCAGGTAAAAAACTGGTTTTAATTGATACGGCAGGAATGGGGCAGCGTGATATGCGCCTTGCCGAACATCTAACCACTTTAGTGACCAGCACTCGAGTAAAAATACGTAATTATTTAGTATTAGCAGCAAATACCCAGCAACGCGTAATGCAAGAAAATGTTGAGCGATTCAAAAAAGTACCATTATCGGGCAGTATTTATACTAAACTTGATGAGAGTGTTAGTATTGGAGAAATAATTTCAACTTCGATTCAAAATGGTTTGCCAATAGGGTATCTTACTGATGGTCAAAGAGTTCCTGAAGACATTAAAGTTGCAAATGTTGAAAAGTTAGTTACGCTTGCTGATAAGATGGCGATTAAAGTACAGTCACCACACCATGTTCCTGTGCATACCAAACCAATGAACCATGTAGGAGCGATGTAGATTAACTTATGTTGTAAATAAGCAACTTCATATTAGCTTTCTCTTCAACAATAATAATTGAGAAGATATTAATAAAATATTGAGAAAAATAGATGATAGATCAAGCGAGTGGCTTACGAAAAATGCAAAACTCACAACAAATTAAAGTCATTGCTGTTTCAGGAGGAAAAGGCGGCGTAGGTAAAACCAATGTTTCGTTGAATACAGCTATCTCTCTAGCGCAACTAGGGAAAAAAGTACTTGTTCTTGATGCCGATTTAGGCCTAGCAAATGTTGATGTTATGTTAGGGTTAAGAGTAAAAAGAAACTTATCTCATGTATTGTCTGGTGAATGTGAACTTGACGATATTATCATAGAAGGCCCTGCAGGAATTAGCATTATCCCTGCTACTTCGGGCACGCAATCCATGGTCGATTTAACACCAGCGGAACATGTTGGTTTAATTCGAGCCTTTAGTGATATGCAAAATCAATTTGATATTCTGATTGTTGATACAGCAGCTGGTATTTCTGACATGGTGCTAAGTTTTACCCGCGCAGCGCAAGATGTCATGTTAGTTGTTTGTGATGAACCAACATCCATTACTGACTGTTATGCGTTGATGAAGCTGCTAAGTCGTGATCATGACGTTTATAAATTTAAAGTTGTCGCCAATATGGTGAGAAGCCCTAAAGAAGGCCAACAACTTTTTGCCAAACTTACCAAAGTTACTGATAGGTTTTTAGACGTAGCTTTGGATCTTGTTGGTGTAATTCCATTTGATGAAAACATAAGAAAATCTGTACGTAAACAAAAAGTAATTGTTGAAGCATTTCCAGACTCTCCAGCTTCAATCGCTTTTAAAAATTTAGCTAACCGAATTACTAAATGGACAATTCCTAGCCAAGCATCTGGTCATTTAGAGTTTTTTATTGAAAAATTATTAGATAACAAATAAGTTATATTTGCTTACGTTATAAATTACCTAGGCAGTTAATAAAATAAAAATACTGGAGCAAAAGTGGTAAAAACAAATGCTTATAATGTTCATGTTGATAAAACAGCATTGCTTGAACAGCATACGGTATTAGTTAAACGTATTGCTTATCATTTGCTTGCCAGACTTCCTGCAAGTGTCATTGTTGATGACCTTATTCAGTCAGGAATGATTGGTTTGTTTGAAGCCGCCAATAATTTCGATGCAACCAAAGGAGCAAGCTTTGAAACTTTTGCTGGTATTCGAATTCGTGGGGCAATGCTTGATGAAATACGCCGTGGTGACTGGACACCTCGCTCTGTTCATAAAAATAGTCGTTTAGTCAGTCAAGCTATTAAAGAATTAGAAGCGCAGTTAGGTCGAGATGTTACTGACAGTGAAGTTGCTGAAAAACTTGATATTTCATTAAATGAATACCATCATATATTAAGTGAAGTCAGTACTGGTAAAATTATTGGCATTGAGGATCTAGCAAGTGGTGAAAATGGGCTAAACTATGATGAAAGCAATGTTAGTGATGATCCTTACCAAGATATAGAGCACAACGCATTTAAAAAAGGCTTGTCAGAGTGTATTTCTACTTTACCAGAGCGCGAAGCTTTAGTACTGTCGCTATATTACGATGAAGAATTGAATTTACGAGAAATTGGTCAAGTCATAGATGTAAGCGAATCCAGAGTCAGCCAAATTCATAGTCAAGCCATGCATAGATTAAAAGCGAGAATGCAGTCTTGGCAAAGTTAAGTGCAAATTTTTTAAATTAAGATATTATAAATCACAATAGTTGCTTGTTATTCTGGCGTTTTCACGCATAGTTACAAGCAAAGAATAAATAAATTTTGAATGTTAGTCCGGAGGATGCCTTGGATAAAAATATGAAAGTACTTGTAGTTGATGACTTTTCAACCATGAGACGAATAGTGAAAAACTTGTTACGAGATTTAGGTTTTACAAACATTCAAGAGGCTGATGATGGTAGTACTGCTTTACCGATGCTTCAAGGTGGTGATTTCGATTTTGTTGTTACAGATTGGAACATGCCAGGAATGCAAGGTATTGATCTTTTAAAAGCTATTCGAGCGGATGCAAAATTAGCCCATATCCCTGTACTGTTAATTACGGCAGAAGCGAAAAAAGAGCAAATAGTCATGGCTGCACAAGCGGGTGTTAATGGTTATATTGTTAAACCGTTTACTGCTGGCACATTAAAAACTAAGCTTGATAAGATTTTTGAACGTTTAGGTTAATCTTCTCGTTTATTTTCATCAAAGTTATTAATAAGGGATTTGCATGAATGGTTTGCCCAACTGCCATGTTTCTTTGGAACAGGCTAAATCGCTAGTCGAATTTTTAGAGTCTGGAGAACAGGAAAAAGCTGATGAGCTTATTGCTGAAATCCAAAACCCTATCAATACTGAGCTATTTGCTGAAATTGGTAAATTAACCCGGCAGTTGCATGATTCGTTAACTAATTTTCAACTCGATTCTCGTATCAGTGATCTTGCAACAGCAGATATACCTGACGCGAAAGAACGTTTGAATTATGTTATTACACGTACAGAAGAAGCTGCCAATAAAACAATGGATGCTGTTGAAGCAATTTTCCCTGTTGTTGATACGATTCAAAGTCAAATTAAAACAGTGAACCCGCTTTGGTCTAAGCTGATGAACAATAAACTTGATCTTACTGAGTTTAAAAGTTTATGCATTGATATTGATGCACTATTAACCCATACCGATAAAGAAACAGAACACATGCGTGCGTTAATGACGGATGTGTTAATGGCTCAAGATTTTCAAGACTTAACAGGTCAAGTTATACGTAAAGTTATTGAGCTAGTGAGAGAAGTTGAAGATAGCCTTATTAATATGTTAACTGCATTTGGAATTAGTGCAGATAACACATTAGAGCAAACTAAACCTAAAGTAGGGGATAATCTTGTAGAAGGCCCTATTGTTGATTCACAAAAAAGAGATGATGTCGTAGATAGTCAGGATGACGTTGATGATCTTTTATCCAGTTTAGGATTTTAACGGGAGTTATTGAATGTCGTTTGAAGCAGATGAAGAAATTCTACAAGATTTTTTAATTGAAGCGGGTGAAATACTTGAACTACTCTCTGAGCAGTTAGTTGAACTCGAAAATGATCCAGATAATGCTGATTTGCTTAACGCGATATTTCGTGGTTTCCATACGGTTAAAGGTGGCGCTGGTTTTCTTGCATTAAATGAACTTGTAGAAGTTTGTCATTATGCTGAAAATATTTTCGATATATTACGCACAGGTCAAAGATCAGTCACTTCTGATTTAATGGATGTTATTTTACAAGCACTAGATAGTGTTAATGAAATGTTTGTTTTGGTTCAAAACAGAGAGGCGTTAACGCCAGCAAGTCCTGAATTAATTGCAGAGCTTCATCGGTTAAGTATACCAGAAAGTGAGTCTGCAGAAGTAGATACAACGGCTGACGAAATTCCTTCAATGAGTGATGATGTCGCTGAAACTCCTCAACAAAATGCTGATCAAGAAGATGCTGATGATGAAATGTCTGAAGACGAATTTGAACGTTTACTTGATGAATTGCATGGAAGTAACTCACCGAGCGAAGAAAAGTTAGCGCCTGTAGCAGAAGACAGCGTAACTGATAATAGCGACAGTGAAGAAATTTCAGACGATGAATTTGAATCCTTGTTAGATGAGTTGCATGGTCAAGGTGCTTTTAATTCAGAGGTGAGTAGCTCAGGCTCAGCTTCAAATAATGATGCTAACGTATCAGGTGATGATATCACTGATGATGACTTTGAAGCATTACTTGATGAACTTCATGGTAAAGGGAATGCCCCTAAAAAAGCCTTAGAGAATGAAAGCGTTAGCGAAGTACCTGCAAGCAAACCTGCTCCTGTTAACAAGCCTAAAGCTAGCCCTAAACCTGTTAGTAAGCCTGCGACAAAAGAAGTCACTAAACCCGCTCCAACAGGTAAAGCTGCTGCGCCTGCACAGGCCTCTACGCCACAGGGCGAAACGACCGTTCGAGTTGATACTAAACGATTAGATCAAATCATGAATATGGTGGGCGAGTTAGTACTAGTGCGTAATCGATTAACAAGCCTAGGGCTAACCAAAGAAGATGAAGAATTAACGAAAGCTATTACTAATTTAGATGCTGTTACGACTGACTTGCAAGGTGCGGTCATGAAAACACGTATGCAGCCAATTAAGAAAGTATTTGGACGATTCCCTCGAGTTGTTAGAGATTTAGCACGTAGTTTAAATAAAGAAATTAAATTAGTACTCGAAGGCGAAGAAACCGATCTTGATAAAAATTTGGTAGAAGCACTTGCTGATCCACTTGTCCATTTAGTGAGAAACTCTGTTGATCATGGTATTGAAGCACCAGATGAACGTGAGGCTAATGGTAAGCCTCGAGAAGGTACTGTACTGCTTTCTGCTTCACAAGAGGGCGATCATATCCTATTAACCATCAAAGATGATGGTGCTGGGATGAATGCAGAAAAACTAAAAAGCATTGCCATTGAACGTGGCGTTTTAGATGCTGAAGCTGCGGCGAGAATGTCTGATAAAGATGCTTTTAGTTTGATTTTTGCTCCTGGTTTTTCTACTAAAACTGAAATTTCAGAAGTGTCGGGCCGTGGCGTTGGCATGGACGTAGTGAAAACAAAAATTACCCAATTAAATGGAACCGTAAATATCGATTCTGAAATGGGTGTCGGTACCGTTTTAGAAATTAAAGTGCCATTAACCTTAGCTATTTTACCGACATTAATGGTTGTTGTGGGCAAACAGACTTTTGCATTACCACTTGCTGCTGTAAATGAAATTTTCCATCTTGATTTAACAACCACTAATAATGTTGATGGTCAGCTGACGATTATTGTTCGTGAAAAAGCGATTCCGCTGTTTTATTTAGATCAATGGTTAGTTAAAGACTTTCAACAAAAAACAAGAAGCAAGGGGCATGTGGTTATTGTGCAATTAGGATCTCAACAAGTTGGATTTGTCGTTGATAGCTTAATTGGCCAAGAAGAAGTGGTGATTAAACCTCTAGATAGATTATTACACGGTACACCTGGTATGGCTGGAGCAACCATTACCAGTGATGGTGGTATTGCATTAATTTTAGATGTTCCTAACATGTTAAAGTTTTATGCTAAAAAATCAGTCGTTAATCAAAAGTTCCGTTAAAAAACTTATTATAATAACCACATGAACATCAATTTTGAAGAGAACAATAAATGCCATATAAGATACTGGTTGTTGATGATTCAAGCTTTTTTAGGCGTCGTGTCACCGATATACTTAACAAGGATAATAACTTAACTGTTATAGATGTTGCTGTAAATGGTCAAGAAGCCGTAGATAAAGCGATTTCTTTAAAGCCTGATGTGATTACTATGGATATTGAAATGCCAGTATTGAATGGTATTGAAGCCGTCAAACAAATCATGGCTCAAGCGCCAACTTCAATTTTAATGTTCTCTTCTTTAACACATCAAGGCGCTAAGTCCACCCTAGAAGCACTTGACGCTGGCGCACTAGACTTCTTACCGAAAAAATTTAATGAAATCGCTTCAAATAATGAAGATGCTGGTAGTTTATTACGGCAGCGAGTGGCTCAGTTAGCACGTAAAAATAAAAGTTTTAGACCTTTAAGGTCTCGCATTACCAAGACGGAAATTCCCCCTGCGGTTGTAAAACCAAAAAAATTCGGCCGAAATAATCGTATAGAAGAGACCCCAGCTCCAACTGAACGTATTCGTAACGATGAATCAGTTAAAGAACAGGCTCCTTCAGCGCAACTTAAACGTAGTTCGGGTAAAAAATATAAACTGTTGGCTATAGGTACCTCAACAGGTGGGCCGGTTGCATTACAGAAAGTATTAACCAAATTACCTAAGGATTTTCCTTTGCCCATTCTTATGGTGCAACACATGCCTGCAGCTTTTACTAAAGCATTTTCAGAACGCTTAAATTCGCTTTGTCAAATAACGGTAAAAGAAGCTTCCGATGGCGATACATTAACAGCAGGCTGTGCCTATTTAGCACCTGGCGGCAGACAAATGATTGTTGAGGGCAAAGACAGCTCTGCAAAGTTAAAAATTATGGATGATAACTCACCACGGATTGCCTTTAAACCTAGCGTTGATGTAAGTTTTGGCTCTGCTGCAAAGGTGTTTAGTGGAGATGTGCTAGGGATAATTCTAACGGGAATGGGCTCAGATGGTCGCGAAGGCTCTAGAATGTTAAAAAGTAAAGGGGCGACGATTTGGTCGCAAAATGAAGAAACTTGTGTTGTCTATGGAATGCCTCAAGCAGTGACTACTGCAGGTATTTCTGAGTTAGCTTTGCCAATTGAAGATGTCGCCATGTCGATTCTTAAGGAAATTCAGCATGGATAAGCTCAGTATCATAGGGCTTAGTGTTGCACTTTTAGCGATATGTTTCGGCTTTCTTATTGAAGGTGGCTCGATTGCTGTACTTTTTGAATTACCCGCTTTTATTATTGTTTTTGGCGGCACTTTAGGTGCTGTTATGCTGCAATCTTCTATGATGCAATTTACGCATGCTACCTCTTTACTTAAATGGGTGATTTATCCTCCAAGTTACGATATTAGTGAAGGAATAAAAAGCATTGTTATTTGGGCTGAAAAAGCTCGTGAGTCTGGTTATTTGGCGCTGGAGAATATTGCCTTAGATGAACAAGACTCATACACCAGTAAAGGGTTGAATTTATTGGTTGATGGTATTGAACCAGAGCAATTTCGAATGGAACTTGAGCTTGAACTTGATTTGTATCGAGAGCATCACTTACGTTCAGCAAATTTATTTGAAGCTATGGGCGGCTATAGTCCAACAATAGGTATATTAGGCGCTGTTTTAGGGTTAATTCAGGCAATGGGACATTTAAGTAATCCAGAATTACTTGGTCAAGGTATTGCCACTGCATTTATCGCAACTATTTATGGTGTTGGATTTGCCAATCTATTTTATTTACCCATAGCAAATAAAATACGTACGATAGTTCATCAACAAACAATGTATCGAGAAATGATCACAGAAGGGCTTGTTTCTATTGCTAATGGAGAAAACCCTCATGCGATTGAAAATAAATTATCAGCCTTCAGGTTAGAGCAGTGAATAGGCATAAAGCGCGCAGGCATTATATAGAACATGATAATGTCGACCGTTGGTTGGTTTCTTATGCCGACTATATGACCTTAATGTTTGCCTTGTTTGTTGTACTTTATGCGATGGCTATGGTGAATGAAAAGCCTTTTGAAACGGCAACAGAGTCAATAGGTAAAGTGTTTCAAGCTAATGACGAACAGCCAAAAAATAAAGGGCACGGTGATGATATTCTTGATGTTAATACAAGTAAAACTAATAAAAGGTTATACGGTAATGGCCTGATAGAAGAGGCTGGACCTGAATTACTTGATGGTGAACCCATACTTTCGAATGTATCAGATAGCCAAGTGGGTACGAACCTAACCTCACTTGAAGAGGAGCTGCATACTGCTTTATATGAATTAGTCGAATCAGGGTTCGCTCAATTACAAATAGATGGCGATTGGTTAGAAATTGAACTTAACAGCGGTTTATTGTTTCCTAGTGGCTCTGCCTCTGTAACGATAGCAGCCAAAGAAATATTAGCTGTTATTTATGATGTATTAGGTCAAGCGAGTAACTTTGTTCGCATTCGGGGCTATACTGATAATGAACCGATGAATAATGAAATATTTTCTTCCAACTGGGAGCTTTCTGTTTCAAGAGCTACGGCAATATTGCATTTGTTTGAAGAATTAAATTTAGCCTCTGCCCGTATGGCAATTGAGGGTTATGGAGAATTTTCTCCAAGTGCTGACAATAAAACTGCAGAGGGGCGAGCGAAAAACCGCAAAGTGGTTATCGCTATTTCTAAATACGGCTTAGAAAAGTCTAATTTATTAAATACACCAACTATTAACGTAAAAGATGTTGAGGCTATTACCAATATTTCGCTCGAAGGTGATTCAAAGAAAGAAATTAGAGTAATACAGTTGGAAAATGGTGGTATTCGAATAACCACTCGCGATGATGAACAAATAGAAAATAAATAAGTAGGGTAACCATTTGGTAGTTTGGACAATCGCAAATCAAAAGGGTGGGGTAGGGAAAACTACAACAACCATAGCTCTTGGAGGCTTGTTAGCTGATGCTGGCTACCGTGTATTATTAGTTGATACTGATCCTCATGCCTCATTAAGTTATTATTTTGGTATCGAGTCAGAAGATCTCGAATTAAGTGTCTATGATTTATTTGTTCAGGTCTCTAGTAAAGAGCAAATATTACAAAGTTTATGCCCAACGAAGTATAAAAACATTGATATATTACCTGCAACCATGGGCTTAGCAACACTTGATCGCTCTTTAGGTAGTAAAGGTGGCATGGGACTTGTTCTTAAAAAAGCCATTCAAAAGCTCAGTGATGAATATGACTATGTACTAATGGATTGTCCGCCAGTTTTAGGCGTGTTAATGGTGAATGCTTTAGCTGCTTCCAACCGTATTATAGTACCTGTTCAAACAGAGTTTTTAGCATTAAAAGGTTTAGATAGAATGATGAAAACAATGGATATTATGCAAGGGGAACAAGAAGTTCCTTTTGCTTATACTATTGTGCCAACGATGTTTGATAAACGAACCAAAGCATCATTGCTAACTTATCAGAAACTTAAAGAATCTTATCAAGAAAAAGTATGGCAGGGGGTTATTCCCATAGATACAAATTTTAGAAATTCGAGCTTAGCACAACAAGTGCCATCAGATTATGCGAAAACGTCTCGCGGTGTACTGGCTTATAAAAAATTATTGTCTACATTAATGGAAGTACCCTCGGTGAAAAATAAATGAGTAAATCGTTAGCAGCTAGTAATGATATTATGAAAAATTATCTGTCAGAGTTACTGACAGATGATGAAGTAAAGGTAGAAGAAAAAGTTACCACAACAGAAACAGTTAAAACGACGGTAGAAGCTAAAAGGTTAGAAAAGCTTTTAGCAACAGTAAGTAATGAAAGCAAACAAGAAGAAGCTAAACGTGAGCCGATTTCAAAACCTGTAAAAAAAGTCGTTAAATCAACTCCATTAGCGCCAATTAATCAAGATATTGAAAAAGCAGTACTCTCTACTCACAAAAGTACAGGAAAGATTGCAGTAAAGGAAAATAAAGCCTATCGAGAAGGTAATTTTCAAGCAATGTTTTTTGATGTGGCAGGTTTAATTATAGCAGTACCTCTGATTGAGTTAGGTGGCATATATAATGTTGATAAAACAACCAAGTTAATGGGGAAACCCGACTGGTTTGATGGTGTAATGTTACACAGAGAAGATAAGGTTAATGTCGTTAATACAGCACTTTGGGTTATGCCAGAAAAATGCAATGAGACATTAATTAATTCGTTAAACTATCAGTATGTTATAATGTTAGGTAATAGCAAGTGGGGCTTACTCGCAGAACACCTTGTTGATACGGTAACATTAGAGCAAAGTGCTGTGAAATGGTTAGATAAACCAAATAAGCGGCCTTGGCTAGCCGGTTTAGTAAAAGAGCGTATGTGTGCATTGCTAGATGTTGAAGCACTGATAAAGTTACTTGATGATGGTGCAGGAATTATTTAACAAAATAGCATTGTGCTATAAAACAGTTTATAGATTTACATTTAAGAGGCGGATAGTATGTCTGATGAAAGACGCAGTACTAATGATAAAATGGATTCAAATGATGAAGTCCTTCAGTGGGTTACTTTTACGTTAGAATCAGAAGTTTATGGTATTAACGTAATGCAGGTACAAGAAGTGCTTCGATATACTGAAATAGCTCCTGTACCCGGTGCTCCTTTATATGTGTTGGGGATTATTAACCTGCGAGGTAACGTAGTTACCGTTATTGATACTCGTTCAAGATTTGGCTTAGAGTCTGCTGAAGTTACTGATAACACAAGAATCGTAATTATTGAAGCCGACAAGCAAGTAATAGGTATTTTAGTTGATAAAGTCTCTGAAGTTGTTTATTTGCGTGCGTCTGAAATAGATGAAGCGCCTAATGTTGGTAATGACGAAAGCGCTAAATTTATTCAAGGGGTCTCAAATCGCGAAGGAGAGCTTTTGATTCTCGTTGACTTAAATAAATTATTATCTGATGATGAATGGGATGAGCTTAAACAGTTTTAAGCTAAGCGAATAACAGTTAACGAAAAATAGTAAAGTCTGATTAGTCAGGCTTTTTTGTTTTAATGGAGATAATGAGATGACATTATTAGCAGTACCAATAATTGCAGTGTGTGCTTTAATTTTAAGTCTTGTTGTTGGCGTTTATTGTAAGTTAGCCTTAACTTCCATTAAAAGTGAGAATGTAAAGTTAAATAAAAAACAACAGGTGAATGATATTTTGGTTAACGAAATGAAGTTCATCATCGACAGTCAGCAAGAAAGTATTAATAGTTTATTAACGAGCTACGACTCTTATCAAAATGAGAGCAACCAAGTATTTAAACAATTAGAGTTTAGAACGAAAACATTACAAAGTGAGTTGCAAACTTTTCAAGAACAATTAAAACAGCATATTGAACAGCAGCCCGAAGATAAGCTGTATAGCAGAGCATTTAAATTAGCTGCTAAAGGCGCTGACATAGAAGAAATTATTAAAGAATGTGAGTTACCTAGAGCAGAAGCAGAAATGCTTTTATCCGTGTACAAAACAAATCAAAATTAGTGAATGTAACGATTTACGTCTTGTTTAAACCGCAAAAGTCTATTCAAAATACTTACCTATGGAAAACAGTAACAGTCATGGTAGAATCTTCCGCTCTCAAAAAAATAGCTTTATTATTATCATAGCCATGCTAAGGAAAGAACAGTGAAATTATCCTGCTTTTATTTTCTCAAACGTTACTGCAAATTAGTACTACTGGTTGTTTTAGTTTCTGGTTGTTCCTCTAGTCCTCAGTCAGAAAATCATGGTAGCGGCGATAGTAGAGATCCTATAGAGCCAATTAATAGAGCTTTTTGGACAATTACATGGGATTACACCGATAAGTATATTTCTAAGCCTGCCTCTATGGCCTACACTAAATACACGCCTGTTTTTTTACGTTCTGGCCTTTACAACATGGCGCTAAATTTAAATGAGCCATCGAGTATCATCAATAATTTATTACAAGCTAAGTTTACTAACGCAGCAAAAAGTACAGGGCGATTTCTCCTAAACTCCACTATCGGCTTATTGGGGTTTTATGATCCGGCAAGTGATTTTGGTTGGACAGGTGATCAAGAGGAGTTTGGCGAAGTGCTAGGTACGTATGGCGTAGGCGACGGACCATTTTTAGTAATACCTGGAATAGGACCAAGTTCTGTTCGTGAAGAAGTTGGCGACTATGTCGATAAATATTACTGGCCGCTTGCGGTAATCGACTTTTGGCCAAACCTTGCTAGATGGACAATTTTAGGCTTAGAGCAAAGAGCAGCATTGGCTGATCAAGAGCCTTTAATTAATGATGCGCTTGATGATTATGAGTTTGTAAAAAATGCTTATTTTCAAAATATGAATTACCGACTTTATGACGGTCATCCCCCTGTAGTTATTGATGAAGATGAAGAAGCAGAGCTTGATGCGTTTATGGATGAGTTCGATGATGAAGAATTTGACGGTGAAGAGTTCGACGGTGAAGAGTTTGATTAAATAGCGTTAGTGAATTAATAGCCTTCTCGCAAAGGGCAGGCTATTAATCTCATCAATCTCGTGATAAACCGCTCAAGCAATACAATACTCTTTTCAATTTAAACGTTTTTATCTATAACTTTCTTCTACCGCGATTTGTAAAAGTTAAAAAAAGCACATAAACGAGTACCGTCTTGGCTTGCAATTTGATAGAATTGCGCAAAAATTTTATCGCTGGAATAATTAGATGAATGTAATAGAAGCAAATTTTGACGCAAAAGGTAAAAAAATTGCCGTAGTTGTGTCTCGTTTTAACAGTTTTATTGTTGAAAGTTTACTTGAAGGTGCTATTGATGCCTTAAAACGTCATGGTAATGTTGCAGACGAGGACATTACGATTGTTCGCGTTCCTGGTGCATATGAATTACCTGTTGCAGCAAAACGCATTGCACAAAAAGGTGAATTTGACGCTATTATTGCAATTGGCGCTGTCATTCGCGGTGGTACTCCTCATTTTGATTTTGTTGCTGGTGAATGTAATAAAGGTTTAGCTCAAGTTGCAATGGAGTTTACCGTGCCTGTTGCTTTTGGCGTAATAACTACAGATACCATTGAGCAAGCTATTGATCGTGCTGGTACAAAAGCAGGTAATAAAGGTGCTGAAGCAGCCCTTAGTGCTTTAGAAATGGTTAATGTTTTAACCAAGCTATAATTTAAATTTGAGAAAAATTGTGAAACCATCACCTAGAAGAAAAGCCCGCGAATTAGCGGTACAAGCAGTATACTCTTGGCAGTTAAGTCAAAATTCAGTAACAGATATTGAAACTAACTTTTTAACTGACAACAGCGCCCGCCGTTTTGATATTGCTTATTTTCAGCAGTTATTACATGGTGTTACTTCAAGTGTTAGTCGAATTGACCATGAAATATCACCTCATGTTGATCGTCCTCTAGATGATGTTGATCACGTTGAAAAAGCAATATTACGAGTTGCAATTTACGAGTTGCAAGCGTGTACCGATGTGCCATACAAAGTTGTTATTAACGAAGCTATTGAGTTAGCAAAATCTTTTGCTGCCGATGATAGTCACAAATTTGTCAATGGTGTTTTAGATAAAGCAGTGAAGTTAATTCGTCCTCAAGAATAACCTAGCTTATTCTAGTCACTAAAATCTACAGAAAGTCTACGTGAAGTAATCTATGAAAGAGTTTAATCTCATTAAACGGTTTTTTACCGAACAGGTAATTAACCGTAGGGATGTTGTGTTAGGAATAGGTGATGATTGTGCTTTACTTGCACCAGCCGAACGTCAACATATAGCCGTAACCACAGACACACTTGTTAGTGGCGTACACTTTCCATTAGATACAGCACCACGCGCTATTGGCCATAAAGCAATCGCGGTAAATTTATCTGATCTTGCTGCGATGGGCGCTGAGCCAACTTGGATTTCACTCGCCTTAACCTTACCAAAATTCGATCATCAATGGTTAGAAGAGTTTAGCGCTGGTCTTTTTGAGTTATGTGAGTATTATAATATTCAACTCATCGGTGGTGATACAACTCAAGGGCCATTAAGCGTAACAGTAACAGCTCAAGGCTTGGTGCCTGTTGATACACATATAAGTCGTTCAGGTGCTAAATCTGGTGATTGGATTTATGTCACAGGTGAGCTCGGCGATGCAGCATTAGCTTTGCAACATATTCAAGGTAAAGTAGTAATTGAGAATGTGTTTAAAGAGCAAATACTTTCTAAGTTAGATTACCCTAAACCTCGAGTTCTTGCAGGGCAAAACTTACGAGAGTATGCATCATCTGCTATTGATTTGTCTGATGGTATTATTGCCGATCTTGGTCATATCTGTGAGGCTTCTGGTGTCGGAGCAAACATAGTTTTAGATTCATTACCTTTATCTGAAGTCCTTAAAAAAACACTAGGCCTAGAACAAGCGATAGAACTAGCGTTAGCTGGAGGCGATGACTATGAGTTATTGTTTACCGTATCAGAAGATAATAAAGTCGGTATGGAAACCACCATGCGAAACTCTGGTGTACCATTTACCTGTATCGGACAAATGAATATGTCAGGGAAAATTACTACCACTATGGATAGTAAAGTGGTGCCTATTAATGTAAAAGGTTTTGAGCATTTTTCAGAGCAAAATGACTAAAGCTAAATCAACTGATAAATTTACTTTATCTGATCCTATTCAATTTTTAGCCCTAGGCTTTGGTACAGGCTTAGCCCCTAAGGCACCTGGAACTTTTGGCACCCTTGCCGCACTTCCTCTTTATTTCTTAATGTTGCCATTATCAACTCTAGCCTATGGCGCACTGCTGATTATCATGAGTGTGGCTGGCATATATATTTGTCAAAAAGCGGCTGATGCTGCAGGGGTACATGATCATGGCGCTATTGTCTGGGATGAAATCGTTGGCTTTTTAAT
This sequence comes from Colwellia sp. SU-HH01217, assembly GCF_057543495.1. Lineage (NCBI taxonomy): Bacteria > Pseudomonadati > Pseudomonadota > Gammaproteobacteria > Alteromonadales > Colwelliaceae > Colwellia > Colwellia sp. SU-HH01217. The sequence continues at coordinate 92,829 of NZ_BAAJLX010000002.1, read as the reverse complement.
TACTATGTTCATGGTGCCAGTGAGTTGGCAGAGTCTAGTCGTTGGCTTTGTTTTGTTTAGATTTTTTGATATTTTAAAACCTTGGCCGATCTCTTTCGTTGATCGAAAGGTCCATGGTGGATTCGGTATTATGTTAGACGATGTGTTAGCCGGTGTATTTGCTTTCGCTTGTATGCAGTTAATTTTTTAACTTTCTGAATTTGTGACATAAAAAAACCTAAGTTTTAAGGCTTAGGTTTAAGAATCACTAGCATTATTTCTTGACGGTTAGTGCAGTATTCTCGCTCGAATAGTACCATCGATTAATTTCAACTCTTTAAGCGCTTTGGCGCTATCCTCTGTTTCAATATCGATAACCACATAACCAATTTTATCGTCAGTCTGTAAGTATTGCGCAGCAATATTAATATCATGATGAGCAAATGCTTGGTTAATTTTAGTTAACACACCTGGTTGGTTGTGGTGAATATGTAATAAACGACTTGTCCCAACGTGGCCAGGAAGAGATACAACAGGAAAATTAACGGCAGATAAAGTTGAACCATTATCTGAGTATTTAGCCAGTTTACTCGCTACCTCTAAACCAATGTTTTCCTGTGCTTCTTTAGTACTACCACCAATATGAGGAGTAAGAATAACGTTATCAAAACTACGTAATGGTGAAACAAACTCTTCATCATTACCTTTAGGCTCAACCGGAAATACATCGATTGCAGCTCCACCTACTTTTTTATCAGTTAGTGCTTGCGCTAAGGCATCAATATCTACCACTGTACCACGAGAGGCATTGATGAATATTGCACCTGTTTTCATGGCATTAAATTGCTCTGTACCAATCATATACTGTGTTTGCGGAGTTTCAGGAACATGTAAACTTACTACGTCAGATTCTGCTAGTAGCGCGTCTAACGAACTTGATTGGCTAGCATTACCTAGTGGTAATTTTGTTTCAATATCATAAAAGCGAACACGCATACCTAACGTTTCAGCTAAAATACCAAGTTGCATACCAATATGACCATAGCCGATAATTCCTAGTACCTTACCTCTAGCTTCAACAGAGCCAGTAGCTGACTTATTCCATTCACCTCTATGTGCCTTTGCACTCTTCTCTGGAATCCCTCGTAGTAATAACAAAGTTTCTCCTAATACAAGCTCAGCAACAGAGCGAGTATTTGAAAATGGTGCATTAAAAACAGGGATCCCTAAAATTTGTGCCGCAGTAGTATCTACCTGATTGGTTCCAATACAGAAGCAACCAATAGCAACCAATTTTTTTGCATGACTTAATACATTTTCATTTAACTGAGTACGCGAGCGTATACCGATAAAGTGTACCGATGCTATTTTTTTGATTAACTCTTCTTCACTCAATGAGGTCTTGAGTGTTTCTATGTTGTTATAACCTTTACCGTTAAGCTCTGCGAGGGCACTTGGATGAACGCCTTCAAGGAGTAAAATTTTTATTTTGTCTTTTGCTAAAGAATTACTGCTCATGATATCACTCGTTTCTCTGTTGAATGTACTAGTTATTTTAATGGTTGCTAGCTAATATAATAATTATTTTAGATGGCTAGAGACCTAAAATAACATATAGTGCTTAAACTCTAAAGTGTTTATTTAAGCAAAATTGTCGAATAATTATTCTTTGAATATTATAATCAGTTTATTATTTAACAAACATTAGAAAGCCTAGTTTACTACCGATACGCCAGATTCGCTGCCTAGCACTAAAATATCGGCACCTCGATGAGCAAATAAACCGTTGGTTACAACACCAACAAGTGCGTTAATTTGAACTTCTAACGCCTTAGGATCAATTATCTCTAGGTTATGCACATCTAGAATAACGTTGCCATTATCAGTAATTACTCCTTGGCGGTATACGGGATCACCTCCTAACTTTACTAATTCGCGTGCGACATAACTCCTTGCCATAGGAATAACTTCCACAGGTAAAGGAAAATTGCCAAGAACATTCACTTGTTTGCTCTCGTCGGCTATACAAATAAACTGTTTGGCAACGGCAGCGACAATTTTTTCACGGGTAAGCGCAGCACCACCTCCTTTTATCATGGCTTTATGTTTTGTTATTTCATCTGCGCCATCAACATAGACATCGAGTACATTAACACTATTAAGATCGAAAACTTCAATACCATGAGATTGTAACCGTTTGGTTGATTCATCAGAGCTAGAAACAGCCCCGATTATTTTATCTTTCATAGTCGCTAAGGCATCAATAAAGTAATTAACGGTTGAACCAGTACCAACACCAACAATTGTGTCATTTTTTATAAATTCCAGTGCTTTAATCGCAGCTGTTTTTTTCATTTCATCTTGTGTCATAGATTACGCCAATGTGTTAATTGTTATAGTAAGAATATTAATCGAAAATATTTTATGTGGGTACGGTTTGTACAGTATTTTTGAGATTATACCAGTGAAATACTTGCTCTGTGAATTAGATTAATAGCTTTTAGTTGGGGTGATCATTTCAGGTAAAGGAATATCCCACAATTGTGTTGGAATACATCTTACTAATTGGCAGTCGTGTGCAATACCGATAGGGTAGGGAAGTGCTTGATTATTTTTATCAAATCTTTGCTTCCATGTTGATAAGGTTCTGTCATAAAACCCACCACCCATTCCTAAACGAGCTCCCGTTGAGTCAAATGCTACTAATGGGGTGCATAATACTTCAATGCTATCGACTTGTTTTATAGCGTTAACATCTAATTTAGGTTCCATAATTCCATATAAGTTTGTAACCATTTTTGTTTCTGGGGTGTAGTTTAGAAATAACAAATTACCTTTACTAAATGGGTGAATAACAGGTAAATAAACTCTTTTATTATGCTGCCAGCACCATTGAATAAATGGATAAGGGTCAAGCTCTCCATCAATTGCTAGATATACAGCAATATGCTGAGCGGATAATACTTTAGGGTGCTTGGCAAGTTGTTTTTTTAAATTATTTGATGCCGTGCATTGCTCTTCATGAGAGAGAGCATTGCGGAGTTCACGGACTTGTTTTCTTATCTTACTTCTTATAGTCATTAAGTGAGTATACTTTGTGTGAGCATATTTAGCGTTTTAAAATAAAAAAGCTGAAAGAAGTACTTTCAGCTTTTAAGTGTTAATTCATCAGCTTCAACATAAGCTAATGAAACATCTATTTAGTTGCGTGTTTCAGAGATACCTTCATGCGTACCTGTTACTGAAATCTCTTCTTCAAGCTTTTCTTCTAAATCTTCAATATGAGCACCTTCAGCGCCGTGCATCCATTCAAGTAGTTTCCCAGCAGAAGCAAATATGATGATACCAGTAATCAAAGCTGCTAAGCCAACAGACAAGAAGATGTTACTCGCATTGTCTACCATTTCTTGGCCTTCACCAACAAAGCCACCAATAAACGCAGCAAGTTTATTTGAAAGTGCGGTAAAGAAGAACCAAATACCCATCAGTAAAGAAGTAAACTTAAGTGGCGCTAACTTGGTAACCATTGACAACCCAATAGGTGATAAACATAACTCACCTAAAGTATGGAACAGGTAAGCAAATACTAAAAATAACATGCTAACCTTAACTGTAACATCTCCACCTTGTACCATAGTTGCCCAAAGCATTACGAAGAAACCTAACGCTAAAAATAACATTGCTAATGCAAACTTTTTAGGGGACGTTGGCTCATTTGAACCCATTTTAACCCAAACAGAAGCAACAAGAGGTGCAAGCATAATAATAAACATGGCGTTTAGTGATTGAAATGATGATGCAGCAATTTCAAAACCAAATAAATTACGGTCGGTAAAATCAGAAGCGTAAATAGTAAATAAACCACCAGCTTGTTCAAAACCTGCCCAGAAAATAACTGAGAACATGCTCATAATTAAAATAACTTTCATGCGATCAAAGTCTTCAGAAGTTAATGGTGCATGGGCTTTTTGTTCGCCTTTAGTGCGAAGCGCAGAGGGTTGAACCCCAATGTCGCCTAAATATTTATTCGCTAAAGTAAGTTGTAAAGTTAAGCCCACTAACATGCCACAACCCGCTAGAATAAAGCCGTAGTGCCAGTTAACAGTTTCACCTAAAACACCAACAGTAAGAGGAGCTAAAAATGCCCCTAAATTAATACCCATATAGAAAATCGTAAAAGCACCATCTCGACGGTGATCACCATCTTCATACAAATCGCCAACTAAACTTGACACATTCGCTTTAAATAACCCATTACCAGTTACAATCAATGCTAACCCGATATAGAAGACGGTTTCTTCCATACCCGCGATCATTGACTTAGGAATACCCAAGGTAAAATACCCTAAAGCGAAAATAATTCCACCGTATATTATAGCCTTCCGTTGACCAATAAAGTTATCAGCAAGCCAACCACCTAGTACGGGAGTTAAGTAAACCGCCATGGTAAAGGTACCATAAAGGCTTAACGCATCTGCATTTGTCCAACCAAATCCACCTTCTTCAACTGTTGCTACCAAATACAATACCAATAAGGCACGCATACCGTAATAACCGAAACGTTCCCACATTTCCGTTCCGAACAAGAGAAAAAGGCCTTTAGGGTGGCCAAAAAGCGTACCCGCGTTAGGTTTATTCATATTATTATCCTTTCTAAATATTGCTTATATATAATATACAGCCCGTGTTATACCTTTGCTGAGGTATAAAGGCAAGTATTCAACATTTGGTTGCTTGAATTATGTACTGAAATGTTTCCTCTAATTATTCAAATAATATTTTAGTCACACTATATTAGTTTATGGTTTAGGTAGCCCTAGAGAAGGTGTAACTCTTGAATAAGAAAGTGAATAATGACAGAGAATGAAAACTTGCGAGTTGTTTGCCCCTAATTATACTGATAAACTTCCTCGCTTAATTGACAGGCTAACTTTCACTTTTAACAAGAGCAGTAGCTTTCTTTTTTACATGATTATTGATTTTAAAAAACTAATTAGATTCATTGTTTAATCATTTTTGTTTTTCAACGCTCACAGGAATTATTTGCGCAAATGACAACATTCTTTAAATTTACACTTGCGGTGTTTACCGTGTTGTTTTTTTCTCTCAATCTTAATGCGGCTGAAATAAGTCAACAGCAAATTGAGCAATTTAAAAAATTACCAGCTAGCCAACAAAAAACCTTAGCCCAAAGCATGGGAATTGATTATAACGATTTAAAAGCTCAGTTATCAGGTAATAAATCGAACAATGAGAAAGACAACACTAACACTCAGGTTTATCCTCGTGGCACCTTATTTGATGAAGAAGGTAACCCGTTATTTGAAGAGTTAGACGAAATTGAAAAAGAAGAAGAAGAGCTTGAAAAGAAAATAACGCCTTTTGGCTACGATGTTTTTGCTAATGCGCCTTTTACTTTCGCACCTACAATGGATATCGCAATTCCAGAAGGTTATATCATTGGTCCAGGCGATAAATTGTCTATTCAAGTATTCGGAAAAGAAACTATTGATGTTGAAATGGTTGTAACTCGCGAAGGTGAATTAGTCTTTCCTAACCTTGGCGCCTTTAAAGTGGCAGGGTTAACCTTTATTGAACTTAAAGCATTCATTAGTAATAAAATAAAAGAACGAATTATTGGTGTTAATGTAGTGGTTGGCATTGCCTCTTTACGTTCAATGCGTATTTTTGTTTTAGGTGAGGCCTTTAAGCCTGGACCATATACACTAAGCTCACTTTCAAGTGTTACTCATGCGTTGTTTGCTGCGGGTGGTATTAACGATATTGGTTCATTAAGAAATATCCAATTAAAGCGTTCTGGAAAATTGATTAAAACTATCGACTTGTATGAGTTGTTAATTAATGGTGACTCGTCAGACGATATTTTATTACAATCGGGCGATGTAGTATTTATCGCTCCAGTTGGCCGAACCGTTACCGTAGATGGTGAAGTACGACGTCCAGCAATATATGAACTTAAAGATAGTGATACTTTTGCTGATGCCATTAATATGGCAGGCGGATTCTTGCCTTCTGCTTATGCAAAATCAACCATCGTTGAGCGCTATAACCAAAGCCGTTTACGTAGCATTGTTAATGTCGATTTAACTAATGAAAGGCAACTGGCTGAAAAAGTCCGACAAGGTGATTATATTAAAGTAATGGAGACTGCTGAAATGTTCGAGCAGTCTGTTACCTTAATTGGTGCTATTACTCGTCCAGGTAAATATCAATGGAGCCAAGGTCAACGTGTTACTGATTTACTCCCTGGTATTGATACTCATCTCTTAGCCAATGCTGATTTAAACTATACCTTAATCGTGCGTGAAACTGACTTAGCTCGAAACATTGAAATTTTACAATTGTCGTTAGCTAAAGCTATCGCGCAGCCTAATTCAGAAGATAATCCACTACTACTCCCTAGCGATAAAATAATTGTTTTTTCTACGACATCCAAAATGGCTGAAGAACAAATCAGGTTAGATGATCTGGCTTATACTGAAGACGAACTGTTCAAAAAAGAGAAGTTACTCGCAAAAGAAAAATATAAAACCAAGTTGTTCTGGGAAAAGTATGGTGAAGAAGGTATTCAGTATGAAATTGATTTAGAAGAAGAAAAAGAAAAAGAACTAAGAAGTCAATCAATTGCAAATTTAACTGGGGGTAAAGTTGAAGAAGAGGTAGAGTTAAAAGAGTTAAGCTTATTCTCTCGCCAACGTTTACTTTTACCAGTTATTCAAAAGCTTAAACAACAAGGTGGTGCAGGTTTAGCCATCCAACTGGTTGAAATCGATGGTCAAGTTAAATTTCCAGGTGTATATCCTTTACCGGTAAATGGTCGAGTAGGCGATTTAATTACTGCAGCAGGTGGTGTAAACGAATCTGCGTATTTAGCTAAAGCAGATATAACACGAAATATTGTTAACTCTTACGGCGTTGAAAAAACGTCTTTAGCTGTAAATTTAACTAAAGCTTTAAAAAATAGTCCAGAAGATAATGTTTTATTAACCAGTAAAGATAGACTCAATATTCATACTATACCGTCATGGAGTGAAAACCACGTAATTGAGTTGCGAGGGGAGTTTGTTTTTCCTGGAAAGTATACAATTCGACGTGGCGAAAGTCTTGCTGATTTAGTGCTTAAGGCTGGCGGGCTAACCGATTATGCCTACGCTCAAGGCTCTGTATTTTCAAGGGTTAAATTAAAAGAGTTAGAGCAACAAAACCTCTTTAAATTAGCAAGTGACTTGCGTATTGAAATGGCGTCTCAATCATTGACAAAAGATACAGCCGCGCAGTCATACGAAGAAGCACAAAGGATGCTTGCAGATTTAACAAAAACTCAACCTGTTGGTCGACTAGTTATTGATTTAGAACGAATTGTTGCAAATAATGATTATGACGTTTTACTTGAAGATGGTGACGTACTTTATGTGCCTACTTTGAACAATTCAATAAACGTAATTGGCCAAGTGCAAGTCACCTCGTCACATATTTATGATGAAACTTTAACTGCGGCTGACTATTTGGCGCAATCAGGTGGCAGTAAGAAACGAGCAGATGAAAGTCGAACCTATATTATTTCAGCGAATGGTCGAATAAAAATGATGGGGAGTAGCAGCTGGTTTGCTGATGACGAATCTTCTCGATTACAGCCTGGAGATACTATTGTTGTACCTCTCGATGCTGAATATATGAATAATCTTGAATTGTGGACCAATGTCACGGGTATTATATACAATTCAGCGGTCGCCATTGCAGCAATTAGCGGTATTTAATGTTTAGTAATAACTTAGTCAGTATTACAATAGTTTTTAATTAAAGTTTAAAGGAATAATTGAAATAATGTTACATCAATTGAGTAATGCCAAAATTGCTATCATTGGTTTAGGCTATGTAGGTCTGCCTCTAGCTGTTGAGTTTGGTAAAAAATACCCAACAGTAGGTTTTGATATCAACAGCAAGCGTGTTGAAGAATTAAAACAAGGGTATGATTTCACTTTAGAGGTCTCAGATAGCGAACTTGCTGATTCTGCTTTTATTTCTTATAGTTGTAAGGTTGAAGATCTTAGGAGCAGTAACGTATACATTGTTACCGTGCCAACACCTATTGATGAACATAAACAACCAGATTTAACGCCCTTGATTAAAGCCAGCGAAATGCTTGCTAAAGTAGTATCGAAAAACGATATTGTTATTTATGAATCTACTGTTTATCCAGGCGCAACTGAAGATGTCTGTATTCCACAAATAGAAAAAAATTCATCCCTTAGCTTTAACCAAGATTTTTTTGCAGGTTACAGCCCTGAACGAATTAATCCTGGAGACAAAGAACATCGTGTTACCAATATTTTAAAAGTTACTTCGGGTTCAACCCCAGAAATTGCTAATTTTGTAGATGACCTCTATGCATCAATTATTGTTGCCGGCACTTATAAAGCCTCTTCTATCCAAGTGGCAGAAGCGGCAAAAGTTATTGAAAACACACAACGAGATTTGAATATTGCATTAATTAACGAATTAGCGGTGATATTCAATAAACTCAATATTGACACAGAAGAAGTGTTAAAAGCGGCAGGCACTAAATGGAATTTCCTCCCATTTAGACCCGGTTTAGTTGGTGGGCATTGCATTGGTGTTGATCCTTATTACTTAACGCATAAAGCACAGTCTATTGGCTATAACCCAGAGGTAATTCTTGCAGGACGCAGAATTAATGATGGTATGGCGGCTTATGTTGTTACTCAACTGACGAAAGTGATGATCAAACGTAAATTACAAATAAATGGAGCTAATGTGTTAGTGATGGGGCTAACGTTTAAAGAAGATTGCCCAGATGTACGTAATACCAAAGTTGTCGATATTCTTAGTGAGTTAGCAGAATACAATATTAATGTCGACGTTTATGACCCTTGGGTTAATGCACAAGATGCAAAACATGAATATGGTGTTGAATTAATCGATACACCTAAACATAAACACTACGACGCGATTGTATTTGCTGTAGCTCACCACCAATTTAAAGCGATGACGAATCAAGAGATAATACAATTAATGAAAGATGAACATGTTATTTATGATTTGAAATACATCATCGATAAAGCCATTGTTGATATACGATTATAGTTACGAGTTATCAAGAACATTGTAAAGCGCATTAAATTTGAACACTAAAGACTAGGTTAGATAACAAGGAAAGATATGTCTCGCTACCAACAAATAAAAGAAAGTTTAATTAACTCGCCTAAAACATGGTTAATTACCGGTTGTGCTGGGTTTATCGGTTCAAATTTATTAGAGCATCTGTTGTTACTGAACCAAAATGTTGTCGGCTTAGACAACTTTGCTACGGGTCATCAGCACAACTTAGATGAAGTTAAAGCTCAAGTATCCCAAGAGCAGTGGGCTAAATTTAACTTTATTAAAGGTGATATAAGAGAATTAGGTGATTGTCATAAAGCGGTTTACAACGTTGACTTTATTCTTCATCAAGCAGCATTAGGCTCAGTACCGCGCTCAATAGCAGATCCTATTTTAACCAATTCTGCCAATATTAATGGTTTTTTAAATATGTTAGTTGCGGCAAAAGAAGCCAAAGTTAAAACCTTTGTTTATGCTGCTTCAAGTTCGACATACGGTGATCATCCTGCCTTACCCAAAGTTGAAGACGCTATTGGCAAGCCTTTGTCGCCTTATGCAGTAACTAAATATGTAAATGAATTATATGCTGATGTATTTCATAAAACCTACGGATTAAACGCCATTGGTTTGCGTTATTTTAATGTTTTTGGCAAACGACAAGACCCAGAAGGAGCATATGCAGCTGTGATCCCCAAATGGACCGCTGCGATGATCGAAAACCAAACCGTTTTAATAAATGGCGATGGCGAAACGAGTCGTGACTTTTGTTTTGTTGAAAATGCAGTACAAGCTAATATATTAGCTGCAATGGCTAATGAGCCTGCTAAAAATCAAGTATACAATGTCGCACTAGGTGATAGAACGACCTTAAATACCTTATTTAACAGCTTAAAAACTTCATTGAACAATAATGGCGTTAAATATAACAACACACCAGAATACCAAGAGTTTAGGGCTGGTGATGTTCGACACTCTCAAGCTGATATATCTAAAGCACAGTCACTTTTAGGGTATGAACCTGAGTTTAGAATTGGGCAGGGTATCGAAAAAGCAATGCCTTGGTATATCGATTTTATTTCTAAAGTATAAGCGCTAACTTTTAAACAATTAAATAAAAAATTGCCTGTATAGTCAAATTTTGCCTGTAACTATATGAGTGTATGTCCTATAATATAGCCGTTTTTAGCACTATATACATTTTTTAGGTTTTATTTAACGAAATGTAATAAAGCTTTATCGATTTTTTAATTACTTGCACATTAGCGTATTTCAGTTGTTATATTGATGTTGAGATAGGTGCTTGTTAAAGTTTATTTACTATAGATTACTCACTATAGGAAACCCTCACACTTAGTGTGATTCTTCAGGATCAAATGATATAACTATGGTTATTTTATCAACAATACTCACTACATTCTGTTTTGCTTATTTAGCAATAAAGTTTGTCAAACCTGTAGCGATTGAAGTCGGTTTAGTTGATAAACCCAGTGAGCGTAAACACCATTCAGGCCATATACCCCTTATTGGCGGTATTTCAATTTTTTTAGCTGTGTTAGCAGCAAGCTTGATCTGGCTACCTAACACACTTGAACTTCGCATGTATTTAATTGCCTCAGCAATGATGGTCTTTATTGGTGTGCTTGATGATAAGTTCGATTTACGAGTGAGGGTAAGAATTGTTGGGCAAATTATAATTGCTAGCCTAATGATATACGGTGTTGGTGGTTATATTGATAACTTGGGTAATATTTTTGGCTTTGGTGATGTTACTTTAGGTCCTTTTGGAATTTTATTTACCTATATTGGCATTATTGTCGTAATAAATGCTTATAACATGATTGATGGTATTGATGGTTTAATTGGTAGTTTGAGTCTAAATACTTTTACCTCAATCGCGCTATTGTTTTTAATGAGCGGACAAACAGACTACATTAGTTATCCTCTAATTTTAGCGACAGCAACCTTACCCTACTTAATGTGTAATTTAGGTTTATTTCAACAAGGTACTAAAAAAATATTTATGGGTGATGCTGGCAGCATGTTTGTAGGTTTAAGTGTCATCTGGTTACTTACTATGGGAACGCAAGGTGAACAAGCCTCTTTTCGTCCTGTTACCGCATTGTGGATTTGTGCCATACCGTTAATGGATATGCTGGCTATTGTAATTCGCCGTTACCGAAAAGGACGTTCTCCATTTAAGCCTGATCGAGATCACCTCCATCATATTCTTCAACGTGTAGGTTTTAGTTCACATAAAACTTTAGTGATTATTTCTTTACTTTCAGTATCAATGTCTATTTTTGGTATATTGAGCGAATACTTCAAAATAAACGAAAGTTTATTATTGATATTGTTTTTAGTTGTTTTTGTCTTTTATTCAATCATAATCCAACAAATAAGTGATAAGCATAATAGGTGATAATAAATATCACTCCGATTATAATGTCTTGTTGTTCTAACCCTATTTAAACTCCTAAGAAATATTAGTTTGAAATCCGTTGAGAATAGGCATTTTGTGCTTTAATCATCTTTGCTTGTTTTTAATGTGAATGAAACAACCTTAATACTACCAGTGATATAGATTGTATTGAATTTTAAGTGAGGTTAGAAATTAACTGGAAACGTTCTATAGATATAAAAAAATAGTTGTAGTCTTAAGGAAAAAGCTACTAGCATTAAGGCTTTACAGCTCAGTTTACTGCCATTATAATATCTAGATTGATACTATATTCTTTTATTAAGTGCATGATTTGTGATAAATAAAAACAACAATCAAGAGGTTAACATAAAACACTCACCTATAGCCTCTTCCTTATTTGATCCAGTAGAGCAAAATAACAAAGAAAATGAGGTAACCTTTAGTGAACTTATATCTGCTATTTGGGCTGGAAAATTGCTCATCTTATTCTTCGGTATTTTATTTACTCTAGGCTCTATAGCAATAGCTTTATCAACACCTGATATTTATAAGGCTTCCTCAACTATGGCCCCTGTTTCTTCAGATAGTGGGTCCGGTGGCTTAGCTAGTTTAGCTGGGAAATTTGGTGGGTTAGCGAGTATGGCAGGGTTAAATCTTGTTGGTGGAGATACTATAGATAAAACAGCACTAGCTATAGAAGTACTGAGAACAAGAACATTTATAGAGGGGTTTATTGATAGGCATCAGTTAACTGTTCCGCTTATAGCAGCAGATGGGTGGGATTACACCTCTGGGCGATTAACGTATGATGAGAATATTTATGATGTTAAAAACCAAAAATGGACACGGGTTGTAAAGTACCCTAAAAAGACTGAGCCATCTCCTTGGGAGTCGTACAAAGCATTCAGTAAAATATTCACAGTCTCACAATCTAAACTCACGTCTATGGTAACATTAGAAATTGAGTATTACTCTCCAAAATTGGCTCAGCAATGGTTAGAATGGTTGATTTTAGATATTAATAATTTTATGCGTGATCAAGATAAAAAGGAAGCTCAAGATTCCGTTAAATATTTAACTGAAAAATTACAAAAAATTCAAAATAGTAATATGGAAAATATTTTTTATCAGTTAATCGAAGAACAAACTAAGAACATGATGTTGGCAGAAGTGAAGACCGAATATGTTTTTAAAACTGTACAGCCTCCTCAAGTCCCTGATGTGAAAGCAAAACCAAAACGAGCATTAATAGTTATTTTAGGTGGGCTTCTAGGAGGGGTGTTTTCTGTATTAATCGTGTTGTTCAGATTTTTTTCAAAAAGAGCGACTAAGTAAATTTTAGTGCTAGTAAATTTAGGCATTTGATAGTAGTTACTAATTTGGCATTTATGATTAATCAACTTCTTATAATATTCGTTAAAGGTAAATTCATTGGCTTATTTATCACAAATTCAGTTACAAAATATGGGGTTTTCATTTTTAGGTAAAAATGTAAAGATCAGTGATAAAGCTAGTCTTTACAACTGTAGTGAAATCTCGATAAACGACAATGTCAGAATTGATGATTTTTGTGTTCTTTCAGGAAAAATTAGTATTGGCAAATATTGTCATATAACACCTTATTGTTTAATTGCAGGAGGCAAACTAGGTGTTGAAATAGGAGATTTTTCAACATTAGCGTATAGGGTTAATATATTCTCTCAAACTGATGATTACTCTGGCGAAACAATGGTTAATAGCCTAATCCCAAAAAGATATAAAAATGAATTGTTCAGTAAACTTGTTATTGGCAAGCATGTGATAATTGGAACTGCTTCGACTATTATGCCTGGAGCTAACATAGCAGACGGTTGTTCTGTAGGAGCTATGTCTTTAATAAACAAACCAACAAAACCTTGGGGTATTTATGTTGGTGTACCTGCCAAGCGTATGAAAGAACGAAAAAAAGCAATTTTACAAGCTGAAAAAGAATTTTTAATGGAAATAAATTAATGCTACCGTTTAATAAACCCCCCTATACAGGTAACGAAGAAAAGTACTTATTAGAAGCAGCAAGAAGTAATGCTATGGCTGGTGATGGGTATTTTTCAAAAAAATGTGAAAAATGGTTTGAAAATAAATTTTATGTAAAAAAATGTTTATTGACGCCTAACTGTACGCAGGCTCTAGAGATGGCTGCTATTTTACTCGATATACAACCTGGCGATGAAGTCATTATGCCAAGTTATACCTTTGTAAGTACTGCAAATGCATTTGTACTTCGAGGGGCGAAAGTTGTTTTTGTTGATATACGTAAAGACACTATGAATATCGACGAAGAGAAAATCGCAACAGCAATTACACATAAAACCAAAGCTATTGTGGTTGTTCATTATGCTGGTATTGCCTGTGAAATGGATACCATAATGAATATTGCTAAGACCAATAATATTTATGTGGTCGAAGATGCCGCGCAAGGTGTAATGAGCAGTTACAAAGGAAAAGCTTTAGGTACTATTGGACATTTGGGGGCTTTTAGCTTTCATGAAACCAAAAACTACAGCAGCGGTGGTGAAGGTGGTTTACTGCTTATTAACGATGATTTATTTATTGAACGAGCTGAGGTTATTAGAGAAAAAGGAACCAACAGAAGCAAGTTCTTTCGTGGAATGATTGATAAGTATTCATGGGTTGATGTGGGCAGTAGTTATCTTCCTAGTGAGCTACAAGCGGCTTACTTATGGGGGCAATTGGAGGACTCTGACACGATAAATGAAAAGCGTTTAAGTCTTTGGGATAGATACTTTTCAAGCTTGGCCCCTTTGCTAGAAACAAATGAATTAGAGCTTCCTTTTATTCCCGAACATTGTGTACATAACGCACATATGTTTTATATAAAAGTTAAAGATATTGACTGTCGCTCAGAATTCATCGCTTATTTAAAGAGTAAAAATATTATTTCTGTTTTTCATTATATTCCTTTACATTCTGCTGAGGCTGGACTTAAGTATGGAACTTTTTCAGGAATTGATATCTATACTACAAGTGAAAGCGAGCGACTGGTTAGGCTGCCAATGTATTTCAGTTTATCATTAACTGAAGTAGATGATATCTGTAAACACATCCTTAATTATTTTAAATAAATAGAGTCTTTCGTGCACTTAAAAAAGTCGCTAGTGATTACTTATTCAGCTCAAATATATTCCACAGTAATTACTTTAGCACTAACGCCTCTATTGATATCTTTTGTTGGTGCTGAAGGGTTCGGCTTAATAGGGTTTTATCTGATACTACAGACGTGGTTACAAGTTTTTGATGCGGGCGTTAGTGGAACATTATCGAGGCAAATTGCGCTCACGAAAGCGTGTAAAGACTCTCTTAAGCGCTTCCTTAAAGATTTTTATAAAATTTATGCCCTTTTTGCAGTTATTTCAGCGGTTATTTTTAAAGTAGGAACACAGTTCGCTGAAACATTCTCTAAGCATTGGTTTGAAACAACCCTGCCTTATGAATTGGTTTCCTTTTGCGTACAATCAATGATCGTTACACTGAGCTTCAAATACTTAAGCGGCCCTTTGCGAAGTGGGTTAATTGGCTTAGAGTCACATGGCGCATTAGGTATACATAACCTTGTGTATACTACGTTACGATACCCAGCAGGTTTGTTAATACTTTATTTATGCGACAGTTCATTAAAAGCATACTTTTCATATCAAGCAATTATCGCAATTATCGAATGGGGAAGTCTACAAGTCCTGTTTAACTTAAAATCTAAACAAACGATAAACAGCGTCGAGGTATCAGCATCACCAATCACCTCTTCGATAAAGACTTTGTTAATACTTTCAGCACAGTTATCAACACTGTCAATATTATGGGTTATCGTATCACAAATCGATAAATTACTGTTGTCAGGGGCTATGTCTCTAGATGAGTTCGGGTATTATTCATTAGCTGTTACAATATCAGGGGTGATATTCACACTAAATATGCCACTAAACCAAGTATTGATGCCACGATTAACAGCGTTACTATCCAGTAATAATACCAAGAAATATAGTACACTTTTAATCAATTCATCATTGCTTGCTGCAATGCTTTTTATTCCATTTAGTGTTTTTCTTTCAATTTTTGGGAAGGAGCTAGTTTGGGCATGGACTGGCAATATCACTGCTGCAGAGCATGCGTATCAGTACATCATGTGGTTAGCAATTGGTAACGTGGCTGCGGTATTTGTCAATTTTGCTTTCTTACTTCAATTTACTTTAAAAAATTTAAAAAAACATCTCCTTGCATATGCAATATATAGTGCTTTTGTAATACCTATAACCTTAAGTGTAGTAAGCTATTATCCTGGAGAAGGTACTGCTATGTTATGGATGGTTCATAATAGTTTATTCTTGATTTGTTGGGGGGGCTATACATTTAGATACTACTTAAAAGGCTACTTTAGCACTATATTAATGCCAGCTATTATTATATTATCTGGCGCCTCATTTTTAATACAGTCAAGCTTTTCACCAGTTATTGAGCTTTTCATAGAGAATAGGGGGTTGTTGTTCTTGTTTTTAGCTCTTGCTGGCTTGCTCTGTGTTAGTATCTTAATCTTGGCTGGTTATCTCATAAGGCAGCACATCGCTATTGCGGTACATAAAATATCTTTAGTTACTGAGAGTTAATTTACTTTACTATGCAAAAATTTATTATCTTCGCTCCATCATATAATGAAAAAAGTGGTGGTATTGTTGTTCTACATAAATTGTGCCATATATTAAATGAGCTCGGTTATGATGCCAAGATCCTTTCTCATCGCGAACAATTCGTGATAGATAAAAGTAATTTTTTTAAAGTATTTAAAAAATTTTTGAAATTTGAATTTAAGTCATTATTAAAAGGCTTCCAAACTAACAACAGTTTTAATACACCTGTTATTACTTCAAAAGAGCTTCCCGTTATTGATGATAATTCCGTAGTTATTTATTCAGAGCTTGTTTTGGGGAACCCTTTAAAAGCAAAAAATGTTGTCCGTTGGTTACTACACCAACCGGGCTTTCATACGGGGCAAGTTATGTATAATCCTGGTGAGTTATTATTTAAATTTAATAGTGCTATTGATGACTTTAACTATCCAGGGTCTAAAACATCAGATATAGAGCTAAAAGTAATCCATTATCCCTTAGAGCATTATAATCTAGAGAATACCGATTCACCAAGAAAGGGTAGTGCATACTGCATAAGGAAAGGAAAAAATAAAGAAATTGTACATGATTTAAACAACTCTATATTAGTCGATAAATTATCACATTCAGAAGTTGCTGCTGTATTTAAAAAGTCAACAACGTTTATTTCTTACGACACATATACTGCGTATTCTATTTTCGCAGTATTATGCGGCTGTGAATCTGTAGTTATACCTAATGAAGGCGAAAGTGAAGAGCAATGGTATCCAAATGAAACGGACCGTTATGGGATAGCATATGGATTTAACAATATCAAGAAAGCAAGCCTAACAGCTCATTTAGTTAAAGAGCATGTTATTAAAGAAGAGCAAAAATCTGTCCGTAATGTTCAGCGTAGCTTACTAGAAATTAATGATTTTTTCTTTAAAAATAAATAATGAAACTCCCTAATATTAAAGAAAGTGGCATGTTTTATTTTTTAACGTTTACCGTTTTAAGTTTACTTTTAAAAGATTTCTTCAAGATTCTTACATACTTTATACCAGTAAACATGAACTACGCATTTTTACCTCTGTACGTAATTATTCTTCTCGTTGGACTAGCTCATGTCTATTTAAGAAAGCAAATATCAATGCTAGCTTTCTTGTTAATTGTATTTTTTACCTGGAATAATATCACATTTGTTTTGTATTATTTGCTCGATAACTCGTATCAATACACCTTTTTCAATTTAGTCATCGCATTATTTTTTCAGGGAATAATCCCTGTTACTCTTATTTTGCTTGGCTATTTACACCCTGAAAAAATGATTGATGCTATCAAAAAAGCAAACATATTATTAGGGGTTATAACCTTAGTTATCACATCAGCGTTATTGGTTGCATTTATTTTAAACCCTAAGGAAGTCACTGACTTTTTTGTTACTTTGATGAAAAAGGGCTTGATTGTAAACCCAATACAAACACATAAAGGTGGTACTCAGCTTCGATTCAGTAGTATTTTTTATTCTGCTTATTCCTTAGCGCTTTACTGTAATGTAATGATAGTTTTCGCTCTGTTTTATATAAAATCCCCAATTAAAAAAACACTTATCATATTAGTAATCCTACCATTATTGGTTATGACTTTTAATAGAAACGGCATGGCCGTAGCTGCCATAAGTTTGTCTGCTTATTTTTGTTGGTGTTATTTTAAACCATTATTCACCTACTATATATCAACAGTGATTACCGTGATCTTGATTAGCATATTGCTTACTCCGATATTACTGAATATTGTAGATTATGGTTTTGGTCACTCCTCTACAGCAGGTATGTTTACTAAACTCAGCTCTCTGGGTGTAAGGTTTAATGCGTGGGTAGATTTTTTAAGCCCTGACAATTACGTCGAATTACTATTAGGAAAAGGTTTTGTACAAGGTCTCGCTGAAACTACATTTTATCTAGATAATGGTTTTTACTATTTCATTAGCCAAAATGGCATTTTTTGGCTAATGCTCTTTGTAATCATTGTTAGCTTAACTTTTGTTAAATTAAAACGAATTTATAATAAAAAGCCTAATAATGAGATTGCTGCAGGTCTTACCCTGTTTGTAGGCGGACTATTTGCAATGATATTAAACAACTCTTTTTATGAAAACATCTTCCTTGTTTTTTATTGGAGCTTTCCAATACTTTTAGTATTTAAAACAGAGTATAATAAAAGAATTTTCTATACTTTTCCCTCAAATAAAGGTTTAAAAAGTCATCAGTAAACTATGACTAGATTATTATTATGTCAAAAAACATAGCCGCTGCTACACTTACTTATGGTGATAGACTCCATTTTCTCTTTCAATCGATAGAACGATTGGTCGAACAAAATTTCTCTAATATTTATATTTATTGCAATGGGATATCTCCTTCAAATTATAAAAAACTTAATGAGAAATATAAGCAGCAACACATAATAATCTTATTTTCTAAAGATAACCTCGGTTCTGCAGGAGGTTACTATGAATTGATACAATATTTAATTGAACATGATAATTCTGAATATGTTTTATTACTTGATGATGACAACCTAGTACCAAAAGACTGCTGTGAAAACATAATTAGTATTAAAATTAATAAAGACGAATTATATTACTTTCATAGACCTGATAGAGCGCTACCTAAAATAGCGAAAGAATTACAAAAACCAGAGTATGTGCTCGGCAGTTCCAATTCATTTCTCGGCCGTGATTGCTTACCATTTTTAGAAAAAAACAAACCAACCTACCAAGGTGATCTTGTCGCAGCTCCTTATGGTGGCCTTTTATTAAGTAGACAAGCTTTAAATACTGGGATGCTACCGATAAAAGAGCTTTATCTTTATGCTGATGACTATGAATATACACACCGTTTAGTATCTAAATATAATTTTAAAATTATATTCTCAGAAGTATTCTTAATAGAAGATCTTGAAGAGAGCTTTCATTTAAAGAAAGGTTCTCGACTATTAAACAATAGATATAGTAATGCTTCTGATATCCAACTTTATTACTCGGTTAGAAACAACACTTGGTTAGGTCTCATACGTAATAAGTCTATCCTAATATATCTGCTTAATGTTGCAATTTTTACTACTGTTTTTTCAATACAATTTTTACTTTCTTTTAAGGTGAAAAAAATTAAAATATTTTTAAAAGCTGTGTGTGGTGGTTTTACATTGAGTAAGAAAATAAAGGCTAACAAATGAATATTGTATTCTTTCCATTTCATGATTATAAATTAAGCTTGCTAGAAGGTTTTCGCACAAGAGACTCTCATATATACGGCCAGAGCATTAAAGACCCTGCTGTCGAAAAAGTGATCATCATTAATCGCCCGACATTACTGTTAGAAGTACTATTAAGGCGTAAAACCTCTAAGACAGCTGGTACTGTTATATACTCAACAAGCACTATGACTATCCAAAAAATCAGTGATAAGGTTTATATTATAGATATCTTAGACTTATCACTTATTAAACCAATACTTAAAGGTAAAGGCTTTATCAGTGAACTCTATTCTAGAAACAAAGAGTTAATAGAAAAAGCTCTTTCTATACTAGCATGCAAAGAATTCGTAAGTTATGAATCCTCTCCTCTAACTAGAGAAACGGTAGAGTTTTTATCCCCAAGAAAAAAAGTATTCGATGGCGTAGATAACTTCTGTAAACATGACTCATATGCGGCGTTAAGAGAGTTATTACGAACTGAGTACAATAAAATAATCAACAGCTACGAGAGTATTTTTTTCAACGGTAAAGATTCGCTTGGTTATTTTAATTGTGCCGATAATAAACGTGTTGAGTTTATGGCCAATGGTGTAGATGTTGAACGTTTTCAAAACAACTACCCACTACCTGAGTGTTACTTAAAAAGTCAAAGTAACGATAAGAAAATTGCTGTTTATGCAGGTAAAATGCAATCCATGTTTGATATAGAGCTTGTGAGAGATCTTGCTGTTGCCAATCCACAGGTTGATTTTTACTTCCTAGGAAAGATCTTGGAAGGTCAACCCGATAAAGAGCTTGCTGAGTTCTCTAATGTTATTTTTGTCGGAGATGTACACTACGATTCCCTTCCTGCATACATTACTAACGCAACCGTTTGTATTATTCCCTATTTAGTAGATAAACAGCATGGTGGTGATCCTATTAAATTTTATGAATATCTTGCTTCTGGTAGTAGCATTGTTTCTACCTGTATTGGCGATATTCAACGTTATAATGATAGCTCAAGTGTATTTATAGTCGATAAAGAAGACTTCGTCTCTTCATTTAACGATGCGCTATTAAAAGGTAATAATAAAGTGAGCCGAACCATACCTGAACACATGACTTGGCAATATAAAGCAAGGTATATGTTTGAACAATGTGAGGTGGGCGCGTGTTAGCTAAGATAGTGAACTTAATAATCCGCAAAGTAAAAAAATCTCCTGATTATACATTAGATAAACAGCTAACCTCTGCAGTTATCTTGACCATAATATTCGAACATTTCTTTTCATTTTTACGAGGTTTGATATTCCAATTAATACGATTTCGTAAGCCTGTTTGGATGTTTAAAAACAAGCGAACCGATATCAAATATAGTTCTATGCTAAAACTTAATGGTACGGTAACAATAGGGAAATCTGTAACAATAGAGTGCTTAGGTAAAAAAGGTATAGAACTCGGGAAGAATGTTAATATCCCCGACGATTGTTTTATTCGCTGTACTGGGGTTATATCTAATTTAGGGGAGGGGATAAGAATAGGAAATAACACCGGTTTAGGTCATAACAATTTTATCAATGGTCAAGGTGGAGTAACCATTGGCGATGATGTGATAATAGGACCTTATGTAAAAATCTTGTCAGAGAACCACGTATTTTCAAAAACTGATACGCCAATAAGAACACAAGGTGTAACACGACAAGGAATAACCATAGCGTCAGATGTCTGGATTGGAGCTAATGTCACAATTCTGGATGGCGTGTCAATT
Source organism: Colwellia sp. SU-HH01217 (assembly GCF_057543495.1). NCBI lineage: Bacteria > Pseudomonadati > Pseudomonadota > Gammaproteobacteria > Alteromonadales > Colwelliaceae > Colwellia > Colwellia sp. SU-HH01217. Next base: position 71,642 of record NZ_BAAJLX010000002.1, on the reverse strand, counting down.
GGTCAAGGTAGTGTTATCGGTGCTGGAAGTATTGTGAGTAAATCTATTCCTGAATATTCGATTGCTGTAGGAATACCTTGTCGAGTAATCAAAATAAGAGAAAAAAATGCGCATGATTAATTTTTCAATTATAGGTACTGTTGGAGTACCCGCTTGTTATGGAGGGTTTGAAACATTAGTAGAAAACCTGCTTGATGAGAATGAGAGTGAAAATAAAATAACCGTTTACTGTTCGAGTCAAAGTTATACTAAAAAGGTAGCTTATTATAAAAATGCTCGTTTATATTATATCCCCCTAAATGCAAACGGTTTTCAGAGCATCCCATATGACATAATTTCACTGTTTCATGCCGCATTTAAAGGTACTGATAACATTTTACTGTTAGGGGTGTCAGGTGCAATCTGTCTGCCTGTTTTAAAGTTATTTTCGAAAGTAAAAATAGTTACTAATATTGATGGACTTGAATGGCGCAGAGACAAGTGGGGCAGTTTCACCAAGAAGTTTCTTAAATTTTCAGAAAAAATTGCTGTTAAATACTCCGATACTGTTATTGCCGATAATCAAGCTATCGCTGATTACGTAAGTGACGAATACGGCGTGACTTCTGAAGTCATTGCTTATGGTGGTGACCACGCTATTGTTAATGAGTTAGCATTGGATGACCACGACTATGCGCTGGCACTGTGTCGAATAGAGCCAGAAAATAATGTTGAGATGATTTTAGAGAGCTTTAGTCAGACAAATAAAAATTTAACCTTTATCGGTAATTGGAATAACAGTGATTTTGGGAGAAATATGAAAGCAAAATACCAAACGTTCGAAAATATCGATATAATGTCACCTGTTTATGATCTCGAAACATTATTTGAAATAAGACAAAAATGTTCGTTTTATGTTCATGGTCACTCCGCAGGAGGAACTAATCCTTCCCTAGTTGAGATGATGCACTTTAACAAAGATATTTTAGCCTTTGATTGTAATTACAACCGGGCTAGCACTGAAGACAATGCAAATTATTTTTCTACAACAAATGAACTCGTTGATAATATTAATCAATCAAGTTCACTTAATAATGCTGAAGATATGTTGGAAATAGCGCAACGTCGTTACACATGGAAAATCGTAAAACAGCAGTATTTTGATTTATTGAACTAAAACTTTATCTATAAGGTATTAACAAATGCGTAAAGGAATTATTTTAGCTGGTGGCAGCGGCACACGCCTCTACCCTTTAACAAAAGTTGTCAGCAAGCAGCTAATGCCTGTTTATGACAAGCCTATGGTGTATTATCCACTTGCTACTTTAATGCAAGCCGGTATTCAAGAGATCCTTGTGATCTCAACGCCAGAAGAAATTCACAGATATGAAAATTTATTAGGTAATGGTGACTCCTTTGGCGTCAGTATTACTTATGCTACCCAGCCTAATCCAGATGGACTAGCTCAAGCATTTATCATTGCTGAAGAATTTTTAGCAGGCTCTCCCGCAGCGCTAGTGTTGGGTGATAATATGTTTTATGGCACCGACTTAAGTAAGTCATTACAAAACGCTTGCATGCAAGAAACTGGTGGTACTGTATTTGGATATCATGTTGCTAATCCAAGAGCCTATGGTGTCGTTGAATTTAATGGTGTGGGTACTGCTATTTCAATTGAAGAAAAACCGAGCGAACCAAAATCAAACTATGCTGTTCCTGGTTTATATTTCTTTGATTCAAAAGTCGTAGAGTTTGCTAAAAATGTTAAACCATCTCCAAGAGGTGAATTAGAAATCACCGACGTTATTGATCAATACCTAAAAGCAGGTGAGCTAAAAGTTGAAATTATGGGCCGTGGTACCGCTTGGTTAGATACAGGTACTCATGATGACTTATTAGCCGCTGCGCAATTTATTGCTACAGTAGAAAAGCGTCAAGGATTAAAAGTTAATTGCCCTGAAGAAATTGCTTTTCGTAATGGTTGGATCTCCGAAGAAAAATTACGAGAATTAGCCGAACCACTTCGTAAAAGTGGTTATGGTGAATATCTAATCAAGCTAATTGATGAGAGAGTATTTTAGTGAATATTATTGAAACAAGCATTCCTGATTTGAAAGTATTAGAACCAAAAGTATTTGGTGATGATAGAGGTTTTTTTCTAGAAACCTTTCGTGATGATTGGTTCAAAGAAAATATTGCTGACGTCTCTTTCGTACAAGACAACCATAGTAAGTCATCTCACGGAATATTACGTGGTATGCACTATCAGCTTAAGCAAGCTCAAGGGAAATTAGTACGCGTTATATATGGTGAAGTCTACGATGTAGCTATTGATATGCGAAAAAATAGCCCTAGTTTTGGTAGAGCTTTTGGAACCTTATTATCTGCTGAAAATAAAAAACAAATGTGGGTGCCTGCTGGATTTGCCCATGGCTTTTATGTAACTTCTGAATCTGCTGAATTTGTTTATAAGTGCACTGACTATTATGCGCCTGAATTTGAACAAAGCGTACTCTGGAACGATCCAGATTTAGCGATAGATTGGCCTATTCCAGCAGGTGACAAGCCCTTACTGTCAGCAAAAGATGAAGTGGGTAAACGATTTAAAGATGCACAATACTACCTATAGCATTAAAATTAATTACATTAAAAGTAGAACAATATTATGAGCAAAAGAATTTTTATAACTGGTGGTGCTGGCTTTATTGGTTCAGCCCTAATTCGTTATTTAATTAATGAAACAAATAGCATAGTAATGAACTTTGACAAGCTAACTTATGCAGGTAATTTAGAGTCATTAAAATCGATTGATGATAGTGAACGCTATCACTTTGTGCAAGGTGATATTTGTGACCAAGCATTTGTTACAAATAAGCTAAAAGAGTTTAAGCCTGATTACATCATGCATTTAGCAGCTGAAAGTCATGTCGACCGCTCAATCGACGGTCCAGGTGAGTTTATCCAGACCAATATTGTTGGTACTTACTCACTTTTAGAAGCCGCTAGAAGCTACTTTGTTTCAATTTCAGATGAAGCCAGACAAGTTTTTAGATTCCACCACATTTCAACTGATGAAGTGTATGGCGATTTAGGTGATACAGGTTTATTCACCGAAGAAACTTCATACGACCCGAGTTCACCTTACTCTGCTTCAAAAGCTGCATCGGATCATCTTGTTCGAGCTTGGTGTCGCACCTACAAGCTACCCGTTGTGGTAACTAACTGTTCAAATAACTATGGCCCTTACCATTTTCCAGAAAAGCTCATTCCTTTAATCATTTTAAACGCCCTTGATGGCAAGAAACTGCCTATCTATGGTGACGGTAAGCAAGTTCGCGATTGGTTATACGTTGAAGATCACGCAAAAGCATTATTCTGTGTCGTTGAAACAGGTAAAATTGGCGAGACCTACAATATTGGCGGTTTTAACGAAAAACAAAACATTGAAGTAGTAAATACGCTTTGTAATCATCTAAATGAATTAGTGCAAGATAAGCCTGAAGGTATTACCGATTTCAAACAGCTAATTACTTATGTTGCGGACAGACCTGGCCATGATGTTCGTTATGCTATAGATGCCAATAAAATTAGCTCTGAACTAGGTTGGAACCCAGAAGAAACCTTTACTTCGGGCATGAAAAAAACGGTCGAATGGTACCTTGCAAACCTGGAGTGGTGCAAACATGTTCAAGATGGTAGCTACCAACGAGAAAGATTAGGTAGCTAAAAGTATAATAAAAGATTATTTAGGCAGCACTTACGCTGCCTTTTTTAGGACAACGAAAAATGAATGTATTAATCATTGGAAAAAGTGGCCAATTAGCAAATGAACTCATCAACCAAAAACCTACCAATATCGAATATCTTTGCTTAGGTAGAGACGATGTTAATGTTTGTGATATCACGTCACTTGAAAAAGCGGTTAATGTTTTTAAACCCAGCGTTATTATTAATGCCTCAGGCTACACAGCAGTAGATAAAGCCGAAAGTGACAGTGATGCTGCTTATTTGTTAAATAAACAAGCAGTAGAAAACCTTACCATAATTGCGAAGCAAAGTAATGCGAGGTTATTACATGTTTCGACTGATTTCGTTTTTAATGGCGAAAAGAACAAAGCCTACAATGTTGATGACGACACGAACCCTTGTAGCGTATATGGCGCATCAAAATTAGCAGGTGAACAAGCAATAGCTGAACACTACCCAGAAAATAGCGCTATTATCAGAACTTCTTGGTTATATTCATCTTATGGTAATAATTTTGTTAAAACCATGCTGCGACTGATGCAAGAAAAGGAAGAACTTGGTGTTGTTTGTGATCAAATAGGTTGTCCTACCTACGCAGAAGGTTTGGCTAAGTTTTTATGGAAACTCTGTATACATGAAACTGTTAAGCCAATTTACCATTGGAGTGACTACGGTGTAGCCTCTTGGTATGACTTTGCTGTGGCAATTCAAGATATTGCTTTTAACAACAAATTATTAACAAAAAAAATACCTATTAAGCCTATACCTGCCAGTAATTATCCAACACCAGCAAAACGACCTACTTTTAGTTTATTAAATGCAAGTAATTCATACCCAATTGAGCCAAGCTGTCATTGGACAGAGCAGTTAAAGGACTGCATTGAAAAGCTTACCTAGTTTTGATGACTGAGCGTTGAAAGCCTAGCAAAATAGCATAAGCTAGGCCTTCAACGTTTACATCGACTTTCCTAGACTTTATTATTGCGAATTAATAAAGCTTAACATCCTTTAACTGCTTATTTCTTTACAAATTAATTCTGATATTATCTACCCCACAATACATAAATTTATTTGCAGGGACTATGAACAAACAATTCACTTTTAGTCTTTTATTAACCTTTATCTTATTACTCACTGCCTGTGGTAGTGGCGGAAGTAGTAGTGATGAATCAACACAAGATCCAATACCTGCACCGGTTATAAACAGCTTTACCGCATCATTACCACAAATCACCAATGGTGAAGCTGTAGAACTGACCGCCATTTTTGAAAATGGAGAAGGCAGTATTGATTTAGGTATAGGTAATATTAATTCGGGCGACGGCAAAACAGTAAGGCCCACCAACACAACAACTTATACTCTAACGGTAGAAAATTCAGCAGGGGTCAGAGTAAATAGCACAGTAACCGTAGAAATTGTACCAATTAGGGTTATTAGTTTTAGAAACCCCTTTGATGGTGCCAAAGTGCAAGATGACATTCATATTTCTGTATATATAATCTCTCACGATAGCATCCGAAGAGTAACCGCTAGCGTCTTAGAAAATAGTAATTTGCTAAAGTCCTTTAGTTACTTTGACAGTACTAAAAAAGAAGTAATAGTTTCAGGCTATCTGCCATTAGCCGGTAAAATTGATGGTAATTACACACTCACGGTTACCGCCGAAGATATTTTTGGTAAAACATCAAGCCTGAGTAAGCAAATTACAATAGATAACCTACCAATAATCGATACGAACTCGCTTCAAAATTACGATTCTATCCCCTCAAAATTGCCTCTTAATATCAGTTGTGCTGATAGTACAGAGGATTGTCAGATCACGGTTAAAAATCAAGAGACTACTATCGCTTCTGCCACCAACCAATTGGATGAAGTCATCGATTTATCTACTTTAATGAATGAAAAAATTTTGTTAACCATTGAAGGAAAAACTAACTCAGGGCAAGTTACTACTCAAACTTTAAATCTGTATGTTAATGAACATGATGTTGAGAAAGTGCTAATTAAAAAATTCGATGGCTCAATTCTAGATTTTGACGGCGAAAGAGCATTAATTCTCGATGAAATACCTTACCAAGGAAATATTTACCATCAACTGCATATTGCCAATTTATCATCTGATGTTGTAGATAACATTAACGTCCCTTCAGGTAATCGACTACGTAATGATGAATATTCATTAACCTCTACCGGGGCTGTTTTCCGCACCGAGTACTTCAAATCATACCAGTGGCATCAAAGTGAGCTATTTTCATTTGGCATCACTAGTATTATTGAGAGCTCAGGCGATTACTTAGTATTTTGTGATAACGATACTTTATATAGAAGAACCTCTTCAACTGCTACTAATCAGGTATTAAAAACTGGCACCCCAAGTTGCGAATATGCGGTGACAAATAATGGTAAGGTCATGGATGGAGGGAAAATTTATGACGGTAAAGACGCTATTAGGTCATTAGAGTTCACGAGTAGTCCCAAAACTGACGGCACTATATTTTTTTATGCAAAAAAGCCATATGGAATCAGCGATAGTGTATTTTCTATTGGTTTACATGATGGTAATGAAGAAATATTTGCAACCGAGTTTAACTATTACTTTTCACCCAATAGTAACCAGTTTTATCTAACTAAAAATCACTACCAGTTTAACAATGGCTGGCTAATATACTTAGACAACCCCGAAAACATTGGTAACAACTATTGGGCCCGTTCACCTGATGGAGAAATACTGCAAAGAACAAATTTTTACAGTAACAACCGATCTTCAGGTTATTTGGAAGCCCTTGGCAGTAATGGTGAGGCTATGTTTATTTTTGATAGCTTAAGGTATTTCAGTAAGCCTAATGGTGAGATATTCCCCATAGGCTTCTCGTTAGGTAAAGTCGCGCACAAAAATAATACATGGTATTTAATGGAAGATAACACTATTTCTAAGTTGAATATAAAAAACTAAGCGCGATTGCTTAGAAGATTAAAACTTAGTTTTAATCTTCTAACATAGCCTTTATTAGCGTCTGATAATTCATTTTAACTTGTTCAATATTATCACACGATTTCCCTTCGAGTTGCTCAATACTGCTTGGAGTGATAAGGAAAGGTAAGTTTACTAAATCACTTATGTTATAACACTGATTAAAAGGCGCAATACTCCATTCTTGAAGAAAAGCATCTAGTTTCTGTATTTTAGGATTAATACCAAAATGAGGTACGCAATAAGACATTGCTGTGATAACACCATGTAAACTGGTGCCAAAAAATGCATCGCCATTTTTAATCGCGTACATTATTTCCCAAATATTTAAATCATGTAATAACACTGTTTTTTCTGGTAAAGCTTTGTGTATTTTTTTTAGTAAATGATAATCATCATGACCCGAAGCATAACCTATGGGCAATAAAACGATTTTTTTATCGCTAGTCTTAGCTAAATCTGCAACTAAAGCAATTAAATCACTAACTGAACAACCTAATTTCCCCGGAGCCGCTTGAAAAACTAAGTACCGCTCAGGTAACCTTTTAGCAATTTTATCACCAGCCTTAGCTAGTATCTCATCCTGCCCAAGTAAATCAGACATAATATAGGCTGAATCAGGTGCTAAAACAGTGTCTTTATAAAGCGGACTGATTTCATCAAAGGTTCTTTTATCACGTACAGAAATATGACTCGCCTGTGAAAACCTAGAAGAAATATCTTTTAACTCAGTTTCCGATAAGCTTTTCACGTCACCGCCAACAGTATTAAATACAACCTTAACAGGTTGAGAAAATACAGCTTTAGGAGGAATGAAAGGGTATTGCCATCGGCTTGAATAACGCGCATTGGCATATTTTTCGAACAAATTTGGCAGTAGCTTGCGAAAAACTTTTAGAACAAAGTGATGTAAGCCATTTCCCTGCATATGTAAATATAATGATTGATTCTTAGTGCATAACACTTCACCACCAACCACAACAATAACCGAACCTTCGGGCAAGCTATTAGTCAAGGTATTGATACTTTTTGTTTTCTTACAGAGGTAATTGCTAAGGTTTGAGTTGCTAATTGCCGCATATTCAAAAGAAAACTCATTTAAGAGGTGACTTGCATACTTCTCAATAAACATTTCAAATAATATTGGCATAATGTTATCGCCATAATTATATCTATCAAATGCGCCATATAGCACTATCTTTTTCACATTAAACTCCCAGTATCTTCTTTCCAACGAAGCAAACGGCTATCATGCTGCTTTGCACGATAAATAACAAATGAAATGATTGCGATCTGAGGGATAACTCCAAAGAAACTATACAAGGCAACTGCATAAACATCACTATCAAAAGTTTTATAACCAATATAAAAACCCAAGCTAGACAAAACAAAGTTAAGTAGGCTGTTAAGCAACAAAAATCGTTCTAGTTTTAATACGGGAATTGCGGCAACACAGGCACGATTGATAAAATTAAAATAAAACCAAACGGTAAGCCATTGTGATAGTTCACCGGCCTTTTGCCAAGTGTCCCCAAATACTAACGAAAAAAGTTGGGGTCCAGCAATAATGAATAAAAGTAAAGGCACAACTCCTAAGAGTGACAACCATAACGTTCCTTTAATAATTAACGGGCTTATTAGTCTTTTATTAATACTTGCTTGGTTGATTTGTGGATAAATTACATCATTTACAGACTTGGCAATAAGTGTGACAGGTAGTTGTAAAACAGTTCGACAAATCGCATAAAACCCTACCGAGGCTGCGCCAAATAAGCTAGCTAATAATATCACAGGAATATTTTGGTTAACATTAGCGAGTAAGCCTTGAGGGCTTCGGTAAAAAGGGAATTCTTTATGGCGTTTAATTAATTTTTTATTAAAAGAGCCATCTAGTGGTAGTTTCAAGTCTTCGTTGGATTTAGATTTAGCCGAGAACGAGAATAATAAAAATAAACTTTGTAAAAATGCACCTAGAATAGTGAGCACAATTAGCACTTTACCAAAAGGAGCGACAAAACCTAACAGCACCTTAGAGCTGTTAAGTACGAATGATTGCGCGATTATAGCTTGAGCATTCATCGCGAATAATTTATGTCGAATTACCCATTGCGTACAAATAATAAGGAGAGTGTTGACTAATACCGCACAAGGTAAACTCAGCGCTATAAATAAAGTGCTGCTACCTTCCATGCCTAAAAAGGTAATTAATTTTTCCTGAAAAAGAAGAATAACGACAAATAATATCGCAGTGAAAACGATTGATATCCTTAAAGAGTTATTCGCAACCTTAATCGCATCGTCATTAGTTTTAGGTAAAACAATTGCGATAGGGTAACTTAATGCCGCAATGGGTAATAAAATAGCTACAATTGCCATAAAACTTCCAAGCATTCCAATTGCTTCAGGCGTATACAAACGAGTGATTATCGGGGAGGCAAGTAAAGAAATTAACTGTGCGCCAGCAGTGCCACTGCTGACAATGAGTACGTTTCTAATTAACTTGCTTTTTTTTAAGGAGTTTATAAAGGAAAGCAAAATATTAAGGTGTCTCGTTTTTCTTAAGCATAATTACAAATTAATTGGGCAAGTGTGAATACGAAAGACACTACTAGATAAAAGCTAAAGAATTATAATGTGATAGTGCAACTTCTGCAATTAATATAGTTAACGTACTTGCTAGTAGAGTAAAAAATAAATATTAATAAACTATAAAAGTTAATCAGCCTATAAATGGAAGTTTATAGGCTGATTGTTTGGTTTTATTGTTATAGCTTAATCTACTTTATAACAATAGGTGCGCTATATAATTCAGACATAGCCTCACTGAATTCATCTACTTGAACTGAGTCATGAACAATTTTAGTTGTAATAAGCATCACTAGCTCAGTACGTGTAAATGTATCGGTAGTACTAGAAAATAATTTACCTAGAATAGGTAAAGAACCTAAAACGGGAACGCCATTTTCAATAGCATTTTTATTTTTTTGAATTAAACCACCTAACGCTACTGTTTGCCCATTTCGTGAAATAATTTCAGTGTTAATTGCACGGTTAGTTATGGTAGGCGTTTGAACTTGTGTATTCGCACTAGCTTTACTACTACTAACAGACATAGTTATGCTTAATGATATAACGCCATTTGAATTAATTGTCGGGGTAATTGATACATTAACACCTGTTGAGCGATATTGAACAGAATTTGAAACTGACCCTGTGTTACCTACATCTTCAACCACTTGGGTAATAATTGGAATTTGATCACCAGAACTAATAGACGCCGACTGTCCATCACGAACAATTAAATAAGGTCTCGAAATAACTCTTGCATCATCTTGCTCTTCGCTCCAATTTAAGTTGGCTTGCCAATTACCTGAAGTGAAAACACCTGCAATAGACCCTGAACTCAAAAGGTCCACTTTAGCTAAATTAGATTTATTGGTGGAGTTATCATAAAGCCAGTCGATGCCCGATTTCATATCATCTTTAAGCGTTACTTCTAAAATAGTAACATCTAAAATAACCTGCCCAGGTAACACATCGATCTTTTCTAACAATGATAAAATCTTTTTATATTCAATTGGTGTAACGTTAAAAATTAAAGCATTTTGTTGCTTATCTAAACTAAATTGCGTCTTTACTCCTGAGGTAGTGTTACGCGCACTATTCTTACTTTGATCGCTACCACTATTTGGTGATGTATTAGATGGAGCCCCACTTAAAAGACTTTTAAGTGCCGTTTGCATATCTTCTGCTTTAGCATACTGAGGTTTGTAAACAAAGTATTGTTTTTGATCGCCAGCTAATGGTACATCAAGTTTTTTTGCCCAGTAGTGAATTCTATCAATTACCTCCTCACTTGCAGCATAAGCAACAAAAGAGTTAATTCTAGTCATTGGTACAAAGGAAATGTCAGCAGGAGTATTAATTGAGAATCCATCTTCTTTTAACAACTCTGTTATTTGGTTGATTGCATCCTCAGGTGTTACGTGAGCAAATTCAAATAATCGTATTTTTCGACCGAAAGCGCGGGGGACATCTAACATATTAATAATTTTTAAAGCACGAATTATTTCTTTACGTTCGCCTTCTAAAATAATTAACTTTTGTGATGAATTAATCGTAACTTGCGCCGTAGAAAGCTTTTTCATAATACTACTAATATTACGACTTTCACTATAAGTATAAGGAACAATATGTGTAATAGGGCCGCTAATATCGGGAACATCTATTTCATTAATACCAATACCTAATGTAATACTATTTTTTTTGTTATTACGAGACGCCTTAGCTAGGTATAGAATGTCATCTTTTCTGTAAGTGCTTATTTCATTTTGAGTTAAGGTTTCATTTACTGAAGCATAAAAAGCGGTACGTGAAATAGGAGTTGAAATATTTAAGGTTAAACTCGTTTTAGAAGCAGCTAAATCGGGAGCTAATACGTAATTCATATTCAATAATTCATTAAATACTTTATGCGAAAACTCTTTGACGCCTAATTGGTCAGCAACAAAAGTAACTGGCTCACCTTCAAGGTGTAAATCTTTTTTAGCTTGGTCAATAGACTTATTTATACCTCCCAAATCAGGTACTTCAGTCACATTAAATTTACCATTTAAGTCATCGTTAGTTACCTTTTTATCATCGGATTCTTTTTCGTCCATCACATTAGTACGTAGTATTGAAGGATTAATAGAAATTTCAGAATCTCTTAGGTTTATTTCTTTAATTGCCTCATCTTGCTTTGTTGTAGTACAGGCTACAAGAGAAAATAAAGCAAAAGTGATAACTATCTTTTTTATATTGATATAAGAGGTGTTCATAATGAGTCAGATACTTCCTTCGGTAAATCAGTGACTGAAATAATAGTGGTTTTAAATATTTTTAAAGTAACGTGTTTCTCACCATTATTTAGTTCTGCAGAACTTGGATTAATTGCCGTTAAGGTATAATCATAAAGTTTATCCCCTACCAGCATATCAAATTGTTTTTTCTCACCTTCAACTAAGGTTTTTATACGTAATTTATGTTTATTGTCTGAGGTATATATAACTAAGATTTCGACTTCAACATCTTTGGTTCTTGTTGTTATTAACTCAATGTCGCTTTCATCTTTTTGATAATCAATACCCAGAAACAAAGCCAAATTTTCAATGTTTGTAACGGGGGGCGTAAATTTATCTATCACTAAAGAGTTAGGCGCTTGTTCAGGTACGTCGATACTGTCGTTTGTTATTAAGATAGTAGTGAAAAAAAGCCAACATAACCCTAAAAATACAAAAGTAGCAATTAGAATATTTCTCATGAGCGCTTAAACACCTTTAAAAACTCAATGTCAGCAGTCACAACATCAGATGTGGCTTTATTACTATTTAAACGTAATTGCCTTACTCTGTTGCCTATTTGATAATTCTCAAGTTTTTCAAGTAAATTTAATACCTTATTATAACTTCCAGTAACATTAATTCTGCCAGAAAATACAGCAAACTCTTGATTAATTTCAATTTCTCGCAATGGTGATTTCCTATTCACTTTTAAATCGTACTTGGTTAAGTGACTTTCTACTTCTTTAAGCCAAACAACAGCAGAGTCTTCTTTGTGTTTTATAACTACAAAATCAGCTAACTCATTAGTGAAATCAGTTTCAAGTACTTTTCTTTGTTGCTCTAGAATAACAGCTTTGGCAATTAATTTTTGCTGTTTAAGTAAAGTCGCTTGTTGAGCCTTAATAGTGGCTCTTGCTTCATCAACCCACTCAAACCAAGGTAAAACTATAAATTCTGACAATAATATAATAATTATAGTGATTATTCCGCCAGTCTTTAAATTCAATGAAAAACCGCTCATATGAATACTACCTCTATCACAAATACATCTTCACCTGAGCGGTTTTTTGAAACTGCTCTAGAGAACTTAGCACTACTAACTGAAGGTTGTTTTAATAAAATAGCTAAAAGGTTAGTTGCCGATGTTTCAGAAGTACCGGTGAGCTTAACTCCTTTCGGATGTAGATCAACTCTTTGAATATTATACTTTTCACCTTCAAAACTAAAATCACTAAGTATTGAAAGTACATTTCTATTCTCTTGTGCAAATAAATCAAATTCTTGTTTAGATTGATATTTTGTTTTTAATTCACTTTGGGTTCTTAAAGATTGGTTTACAGCCCCTTTATTATTAATCACCAGATCTTTGTAGTAGCTTAAACTCATATTAAGATAAATTGACGATATTAATGTAAAAATAAAGACACAAGAAAAGCTAAATACAAGCAGTTGTTTAAGAGAAATACGTTGTTTTTTCTGGTCCTCGTTTTTTGCTTTAGTTACATAAAAGCCAACGAGGTTATAAAAACTCGTTTTACCAACCTCCAATACTTTGTTATCAATGTTACCTGAGTTGTTTATATTCGAAATAAAGTCGATATTTTTTTCATTATTTAATGGTTTACTATCTAAAGGGTAAACAAACTGACACTCTTTATTAATCGCGGCCATATATTCTTTAGGTACCGCAAAGTAAACTACATTTGCTTGTGTTGTGTTAACCTTTTTTATTTGCCAAAAAACAGTGCCTGAAAAGGGTGCTATTGTTGCTGCTTCTGCTTTAATTAGTTTAGGTAAATCAGCAATATTAATATTGCTGTAATGGCGTTCAGCTTGCCAGTATGAATCACGTTCGAGTAAACAAATATTAGCCAATACTCGTTTTTTAATTGGTTTTTTTAAATGAAATAATCCATTTTTTTCACTAAAAGCGTAGCCAATACTAAAATAATTTTCTATACAAAAAAAACGTCTAAAATAATTTTTCATTGGTTATGAAAAAAGGCTGCAAAGTTTCCAGCCCCCTAGTTAAGAGAAATTGTTTATTTAAAGAAACACCCTTGTCATCAAATGATAACTTAACCAAATAACGGCCAGAAGGGTAGTTGTACCCCCCTTCAGACGCTGATTGTAGAGCATATTCTTTATTATTTGTTATATGTATTCCAGCCGCGGAGTATAAAGCCTCAGGCGTATATTGTCTATTAATATAGCCTTGACCATAAAGAACTAGCCAAGGAGATATTTTATTATAAAGACTGGGTTCAAGCATATAGGCGAGTTCTGTTACGTTCTGAATTTGCATGTTTGATGGAAAGAAAGGGTAGTTAAGATAATCGCCATTTTCTTTACCCTCAAGTCGAGTAAGAGAATCAGCATCTTGCCAGTCGTCCAACCTGTCTTTAAATGCTAATAAATCTTCATTAGTGTAACCTTGAGTAATTAGCAATTTATTAAAATTTTTTTCATCTAACGGTAACAGAGAGACTAAGCCACCTAAGTCTTGTACTGCGATAGATACTGCACCATTAGTTGAAGCAGAACCTTTGAAGTCATCTACCAAAGACTCAAATATTACCGAGTCTGAAACATATTTTGGGCCAACCAGATGCAACGGTGACGTTATAAGGTCATAAGTAAAGTTAGCCTGTGTGTTTCTTAGACTGATTTCTGCTAATGTTCTATGCTTAACCAACCCCGTTAGTTTCATATCTAACCGACTTTGATGTAGCATTAATGTCATAATAATAGACATTATAGCGGTAATCATTATAACAATCAGTAATGCTGCACCTTGTTGGTTATGAAATTTACCCTGAGGTTGCATTTTTATCTCGCTTCGCTTGTGGCAGTTCTTGCGGCATTTTAAACATAAACTCACTGGGTATTAAGCTTTTTTCAATCGCGGCTTTTATTCTAATGAACAATGGTAACGTTAATGTTTCAGCACTTCTGTACTCGTCTCGCCATATAGGCTGAGGTCGCACTGAAATATTAAGATATTCTGAATTATAATTATCTAACTCATACGCATCTTTCCAACTAAAATAAGCAAAACTAATATTTTCCCCCGTCAAATATAATTTACTATCATGACAATCAGAATCACGAAATTGATAATTTTGAAGTGATATACTTCCTAGTGCGCGTTCACAATAGCGTAGTTCTTTGCCTGAATTAGCAATAAAAAGGGTAGCAATAACTAAAGGTTCATTTAGGTAACTAGAGGTATATGAAATAAACGAAACACTATTTTTTTTACCGTGAAAAAACAATTTAGACTTGTTATTAAAACTAAGGTAATAATAGGGTTCAATTGCTCTAATGCTAGTATTAATTATTTTACGTTGTGTGAGTAGGCTAAGAGCATAAGCCTGTTTATTTTTATCACCTGTTGCAGTAAAAAAGTATCGATACGACGAAACTGCTAACGTCATTACAATACTAAAAATAACCATAGCAACAAGTACTTCAATGAGCGTATAACCTTTATATTTTTTCATTGAATTGCCCACAATAGCTCGGAATACTCAAAAATAGCCTTTTTATTACCAACTGGTGTAATTGTTATATCATAAAGCGTTAAAAGGTCTTTTGGTGTCACCCTTCTACTTTCAGAATTACTAAGCTCTCTCATTGGCGGTTTAGCTTCTTTTATACGTGCAGACCACTGATATTCAGTATTAGCAATTAAGAATGTTCCTTGTCTTTCTTGAGTGTATTCAAGATGGTATTTAATAGTTCCTTGAGAAAACTCAGCCAAGTAGGCATGTTCGATTGTTTTTGCTAATCTTTGCTCGTTCAATATTTTAGTACGAGTAACCATACTAATAACACTAATAGAAATAAAAAGAATAATACCCGCGATAAGTACTTCAATAAGTGTCATTCCGCGCTGCTTATATTTTAATTTCAACCGGTACTTCCTCACCTTTTCTAATAATGCTTAGCGTATAACTGTTGAAGTTAGACTGTTGGTCAACACGTAACGTTTGTTTTTCAAAGCTGAGTGTTTTAAATTCAAGCACACGTAAAACTTCTCCGTCGTTTTGATCTTCTATTGAGAGGTTGTTATTATTGATTCTGACTTCTAATACTCCACCTTTGTAATAGGCGTAATGGCGACAGTAGTTAACCAAAGATTTTATTTTTGCCACTTCTGAACGATATTGGGTTTGCTCAAGTTGTTGCCACATAGAGGGCACAACCAATGATGAGCTTAAGCCAATTAGCACTAATACGATTAATAACTCTATTAATGTAAAGCCTTTGTGAGAATGATAACTAAAACGATACATCGTTAATCGACACAATACTTAATAGCATAATTATAACTACTGAGCCGACAATACCACCCATAACTAATATCAATAAAGGTTCTAGTAATGCAGTAAATTTCATCAACCAACTTTCGAAGTTCTGTCGCGATCTTGAAGCAATTTCACGAAAAGAATTAGCTAAGGTACCACTTTCCTCACCAACAGCGACAAGTGAAAGCGCCACATCATCAAATAAGTGTACAGTTTGTAAGCTATCGCTCAGTTGGCTTCCGGACGAAACCTGGCTCGCAATGGTAATCAGCTTTTGTTTTAGTTGAACATCTATAACAGTTTCACCAGCAAGTTTAAGCGCGTTAGATAAGTTAACTCCGCTTTCGAGAGTAAGTTGTAAAGCTGTTGCAAAACGAATTCTGTCAGCTTTATTGGTTACGCTTTTAATTAAAGGTAGCTTAACCACAAAGGTCATGAATTGATTTCGAGTTTTAGGCTGGTTAAATAAATAAATGCCTGAAAAAATCAAGGATATAACAAGGATAAGCGCATGAATTTGATACTGTTGAACATTTTGACTTACATCAAGTAAAAACTGTGTGTATGAAGGTACCTCCTCCATCGACTCAAACATGGTGGACATACTCGGTACTACAAAGTTAAAAATAGCCCAAATAGCACTAATACAAACCAGTAAAATGAAAAAAGGATAACTTATGGCTTGTATTACCTTATTTCTCAAACCTATTTGAAAACGTAGGTTTTCACTTAAACGGGTAAATACTTTAGGCAAATTACCGGTACTTTCTCCTATTTTTACCATTTCGCAATACAATGTCGAGAATATATCCACTTGAGTTTCGATAGATTCACTCAACGATTTTCCTTTTTTAAGCTCTTCAAGAATTATTTTCCATATTCTACCAATACCACTTTTACTATTGGTTCGAGATAATACCTCAAGAGCTTTATCAATCTTCAAACCGTTGTTCAATAAAATAGATAATTGCTCTGTAGACTGTTCAATATCAGTTAAAGTTACCTTAGAAGAGGAGGGCGTTAATTTTATCGCCGAAATACTAATAACTAATAAATTTCGTTGGGTAAGCAGTTGCTTTGCTTCTGCATTATTCTCTGCACTAAGCTCGCCTGTTTCATGCTTACCGGCACGGTTATATGCTTTATAGCGAAATAACTGACTCACCCAGCCACCCTAAGTACTTCGTCAATAGAAGTAACACCTTGTAATGCTTTAAGAAAACCATCTTCCTTTAATGAACGCAAGTTGTTTTCCTTCATTAATAAATGTAAATTATCTAACAGTTTTTCATCTTTTGGTAAACGTTTTACTTGAATATCACATGGCAAATACTCTAAAAAGGCGACACGTCCCAAGTAACCAGAGTTTTCACAATGTGAACAACCAACTGATGTGTAAATGGTAAAGTTATCAATATTATAGTTCTTCGCTAACTCAGCAAGATCATATTTTTCTATCAGTTCAATTTCTTCGCTGGGCTTTTTACAGTGGCTACATAAGGTCCTTGCTAGGCGTTGAGCCATAATAGAAACTAAGCCAGCATTAAGTAAGTATTCTTCAATACCCAACTCCATTAAACGCGTATAGGCAGATGGTGCATCATTGGTATGTACGGTACTAAAAACCAAATGGCCAGTTAGTGCAGATTGCAATGCTATTTTAGCGGTTTCATTATCCCTGATCTCACCAACCATAATCACATCGGGATCTTGGCGAACAATACTACGAAGCCCAGCAGAAAAGTCGAAACCAATATCAGGGTTTACTTGAACTTGGTTTATGCCAGGTAACTGATACTCTATAGGATCTTCTAATGTGATAATTTTAATATCTAGTGTATTTATTTGATTTAAAAAAGAGTATAGAGAAGTGGTTTTACCCGATCCGGTTGGGCCAGTCATTAAAATAACACCGGATGTGCGTTTTAAATCTTCATTAACTCTTGCAATAAGATCTTCAGCATATCCGAGTTTTTGTAAGTCGAATTTAACTGCATTTTTAATCAAAAATCTCATAACAACACTTTCACCCTGACCCAAGGGTAGAGTAGAGCAACGGATATCCAAATCAGTACTGCCTGCACGCATTTCTATCTTTCCATCTTGTGGGCGTCTTTTTTCGGCGATATCCATGTTTGATAGAATTTTTATGCGCGAAATAACAGCCAATTGTAAGCTATGTGGGATAGGATCTGCTTCTTTTAAAATACCGTCTATGCGATATCGAGCTCTAAAGCGACCATTAATTGGCTCTATATGTAAATCAGAAGCACCTAATTTAATCCCTTTATTGATCAGGTTATTTACTAAATTTACAGTAGGAGCTCCTAGAGCAAGCTCTTTAAGCATTTCAACATTGTCACCGCTAATATCCACGCTGTGCGCATTCGGTAATAGTGTTTTATATTGTTCTTGGAATAGCTCAAAATCTTTTTCGGTAATACAGACAAAGTTTACGTCGTAAGGTAAAAAGCGCGTATAGTCAAAGGCCTCACAGTGGTGTGGAGAGCAAATTGCAATGGTTAGCGCGCGGGCTTCTATATTAACGACGATCATTTGGTATTTTGCTAAAAAATCGAAATTAACATCATTCAATGTGGAAATTTGTACAGAAGTTAGGTTAAAACCAGCTTGCCAATGAGGTATTGATAATAACTGGCAATACATTTCACATAACTGGTCTTCATCAATCCAGCCTGAATGCGATAATATTTGCTCTATATTATGTCCTGAACTTACTTGATAATTTTTTGCTTCATCAAGTCTATTACTATCAATTAACTCATATTGGCGAATGTAAGCTTCAACTTTAGCGTTCCACATTATAATTCCACATCAGCGTCTTCACCTTCACCGCCTTCTTTTTTATCTCTACCTAAACTTTTTAACGAAAAGCCTTCACCAGTTTGTTCGTTTTTAGTACGACTATATTGATAAGTGTTTTTCCATGGATCTAAAGGAATTGCTTTGGGAAAATAAGGGCCGTCCCACCATTCATCCTCAGAAGAAACGAGCTGATTTAAATTATCAGGATAATACCCTATATCTAAACGGTATGAGTCTAATGCGGTAGCAATGACTTGCATTTGTGCTTTTGCAGTACCTACCTTTGCTGTTGCTACCTTGCTAAACATACGAGGTGCTACAATCGCAGATAACAATCCCAAAATTACCATAACAATAAGTAATTCAACTAAGGTAAATCCTGAATTTTTACGCGTATAATTTTTCATATGCCTCTAACTTTTCGTACGTGTACGGTGTTAGCAACTTTGTGATGTTATCGTAAAGTTGCATTGTTATGTTACTGAACTTATTCGTATATAAAAACCATAATTACAATTAAACTTCAATGTAATTATGGTTTTTACTCAATTATTACTGAGCTAATAACTTATCAATAATGATGGTAAAGCTTTCAACTGAACCTGTTCCGCTAACTATTTCATAATCTGTAATAACACCACCTTGGCGCTTTCCAATAACAAAAGTAGGCGTAGCAGCAAACCCTAGTTTTTTTGCTTCAAGCAATGAGTTAGAAATTTTATTATGGACTTGAACATCCTTTAAACAGGCTTCAAATTTTGCTTTGTCTAAATTATTATCAGTAATAATAGTTTCCATATCACTTGCTTGCAATTGTGAACCCTTCTTAAATAAAAAATTCTTAGCGTCAGTATAACTACCTTGTGCTGCAGCACAACGTAAAGCTACTGCGGCATAAGCTGCTCTTGGGTGAATGTTAGCTAACGGTAGTTCTTTACCTACAAATAACACTTTGCCCGTATCAATATAATCAGCTTTTAATTGTGGCCATATGTTTTTGTGGTAACGAGCACAAAAAGGGCAATGTAAATCAGTAAATTCAAGCAATACAATACGAGCGTCTTCACTACCAACACGTTGGCCATCCTTAATTGAAATTTCATCAGCACGCACTAATTCACCCAGCCCCACTTTTTGAGCGACTAGCGTTTGAATATGTTTAAGTGCTTTTATTTCTGATTTTAACTGTGTTATTTCTGCTTGTGTTTCTGTTGAATTGTTTTGACAAGCACTTATTAAAATAGCTAGTGCGACAATGATTAACTTTTTCACATGTTTTCCTTTAATAAATAAGTTTAGTAATACCCAATAACTGGGAGGGAATTAGAATTATTTTCGATTAATTCAAAATAAAAAAACCCCCGCAATTGCGAGGGTTTTTATTGTACTGTTTAGTTTTTATTTAGCAATTAATAACCTGTACTTATTGGCTAACATCATTAAATAAATGTAACTAAATTTGTAATAGTACTATTACTGTGACCATTCGTTTTGGTCAAGTACTGGCATTACACGGTCTAAACCACCAAGTACTTTTTGTACAGCAACACCATGAACTGAATCACGAGGAGCAGTTACAGTAAATGTTACTGTATGACGGTTAATACCTGATTTCATGTTAGAACCTAAGTCACCTTCAGCATAACCGCCGTCTGGGCCAGTATAGCTTTTTTGAGACATCGCTTCAGCTAGTAACTCAGATACTAAGTAAACTACAGAAGATTGTGCAGGAACAGTACCTAAAGCAACAGCCGTAACTTTACGAGTGTTTAATGTACCGTCATCTGATTCACCAAACATATCGAAAGTAACTTCAGCAGCTTCATCATGTTCGTTAGTAATACGTACGAAGTTACCTTCAGCAGAAATTACGTAAGGAACTTTAAGAACCGCACCGTTTACACCAATATCGTGTGTGTTCTTTTCTTGAGCACAGTGATCTAACAAGCTTTGGTCAGAAAAGTCTAATGTGTAATGAGTATCAACTTTGTAGTTGAAATCCATGATTTCATCACCAGTGTTAGCCGTACGCTCGTTTGTTACAACATAAAACATTTCGTTATAAGCTGCACCGAACAAGTTAGAGTCAGCTGCCGCTGGGTTAGTTTCAACTGTAACATCTTCTCTAGGAGTAAATACTAAAGTAGCTTCAGTATCATACATTGTTGCAGTTGCTTCAGTTAAACCAAAATCACCCCATATAACAGTGTCTTCAACTTCTTCTTGTTGAGATAGTGCTGCATTTGCTGCTGCTGTAAGATCTTGAGCGTTATAAAAGCCCATTTCAACTTCTGCACCAGGGTTAGAGCTAGCTACAAATTTAGTCTCTAAGTGATCATCAGCGTGAATTGTATGGTTACGTTCTAGTACTGCAGCTCTATCGTAGAATGAAGTTTTGTAAATAACTTGTTGTTGTTGAACAACTAAGTTGTCATCTGGCGTAGCAGAGTCAAATACAAACTGAGTACGTGCAACAACAGCTGCACCTGCAATGTCTGAACTTTCAGCATTTACTAATGCTTCAGCAGTTGAACCGCCGTGTAATGCGTAAAACTGTGGAGAAATCTCAGCAATAATATTTTTCTTTGAGATAGCACCTTCAATACTATAACCTAAACCACCATCAGTTTTTGCTTTTGTAACAGAAAGCGTTACAGAAGATGAACTGTCAGCAGTAGTACATTGTGAATTACCTAAATCAATGCCTACAGGTTCAAGGTCAGCAAAGCCTGCACCATCAGATACACGAGAAAGCACTAAACGTGAACCAGCGCCGATAGTAACACCTGATTTAGTAATAAAAGTAATTACATTTTCACCATCTACTTGACCATCTGATGATGCTGCAGTAAGAAATGAACCATCAGCAGCAACTTCATCATATTTAGCAAGGTGAATAAGGTTGTTATTACCTGCAAATTTTGCATTTGACCCAGTAAGTGTCATTTCAATCAATGTTCCCGGAGGAATATCGGTTGTAGGAATATACACAATATGTTGGTCTGTACCTGTAGCAACATCAACTGCTTCATCAGTATTATCAAAGTCAACTACATATTGGTTTTTACCATCAGCGTCTACATTAGTAAGCTCGTACGCAATACCGATAGAGTCATTAACCGCTAAATCTGCATCACGAACATCATTAACACTACAAGATGCTTTTGTAAAAAGCGTATCAAAATCAGTCACTGCGCCATCTGCACCTGTTTGGTATACTTCAAAACAAGCTTCTGTACCAGCGAAAGCAGAAGTTGAGGCTAAAACACCAGCAACAGCTAAAGGTAACGCGGCTAAATTAAATTTTTTCATTCGAGATTATCTCCATTTTTTATTTTAAGTTACTTATATATATTAAATAACTTGTGAACACGTGTTCAGTTTAAACTAGTTAGTTTCTATTCACTACCATTTTAATCACGTTCAAATTTATTATTGTAAAAAGCGCAGCTACCATAATAAAGAATTCTAATATTGGCATGCCGTTCCTTTACTACTTTTGTAATGTAAGCTTACACTTGATTACAATTACTATAAAAAGCACGAGCTAAAACAATAACGAGACTGAAATTTAAAGGCTCACTCGCTTATTGTCAACTAGTTAGTCTAAAAAAATGTGTTTAAATCATAAAAAGTGTAAAAATGTGTAAAATTCATACAAGCCATTCAATTATTTTACAATTTTTATGCAATTTTATTCATGTGGTAAGGAAGTTAAAGTTGTAATTTGTGAACGCTGCTTTGCTCAGTTTATATTTTTATTTTTTTTATCTTCTTGTTTTTAAGGCTGTTTTAAATAATACATACGTAGGTTTACATGTTACTCTTTAATAGATAAGTATTATGAGTAAAGTATATAAAGGTGTAATGGCATATATCGTTATTTATATAGCTTTTAGCTAATTATAATCGAACCATTTACCGGAAACTATTTATATATAAGCGGATATAGTATTTAATTTACTTAAAATAAGAGCAATTTAGAAAGTCTATGATTAATAAAATCACAAAAGCAGTAATCCCCGTCGCAGGTCTTGGCACACGCATGTTACCTGCAACGAAAGCTATTCCTAAAGAAATGTTGCCTATTGTCGATAAACCCATGATTCAATATATTGTTGATGAATGTGTTGCTGCAGGCATTACTGAAATCGTGTTGGTGACTCATTCGTCTAAAAATGCCATTGAAAATCATTTTGACAAATCTTTTGAGCTTGAAACTACCTTAGAAAAACGCGTTAAACGGCAATTATTAGAAGAAATTCAAGCGATTTGCCCTAAAGGGATTACTATAATGCATGTTCGACAAGGGGAAGCAAAAGGCTTAGGTCATGCGGTATTAAAAGCACACCCAATTATTGGTAATGCGCCTTTTGTGGTTATATTACCTGATGTTCTGTTGGACAATGCTAGCAGTGATTTACACACAGAAAATTTAGCTGCAATGTTAAGGCGATATAATGAAACAACGCATAGCCAAATAATGGTTGAACCTGTGTCGATGGCATTAGTGAGCAGTTATGGTGTGGTTGATTGTGCAGGGCAAGAGTTAGCTGCAGGCGAGTCGAAACCAATGTCAGCAATTGTTGAAAAGCCGCCAGTAGTAGAAGCTCCTTCTAACTTAGCTGTTGTAGGGCGATATGTATTATCTGAAAAAATTTGGGGTTTATTAAAGTTAACACCACCGGGTGCTGGTGATGAAATTCAATTAACTGATGCGATTGCTATGTTGATGGAAAAAGAAGCCGTTGAAGCATTTCATATGACGGGTAAATCACACGACTGTGGTTCTAAGCTTGGTTATTTAAAAGCGAATGTAACTTATGGTTTACGGGATAAAGAATTTGGTAGTGAATTCAAAGACTTTTTACGAACATTAATAGCAAAAGGAAGTTAAGTAGCGTGTTAACGAATTTTTTTGATTTTTCTACTGCAACGATACAAGCAAATAAACGACTAATTACCAGCCTTTTTAATGATAAACCTCGTATCAACGATTTCTCAATAAGCGCAGCAAGTCTCTTTCTTGATTATTCAAAACAAAATGTCAGTTTGAATGAATTAACAAATTTAGTTAATTGGGCTGAATCAACTGAATTACCCCGAAAAATTCAAGCGCAGTTTTCAGGAGAAAAAATTAATATCACAGAAAACCGTTCAGTTTTACATACCGTTTTGAGAGCACCCAACCCTATAAAAAGAAAAGTCATACCAGAATGTGCCGAAGCGGTTATTAGTACTGAATTAAAAATGAGTAAAATTGTTTCTGATGTTTGCTCTGGCAAACTAAAAAGTTATAGCGAAGAAGCTTTTACTGACGTGTTAGTGATTGGTATTGGAGGATCTTTTTATGGTGTTAAAGTTAGCTTAACTGCTTTGCAGCCATATCACACTACGGGATTAAATGTACATTTTTTAGCTAATGTTGATGGTGGTGCTGTTAAAGAAAAACTTGATAAATTAATGCCTGGTACTACGCTGGTTATTGTAATCTCTAAAACGTTTTCAACCCAAGAAACGAGATTAAATGCTCAAGCAGTAAAACAATGGATGTTGTCTTCTTTATGTGAAAATAGCGCTAATGTTTGCATGGAGAAACAGTGGCTTGCTGTTACGGCAAATGCTGAAAAAGCTAAAGATTTTGGTTTGAAAACACCGCATATATTACCTATTTGGGACTGGCTAGGTGGCAGGTTTTCGTTATGGTCGGCGGTTGGTTTACCCTTAGCACTCGCGATTGGCAATGAGAATTTTTCAAAGTTAAAGCAGGGGGCATTCGAGATGGATAGGCACTTTACCACCGCAGATTTTAAAAATAATATGCCTGTAATTATGGCATTGTTAGGTATGTGGAATCGAAATGGCTTGAATTACTCCAGTTTAGCTATAATTCCCTATGAACATGGGTTAAGAGCATTGCCTGGCTATTTGCAGCAAACTGATATGGAAAGCAATGGTAAATCTGTCTCCATCAATGGAGAAAAACTTCCTTGGTTGACAGCGCCTATTTTATTTGGTCAAGAAGGCACTAATGGGCAACATGCTTTTATGCAATTAATGCATCAAAGTGATGAAGTTATTCCTACTGATTTTATTGTTTCTATAAAAGGAAGTAGTCAATTTAATGAGCACCATAAAGCTTTAGTAGCTAATTGTTTTGCTCAAAGTGAAGCGTTAATGCAAGGTAAGAGTTTACAAGAAGTAACATTAGACATGTTAGCTGAAGGCAACAGTGTTAATAAAGTTGATCAATTAGCGCCACATAAAACTATGAAAGGCAATACGCCAAGTAATACGTTACTTTTGCCGTCATTAAACCCTCAATCCCTTGGGGCTTTACTGGCGTTATACGAGCATAAGATATTTGTTCAAGGAGTGTTATGGCAATTAAATTCATTTGATCAATGGGGAGTGGAGTTAGGTAAGCAACTAAGTAGTCAGGTATTAGAAGCTATGAATGGCAAGCCAATTAATACGTTATCACCTTCAAGTCAATCTTTAATTAAACGCTTTATTAATGCTTAGTTTAACGGTTAGGTGATCAGACGTAAATAGATTAAGGATGTTGGCATTATCATTTATAATGCCAACACAAGAGTGCAATGTTATTCTATTTCGTTTGCTTCTTGAATTCTTTCTAATCTAGCCTGCTCTTCGGCAAATGCTGCTTTAATTTCTTCTAAAACGGTATCAACATCGGCAGATTGCGTATTTTCTTTATATAAGCCGGTAAGCTTTGTTTCTGGTGTTAATTCACCACTTTCAAATAGCGCCCACATTTCTTGTGCGTATTTGGTTTTTAAAAGTTGTGGCGCAAACTGCCCATAATAATCAGTAATATTATCAACATCACGTTGTAGCATAGCTTTCGCATTATTATTAGCAGCGGCATTTACGGCTTGCGGCAAATCAATAATAACAGGGCCGTAATCGTCTACGAGCACATTAAACTCTGATAAATCTCCATGGACGATACCAGCACATAACATGCGCATGACATAAATCATCATAAGTTGATGATCTTCAATGGCTTGTTCTGACGACATAACCACATCGTTTAAACGTGGGGCTACATCACCGTCATCTGTCGTGACAAGTTCCATTAATAAAACCCCTTCAAAACATCCGAAAGGGGCGGGAACTCTAACATCTGCGCTAGCGAGTAAGTAAAGTGCATCTACTTCAGCATTTTGCCACGCTTCTTCTTGTTGTTTTCTGCCATAACTCGAACCTTTCTCCATAGCCCTTGAGCGACGACTATTCCTACTTTTTCTACCTTCTTGATACTGCGCTGCTTTTTTAAAGCTACGTTGATTGACTTCTTTATAAACTTTAGCGCAGCGAATATCGTCACCACTGCGAACAACATACACAGTGGCTTCTTTGCCGCTCATTAATTGGCTAATAACTTCGTCAATTAAGCCATCATCAAGCAATGGTTGTAAGCGCTTAGGTGTTTTCATAACTGTCTTTTGTTAGAAAAGTAAGAGTGAAAAAGTCATTTGAAACATTACAGTTCAATGGTTTTTATCCAGCCAAAACGATCTTCTTTTGTGCCGTATTGAATACCGGTAAGTTCATCGTAAAGGTGTTTTGACACAGCGCCAGTTTCATTGTTATTAATAATATAATCTTTATTTTTATAACAAAAACCGCCCACAGGAGAGATAACTGCAGCGGTGCCACAACCAAATACTTCAGTAATTTTGCCACTTTCTATATCACTAAGGATTTGTTCAATATCTAGGCGTTCTTCACTGATTTCATAACCTATAGCAGGAGCAAGTTGTAAAATTGAGTCGCGAGTTATACCAGGTAAAATACTACCGCTAAGCGTTGGTGTTACAATGCGTTTGCCTTCGTAAACAAAACAAATATTCATTGCGCCGACTTCTTCAACATAGCGACCTTCAATGGCATCTAACCATAGTACTTGCGAATAACCTTTTTTACTCACTTCTTCAGATGCATAAAGACTTGCAGCATAATTACCGCCAGTTTTAGCTTCACCTACACCGCCTTTTACTGCGCGGCGGTATTCGTCGGCAACAAAAACTGAAATAGGTTGTAAACCACCAGCGAAATAAGCGCCAGCCGGGCCTGCAATAATAAAGTGTGTGTAACTTGCACTTGCACCTAAACCTAGTTTTGGTGTGGTAGCAATCATGGTAGGGCGAATATAAAGCGAAGAGCCATTTTGTTCAGGCACCCATTTGTGATCAAGAGCGACTAATTTTTTAATAGCATCGAGATGAAATTCAATATCGACTTCAGGCATTACAATACGTTTTGCTGAACGGTTAAAACGTTTACAGTTCTCTTCAGCGCGAAATAAGTTAACTTTTCCGTCAGCTGTGCGGTAAGCCTTTAAGCCTTCAAATATTTCTTGGCTATAATGAAAGACGGCAGCAGAAGGATCTAAAGATAATGAATGATATGGGCTGATTAACGCATTATGCCAACCTTTATCTTGATCATACTCTTGTGTGAACATGTGATCAGAAAAAGTTGCGCCGAAGCTGAACTCTTCTGGACAAGCGCGGCGTTTATCTTCCGCTAGTGGCTGCATTTCAATAGACATTTTACTTCCTTAAACTACGAGATATTGTACATTTACAATTTTTGATGGCGCATAATAACACTTTTTTTTACGCTAAAATATCCCGTGCAATAATAAGTCGCTGAATTTCGCTTGTTCCTTCATAAATCGTGGTTATTCTAACATCTCGCGCTAGGCGCTCAAGAGGGTATTCTTTGATATAACCAGCGCCGCCAAGTAACTGTAATGCGCTGTAGCAAGCATCATTGGCCTTTTCGCTAGCAAAAACTTTTGCCATCGATGCAGCAGTTGCAAAAGGTAAGTTATTATCTTTATTACTTGCTGCTTGCATTATTAATAATCGTGCAGCTTCAAGTTCGGTGTAACGGTCGGCGAGCATCCATTGCAATCCTTGAAACTTAGCTAATGGCTGACCAAATTGTTGACGTTCTTTTATATATTCTTTCGCATAATCAAGTGCTTCTAAACCTAAACCTAAGGCAAGAGAAGCTATACCAATTCGACCGCCAGCTAGCTCGGTAACCGCAATTTTAAAACCATTATTTTCTTGACCAAGTAAAGCAGACTGAGGCACTTTACAATTAACAAAATTCACCTCATTAGTAGCAGATGCTTTTTGCCCCATTTTATCTTCTGCTTTACTAATAGAAATACCGTCAAGTGTGCTATCGACTAAAAAGCAGCTAATACCTTTACCGCGTGGTGCTTCAGGATTTGTCACTGCCCAGACAACAAAAACACCTGCATATTCTGCAGAGGTAATAAATACCTTGCTCCCATTAAGAATATAGTGGTCATCCTCTTTAACAGCTTTAGTTTGCATGGCAGAAGGATCTGAGCCTGCGCTAGATTCCGTTAAGCAAAAACCTGTAGCGTAGTATTCTCCCGAGCATATTTTGGGCAGATAGTGCTGCTTTTGACTCTCATTACCAACAGCCTGTATAACTTCGGCAACCATATTAGTAACTGATGTAGTAACCGCAGTAGAAGCGCAACCGCGAGCTAATTCAGTTATTGCTAAACTAAACGCAGCGCTACCAGCCTCAATGCCTCCGTATTGATCCTTAACATTGATACCCATAAAGCCTAGTTCGCTTAGCTTTTTTATATTCGATAAAAAGAGTGCGCGTTCGTTAGGGTTTTCAACTTTCTCCGCATTGGGTTTTAGTTCAGATTCAGCAAACTGTTTTGCTGTTTCTTGGATCATTACTTCTTCATCGGTAAAAGTGATTTGCATATCTTGTTAACTTCCGTCTAGTTTCTCTGCTATTATCACCAGCATATTTTGGTGTTTTATCTTTTAATCTTTTTGCACAGGCAAATGAATAATAAAGTAATAAAACTTTAAAAGGAATGTGGTGCTGCAAAGCGAATATGTTCACGAACTCTACATTGTGAATTAAGCTTTACAAACTCCCAACTGTTCCCGCAACTGTAGTTAATTTTTTGAGCTTTTATAGCACGTCAATCAATTATGAGTCAGATACTTTTCAAAATATATTAGGCTTTGTTGATCTTTAGAGCTTGTTTTTGCAGCGATTTTTTGGGTATTTATACAAGGCAGAGTTTTTGATATGCGGTTTTCCACATGAAAAGACGATAATGCAGTGAAAATGCCCAACAAACGCTGTCCGAAGGATTCAGTTAAAAACGTTTTACTCATTGTTGAGCAGTATTGGCTTAAAATAACTAGGCTTCACACTACTCGCCGCGATTAAAACGCTTTTATCTTGAACAAAATTCAACCGCGAAAGAGCAATAGGCCCTAAACAGAATAAACCCGTGCGGGCATACACGGCAATATTTGATTTCCTTGCTGCACTGTGTTGCAACAACGCGTCATTATTGTCTTTACTGAACTAGTTAATTTTCTTAAAAGTACTTTTATTAAAATTACTGTTAATTAATAGCGTAATTATTCATGATAACCATCACTAAAACTAATGCACTAAATCGTCAACACCAAGAAAAAATTCAAGAAAAAATCGATAGTAAAACTAAACCTCTAGGGTCGCTAGGTAAACTGGAACCTCTGGCGATGCAGTTAGCACTTATACAAAGCCAGAATAAAGAAGAACCCATTGATAAAATAAAATTATCGAAACCAGTTATGCTCATTTTTGCAGGGGATCACGGAATTAATAAACACGGTGTAAGTATTGCGCCAAGTGATGTGACTGGGCAAATGGTGCTTAATTTTCTTCATGGCGGTGGCGCGATTAATTGTTTCTGTCAAACCGCCAGTATTGATATGAAAGTGATAGATTGCGGTATATTAACACCAATAAAAGGCGATTATTCTCAGCTTATTCAACAGCGACTAGGCTGTGAAACTAATGATTTTTCGGTGCAGCCAGCCATGAGCCTTGCTCAAGTTGAACAAGGCATTTGTTATGGTGAAGCGCTTGTAGAACAAGCAATTAATGACGGTCGTTTTGTGTTGTTACTTGGAGAAATGGGAATTGCGAATACCAGTGCCGCTGCCGCGATATTTTCTGCGTTAACGCCATATAGTGTTGAACAATGTGTGGGTAAAGGGACTGGAATAACCGATGAACAGCTTAGTGTTAAAATTACACTTATTAAAAAAGCGTTAGCGCGATTACAAAAATTAAATCCTTCTGAAAAATCTGATGAGCAAATCATTCAAATTAAAAACATGTTAAGTGAAGTAGGCGGGTTTGAAATTGTTCAAATGGTGGGCACTATTTTAGCTGCCGCCAAAGCGCAATTACCCGTGGTTATTGATGGTTTTATTGTCAGTGTTGCTTCTTTAGTTGCTATTAAAATGGACAGTAATGTAAAAGATTATCTTATCTTTTCTCATCTTTCACAGGAGCAAGGCCATCAGTTATTATTAAAAGAAATAGATGCCTCAGCATTGTTATCTTTAGAGTTACGTTTAGGTGAAGGCACTGGCGGGGCATTGAGTTTTCCATTATTACAAGCGGCGGCAAGCTTTTATAACAATATGGCAAGCTTTGAAAGTGCAGGCGTAACTGTTTGAGCCAAAAATGGCATTAAGCGCATAACATAAATGAGCTATTAAGGAATATTAAAGAAGAGTATGAAAAGTTTGCCTTCCCAATTTTATCAGCAACTTAATTTGTTTTATCTTGCGTTAAGTTTTTTTACCCGAATTCCCGTGCCTCAATCGATGCAATATTCTCCTGAGCTATTAAGTCAATCTAACCGTTATTTCTCTTTAGTTGGTCTATTATTAGGAGCTATTTTAGCGCTGTTTTACTATGTGGCGACTCAGTTTTTTGGTATTGAAGTTTCTATTTTATTAATCATGACATTAAGCTTACTGTTAACGGGGGCGTTTCACGAAGACGGCCTAGCTGATATGTCAGATGGCTTAGGAGGCGGTTATAGTACAGAACAATGTTTAACTATAATGAAAGATAGCCGAATTGGCACCTACGGTACTGTAACTTTGGTAATGGCGCTCGCCTTAAAGTTTAGTTTGTTAGTTGAAATAGCTAACCACGGGGCTATGTTGATAGTGAGTGCTTTGTTATTAAGTCAGTCGTTATCAAGAGCGGTAGCAGCAAGTTTAATCACCTCTTTATCTTAT
Organism: Colwellia sp. SU-HH01217; assembly: GCF_057543495.1. Classification (NCBI taxonomy): domain Bacteria; kingdom Pseudomonadati; phylum Pseudomonadota; class Gammaproteobacteria; order Alteromonadales; family Colwelliaceae; genus Colwellia; species Colwellia sp. SU-HH01217. The sequence continues at coordinate 40,845 of NZ_BAAJLX010000002.1, read as the reverse complement.
GTCAGTGAAGAAGGAAATAATAAAAGTAAGCCTTTAGCGACCACACAAACCTCAACAGATATCACTATTTTAGTCATAGTTGGTTGCCTACCTCTGCTTTTTTATGGCGTTAAATTTGTTTTAGGTTGTTTGCTAGCACTGATCATTTTTAGAAAGTTTTTTATCCGATTTTTGAATAAAAAAATCGGCGGGTTTACAGGGGATTGTCTAGGTGCTGCACAGCAACTTGCCGAAATTTTAATTTTAATGGTCGCTGTTATGTTCCTTAACAACAGTATGCTAGGAGGCGTTATATGATCCATTTTATTTTAGGTGGTGCCCGAAGCGGTAAATCGAGTTTTGCTGAAAACCAAGCGCTATCGTTTGCGTTAAATAATAAAAGTGAGACTTTATTAACTTATGTTGCCACTGCCACTAACACTGACGATGAGATGACTAGGCGTATTCAACGACATCAACAAGATCGCGATCCGCGCTGGCAATTAATTGAATGTCCAATAATGCTAGCTGAAGTGATCACAAAAGCTAGCGATAAAAATGGCGAAACATCACTCTATTTAATTGATTGCTTAACGCTTTGGCTCAATAACCTTTTATTCGCCTTAGACAATGAAACAGAACAAAAAACCGATGAATTACTGAGTCAATATGTGCACCAATTTATTGCTGCACTGAGCGCATCACAAGCAACATTTTTTATTGTTAGTAATGAAGTAGGGCTTGGCGTTATTCCTATGGGAAGTACCACACGGTTGTTTGTTGATCATTGCGGTTGGTTAAATCAAAAAGTAGCGGCTATTGCCGATAAAGTGACATTAGTGACGGCAGGGATACCAATGACTTTGAAATCGACTAATGCTAAAGCGATTAAAAGCTGTGTTGAGCAACACAATGATTGAAATAACTCTGCTAAGACACAGTAAAATAGACGGGCCAGCCGCACTATACGGTAAAACCGATGTAGCAGCACTACCTCATAAGATGAAGAAGTTATTACTGCTTTAAGTCAAGTTAAGCCATTTTATGATCTTGTTGTTAGCTCTCCTTTAAAACGTTGTCGTGAAGTTGCACAACAGCTCAGTCAACTCTCTTTATCGCCTCTAGAGTGTGATGATAGCTTTCAAGAGATGAATTTTGGTGACTTAGATGGTGTCGCGTTCGAACAACTTATAGGAGGGGAGGCGTTATTACCGAATGCTCAACACCATTGGGTATTATTGGAAAAATTCTGGCAACAGCCTGCTAAGTCAACTTTACCCTCAGCTGAAACGCTATTTGAATTTAATCAACGAGTGGTTTTAGGTTGGCAGCAGTTAGTGACACGGCTTATCGAACAAGCACTGTCTAAAGAAAAGAGTAAAGAACAAACAAAACAAAGGGTTTTATTGGTATGCCATGGCGGTGTTATTCGAATGATTTTAGCCCATGTGTTAAATCTTGATTGGCAAAACCCAACTTGGTATCAAGGCCTGTCAATTAACAATGCAAGCTTATGCCGGTTGTTAATTACACCTACATACACAGAAAACCCTCAGCGCATGCCGAATCAAATCACTTGGCATAGTAAGGTTGAGTTTATTGGTTTGCCAGTATCAGCCGCAACTTAATTATCTTAAAATGGAATATACCCAAGTGACTACAGCACTTAACCGTTCAGCTTCAGTAAATAATCAAAAAACACAGTCAACCACTCTTATGGTACAAGGGACAACTTCAGATGCTGGAAAAAGCACTTTAGTTACCGGTTTATGCCGATTATTTGCACGGCAACACATTAATGTTGCTCCATTTAAACCGCAAAACATGGCGTTAAACAGCGCGGTTACTGTTTGTGGTGGTGAAATCGGACGAGCGCAAGCCGTACAAGCAAAAGCGGCAAAATTACCGCTAGAAGTAGATTTTAATCCAATCCTGCTCAAACCTAATTCTGATACTGGTGCGCAAGTTATTATTCATGGCAAAGCGATTAACGATATGGAAGCTGAGCAATACCACGACTATAAAAAAGTGGCTATGGAGGCGGTATTAACTTCTCATCAGCGTTTAAAGGCTAAACATCAATTAATTGTGGTTGAAGGCGCTGGTAGCCCGGCAGAAATTAATTTACGAGAAGGTGACATTGCCAACATGGGCTTTGCCGAAGCGGTAGACTGCCCAGTAATTATTATTGCCGATATTGATAAAGGGGGCGTGTTTGCCCAACTGGTTGGCACGTTAATGTTGTTGTCGCAAACAGAGCAAGACAGAGTGGTTGGCTTTGTTATTAATCGTTTTAGGGGCGACTTGTCGTTATTAACCTCTGGCTTGACTTGGCTAGAAGAAAAAACAAACAAGCCTGTATTAGGCGTATTGCCTTACTTACATGGTTTAGAAGTTGCCTCAGAAGATGCAATTGTAACAAGACAGCCAACGCATGATCGCAAAATCGCGATTAAAGTAATTGTTTTAATTTACCCAAGGGTTAGCAACCATACCGATTTTGACGCTCTAAGACTCCATGATGAAATAGATTGCCAGTTTATTTTTGCTAAAGATGACGCGATTAAAAGTGCTGAATATAGAGCGACCTTACCGCCATGCGATTTAATTATTTTACCCGGTAGTAAAAATGTTCGAGCTGATTTAGCCTTTTTACGGAGCCAAGGGTGGGATAAAGACATTGCCAAGCACTTACGCTATGGCGGTAAAGTCTTTGGTATTTGTGGTGGTTACCAAATGTTAGGAGAGTTGATTAACGATCCAAAAGGGGTTGAAAGCCAGCCGGGTCAAAGTGTTGGTTTAGGTTATTTGCCAATAAATACTGAGTTACATAAAAGCAAAACGTTAACGAACGTGAAAGGTACATTGTCGCTGCTTAATCAAACGGTTGAAGTTTCAGGTTATGAAATCCACGCGGGGGTGAGCCAGTTAATTACACAGTCTTCATGTAAATCACTACTCAATATTAATAATACAGAAGAGGGGCTAGTAAGTGATGATCAGCAAGTAGCAGGTTGTTATTTACATGGATTGTTCGATCAATCTTCTGCGCTATCACTTATTGCTCAATGGGCTGGTGCGCAAATAGCGCAAACCGATAATATTGCAGACATAGAAGATTTAGCGATTGAGAAACTCGCAAATGCTTGCGAGCAGCATTTAGATATTAAAAAAATCAACCAAATAATTTCTGACTGGTCGTCTCAGTAATGTACATTTTTATGCTGAGATTGTTCAGCTTATAGCGCTAAAAAGTCAGCGACAATCTTATTAAATGCGGTGGTTTTCTCTGCGTGTAGCCAATGGCCAGCCCCTTGTATTATTTTGAAGGTAGCATTGGGCAATATCTTATCGATTGCAGCTTTATGCGCGAGCTGAATATAATCTGAATCGCCTCCTTTTATAAACAAAGTAGGTTGGTTGTATTGGCTGTTGCCCTCATACGCTTTCATTATTTGAGGGTAACAATTATCGATAAATGCTAAGTTGCAGCTAAAGCTAAACTTAAGGGCATTTTCTTCTTGATTTCGACTGAGGTTTCTCAATAAAAACTGTCTTACGCCAATGTTGTCGACATAAGCGGATAATTGGCTGTCAGCGTCGCTACGTTTATTAACTTTTGTTAAATCAATTGATTTTAAGCCCTCAATAATTTTCGTGTGGTGTGCAGGGTATTGCACTGGAGCAATATCAGCCACAATCAATTTTTTTACTTTGTTGGGGAAGTCCAACGCGAGTTGCATCGCAATTTTTCCTCCCATTGAATGACCAAGAACATAAGCGGAACTTATCGATAAATGATCGAGTAAATTAACAATATCTTGCGCTAAGTTTTCGTAAGCCATATCGTTTTTATGAAACGACTGACCATGATTTCTCACATCTACACTGGTAACTGTGTATTGCTTTGCGAGTACTTTTGCGACCATATTTAAATTGTCTAAACTGCCAAACAAGCCATGTATTAAGATCAGGTGCTCGCCGCTACCTTGCTGTTGAAAATTAAGAATTGGAGAGTGGAGTAACGTCATTTAGTGCCTGCCTGAATATACGTATTTGAAAGTAAAATGCTATTTTAACGTAATGAACAACATTTAGGGATAAAAAAGAGATAACTATTATTAAACTCTACTAGAGAGTTTTCATTAAGATAAGTATACTCTCGCGCGACAATATTTTTTGTAAGGTAGTATATGAAAAACATCGAAATAGACGAAGAACTTTATCAATTCATCGCGAGTAATACTCAGTTTATTGGTGAGAGTGCCTCCTCAATTCTACGTCGTCTAATATCGGTTGAAGGCGAAGCTATGCCTGTTACTGCTGCGAGCACAATCGCAGAAGAAGCACCAACAGAACCTGCGACTCCAGTCGTAAATGAAGAGGTTGCAGTAGCCAGAGATATTAATGAAACGGTATTTAACTACGTTAATAAAGAAGAGTTAGCGATGCAGCGTGGCGCTGTTGGTCGGTTCTTATTAATTTTAGCAGCATTATATCGTGGTCATACTTCACAATTTTCAGTTGTAACAGAAATTAGCGGAAGAGATCGTTTATATTTTGCTAAAAGTGAGAAAGAACTTGAAGAAAGTGGCAGCAGTACCAAACCGCGCCAAATTCCCGATAGCCCATATTGGGTAATGACAAACTCGAACACCACACGTAAGAAGATGATGTTAACTAAAGTAGCAAGCTCACTTGGTTATAATGATGATGATGCGGAAAAAATTCGCGAATTGTTATAATCAATACGTCATTTGAATAAGTTAACATTAGCTAAAACTGCCTAAAACCGAGTAAGCTAACCTATGTTAAACAAAAGCTCGTAAGATTATCATCAGCTAAAATTTCAAGGAATAGTAATGACAGTTCATCACCATGCAGGCAAACCAGCTCGCCCACAAGATAGAATTAATATTGGCCGGTTAGTGAGTGATTATTTTTTTCTGCAGCCCGATGTCAATATAGTTGAGCAGAAAGTTACCTTTGGTACGTCTGGCCATCGAGGTGGAGCAAGTAAAGTAAGCTTTAACGAACATCATATTCTTGCAATATGCCAAGCTGTTGCTGAATATCGTCAAGCACAAGGTTTTAATGGACCATTATTTTTAGGTAAAGATACTCACGCATTATCAGAGCCCGCTTTTGCAAGTGTACTATCGGTGTTAATTGGTAATGGTGTGCCTGTTGTCATTCAACAAGATGAAGGCTTTACGCCAACCCCCGTCATTTCTCGATTAATCATCAGTCATAATAAAAACAATACTGAACAAGCTGATGGGCTTATTATTACACCTTCACATAATCCTCCTTCAGATGGTGGCATCAAATATAACCCCCCTCATGGCGGTCCTGCTGAAGGTAAAATTACCCAACAAATAGAGCAAAGAGCGAATGATATTTTAGCTAATGGCTTAGTTGATGTTGTGCAAATTCCTTTAGCTGATGCCATGGGATCGTCATTGTTAAGTAAACAAGACTTTATTGATCTTTATGTTAGCCAGCTTGACCAAGTGATTAACATGAAAGCCATTGCCGACGCTGGCGTTGCTATCGGTGTTGATCCTTTAGGTGGCTCGGGCATTAATTATTGGCCAGTTATCGCGCAAAAATACGGCATTAATTTACAAATAGTAAATCCGGTTGTTGATGCGAGTTTTGCGTTTATGCCACTAGATAAAGACGGTAAAATTCGCATGGACTGTTCATCGCCTTATGCCATGGCAGGACTTATTGCCATGAAAGATGATTTTGATTTAGCCGTCGGTAATGATCCAGATTTTGACCGCCACGGTATTGTTACCAAATCTGGTGGTTTAATGAACCCTAATCATTATTTAGCTGTAGCTATTAACTACTTAATGACCAATAGAAGTTGGCCGAAAACTGCAAAAATTGGTAAAACCTTAGTATCGAGTTCGTTAATCGACCGTGTTGCTGAATATATTCAGCGTCCTTTAGCAGAAGTTCCCGTTGGTTTTAAATGGTTTGTTGACGGGCTACATGATGCTAGCTTTGCTTTTGGCGGTGAAGAAAGCGCGGGGGCCTCATTTTTAGCGCTCGATGGCAGCTGTTGGACCACAGATAAAGATGGTTTTATTATGGCACTGCTAGCGGCTGAAATTTTGGCGGTAACGGGAAAAGATCCCTATCAACATTATCTTGAATTAGTTAAAAAACTAGGTCAGCCGTGTTATGGCAGAGTTGAAGCGGTGGCGAGTTTGCCACAAAAGAAAGTGTTAACTGAGTTAAGTGCTGAGGTTATAACAGCTAAAACGTTGGCTGGAGAGGCTATTAAGCAAGTCTTAACCCATGCACCTGGCAATAATGCGGCAATTGGCGGCCTAAAAGTGGTGACAAAAAATGGTTGGTTTGCTGCTCGTCCATCGGGCACTGAAGATATCTATAAAATTTATGCAGAAAGTTTTATAGATGAAGCGCATTTGCAAGCCATTATTGTTGAAGCACAAGATATTGTTAGTGCGGCATTTAAGCAAGCTGGCTTATAAGCGCTAATCTTAAAGTTAATCGACACTACAAGACACGTAAATAAAATTGGAAGTTACAGTGACAGAGTATTCAAAAACCGAACAAGATCAATTACAAAAAACACTCGAGCAAACGGGTGATTTTCTTGCCTTAACTCGCGAACATGAGTATTCAATGCCTGCATTTTCTTTTGAGGTTTCTCATGCTGATGCTAACAGCCGCTGTAAAGTGTCTGTGTTAAATACAGGGATTATTACTTTTGAGCCTTTAGCTCATGCCTCAACAGAAGATATTGTCCTCTCTAGTGCTGTGCATGGTAATGAAACTGCACCAATAGAAATTTGCGCAGAATTAATCAAGCAGTTAATTAAAGGGCAATTGCATCTTCAAGAGCGTGTATTGTTTATCTTTGGTAATCCAGCTTCTATTAATATTGGTGAGCGTTTTGTTGAAGAAAACCTTAACCGTTTGTTTTCGGGAGGTCACTCGCAAGATCAAGGGAATGGCGAAGGATTGATTAACAAAGAACGTCATCGTGCGTTATTATTAGAAAATACCGTGAGAGACTTCTTTGAACAAGGCAGTAAAGTCAGTAATCATCGTCAGCGTTATCATTACGATTTACACACTGCGATCCGTGGTTCAAAAAATGATAAATTTGCAGTTTATCCATTCAGACATCAACAACCTTGGAAAAAAGAGCAACTCCAATTTTTACTCGCCTGTGGTATTAATACCGTATTATTGTCGCATTCACCTACGACAACCTTTAGTTACTTCTCTTCTAATGAGTTCGGTGCAGATGCCTTTACTGTAGAGCTAGGAAAAGTAAAACCTTTTGGTGAGAATGATATAGCCAACTTTGCTGCGGTAAGCCAAACATTAACGCGTTTTATTTCCGGACAAGATTTAGCGCTTAAAACATATAAAGCGAGTGACTTTAGTATTTTCGAAATTGATCAAATTATTAACCGTACCCAGCAAGACTTTAAACTGCACTTTGCTGATGATGTTGAGAATTTTACCGATTTTCCACTTAATACCTTAATTGCTAGTGATGGTGATATTGAGCATCGAACAAAGAAACTCGGAGAAGCGATTATCTTCCCTAATGCCAATGTTGCCATTGGACAACGAGCGTTATTAACGGTAACACCAACCACTATTGATTAATTTCTGCCATTCTTGTCGTTACCCTTCTTGTCAAAAAAGTGAGTTTTTATAACTCACTTTTTTCTTTTAAATTAATTAGTTAATTGTGCCTGTAAACATTTATGCTCACTGTGAATGCGCATTTTGAGGCTCTATTTCGTTGTTAGCTTGAATCTCAGTTTACGTAAAGGTAAAGTTCGGGCGTATAAATAACGGCTAATAATAAGTGAACTTTTTTCATACAAAATTGAATAAATTAACCCATGTTTTTAGTGGTCTGTGTGTATAGGTCTATACTCATCAGTATATTAAAAATGTTTATTTTTCATCTTGTAAAAAGTTACCTAGACTGCAAGCAAATAATAAAGAGAATGCTATGAACTCTGACACATATAATGAAGGGCAGGTAGTGCACCAGCCAAGTTTTATTGACGGTCACTCAGTTGAAATTCCCCTACTAAAAATACTCAAACAAGACGGTAGTACCTACGAAGGGGCTCAGTTACCTGAAATGGATCAAGCCTTAGCTACTAAGGTTTATAAAACATTAGCATTTCATCGAGTGTTAGATGAACGCATGGTCGCTTCACAGCGACAAGGGCGGTTAAGTTTTTATATGGCAGCACTTGGAGAAGAAGCAGCCAGCGTTGGTGGTGCGGCAGGCTTAAAAGCTCAAGATATGATCATGGCGCAATATCGTGAACAAGGCGCTTTGATGTTTAGAGATTTCAGTCTTGAAAACTTTATGAATCAAATGTTCTCTAACGCGAAAGATTTAGGCAAAGGTCGTCAAATGCCTATTCATTATGGTTCAAACGAATTGAACTATATGACAATATCATCGCCGTTAGGCACACAAATTCCACAAGCAACAGGTTATGCTTATGGTCAAAAATTACAAGGTTTAGATGCGGTCACTATGTGTTACTTTGGTGAAGGTGCAGCCTCAGAAGGTGACTTTCATGCTGGTTTGAACATGGCTGCAGTTCAAGAAGCACCCGTTATCTTTTTCTGTCGTAACAATGGTTATGCAATATCAACACCTGCAGACGAGCAGTATAAAGGTAACGGTATTGCATCTCGAGGAGTGGGGTATGGTGTTAAAACACTTCGAATCGACGGAAATGATATTCTCGCTGTAATTTTAGCCACTCAAATTGCACGTGCTTATGCATTAAAAGAAAATGCCCCAGTGCTTATCGAAGCAATGTCTTATCGTTTGGGCGCGCACTCTACTTCGGATGATCCTTCAGGGTATCGAACTCGTGAAGAAGAAGAAGAATGGCAAGCGAACGATCCTATCCTACGTATGAAAAACTGGATGATTAACCAAAGTTGGTGGGATGAAGCACAAGAAACAGAGCTGTTCGAACAATACCGAGAAGAAGTACTTGCTGCGGTAAAAGTATCAGAAAAAATTGATAAACCTCATTTAGATACTTTAATTTCAGATGTTTATGACGTTCCACCCGCGCATTTACAAGCGCAACTTGATGAGCTGAAAACGCACATCAATAAATATCCAGATGCTTATCCATTTACTGCGGGGAAATTTTAATCATGGCTCAAATGAATTTATTACATGCCATCAATAACGCCTTAGACATTGCCATGCAAGAAAACGAACGAACAGTTTGTTTTGGTGAAGATGTTGGACATTTTGGTGGTGTTTTTCGCGCAACAAGCGGCTTACAAGAAAAATATGGAAAAGGACGTTGTTTCAATACCCCTTTAGTTGAACAAGGCATTATTGGCTTTGCTAATGGTTTAGCTGCACAAGGCAGTGTTCCTATAGCAGAGATTCAATTTGCCGATTATATTTTCCCCGCATTTGATCAAATTGTTAATGAAGCGGCAAAATTTAGATACCGCAGTGGTAACGAATTTGATGTAGGTAAACTAACTATTCGCTCACCTTATGGTGGTGGCATTGCTGGTGGTTTATATCACAGCCAATCACCTGAAGCTTATTTTGCTCATACACCGGGTTTAAAGGTGGTTATCCCACGTAATCCTTATCAAGCTAAAGGGTTATTATTAGCTTCGATTCGTGATGACAATCCGGTAATATTTTTTGAGCCTAAACGTTTATACCGTGCATCGGTTGGAGAGGTGCCTGAAGAAGATTATCAACTTCCGCTAGGTAAAGCTGAAGTAGTAACAGCGGGTAAGGATATCACCTTGCTTGGTTGGGGAGCTCAAATGGAAATTATTGAAAAAGCTGCTGAAATGGCAGCAAATGAGGGAATTTCTTGTGAAGTTGTAGATTTGCGCACCATATTACCTTGGGATATTGAAACTGTTGCTAACTCAGTGCTTAAAACGGGACGCTTAGTGGTTTCTCAAGAGGCACCGTTAACTGCAGGTTTTGCTAGTGAAATTGCAGCAACTATTCAAAAAGAATGTTTCTTGCACTTAGAGTCGCCTATTGAACGAGTGTGTGGTTTAGATACGCCGTATCCATTAGCGCTAGAAAAAGAGTATGTTGCGGATCATTTAAAAATATACGAAGCAATTAAACGTAGCATGAATTACTAATTTATCGGGGCTGAAAGATTATGAGTATTGATTTTATATTGCCAGATATTGGTGAAGGTATTGTAGAGTGTGAGCTAGTCGAATGGCTAGTGAAAGAAGGCGATGTGATTGTAGAAGATCAACCGATTGCCGATGTAATGACCGATAAAGCATTAGTTCAAATTCCAGCTATGCATAATGGCGTTATTGAAAAACTTTATTATCAACAAGGCGAAATTGCCAAAGTCCATGAGCCTTTGTTTGCAATTACGCCAGAAGGAGCAGCAACTTCCACAACTGAGGTAGAAACTAAGCCAGCAGAACAGCAAGCTAAGCCTAGCCAAGTAAACAAAGTGTCTGCTAATACGGTTGAGGATTTTATTCTTCCTGATATTGGCGAAGGCATTGTTGAATGTGAATTAGTTGAGTGGTTAGTTAGTGAAGGGGACTTAATTGAAGAAGATCAGCCCATTGCTGATGTAATGACCGATAAAGCCTTAGTGCAAATACCTGCAATGCATGCGGGTAAAATTGTAAAGCTTTATCATGCCAAAGGCGAGATTGCTAAAGTACATCAGCCTTTATTTGCTATTGAAATTCAGGGTGGGGCTGACACATCAGGTGCGAGTGTTAATGAAAGCACTACTGAACAAACACACGCTCAAGAGATTGTTGCTAAAAAGCCAGTTAACCAAGCTGCTAACCAAACAAGTAGCGCTAATAAGCCTATAAGTGGTAAAGCTATTGCTAGTCCTGCCGTTAGACGCGTTGCACGAGAATTAAGTGTTAATATTCACGAAGTTCCAGGCACAGGTAAAAAAGGACGTGTTTACAAAGAAGATGTTGTAGCCTTTAATGCTGGCGGAAGTCATAAAGCCACAAGTGATAATGTTGTTAACAGTAAAACACTACATAAAGATCCAACAGGTGGTGTACGAGTAGAGCCAATTCGCGGTATTAAAGCGGTTATGGCAAACGCTATGGTAAATTCTGTTTCAACTATCCCACACTTTACCTATTGTGAAGAAATAGACATGACAGCGCTAATTAAGCTGCGCAAAGAATTAAAAGAAACAAGCTTGATTAAAGACTTAACTGACAAGCAAGATATTAAGTTAACCATGATGCCGTTTTTTATGAAGGCTATGTCGTTAGCGCTTAAGCAGTATCCTATTATTAATTCACAAGTGAATGATGATTGTACTGAGTTGACGTACTTTGATGATCATAATATTGGTATGGCAGTTGATTCTAAAGTTGGTTTGTTAGTGCCAAACGTTAAACAAGTGCAACATAAGTCAATACTCGAATTAGCTGGCGATATTACTCGTTTAACTAATGATGCAAGAAGCGGTCGAGTACAAACGGCTGACTTAAAAGGCGGCACTATCACTATTTCGAATATTGGTGCTATTGGCGGAACCGTAGCAACACCTATTATTAATAAGCCTGAAGCCGCCATTGTAGCCCTTGGTAAACTGCAAACACTGCCTCGCTTTAATGCAGCAGGTGATGTTGAAGCTCGAAGCATAATGCAAGTGAGTTGGTCTGGCGATCATCGCATTATTGATGGCGGCTCAATTGCAAGGTTTTGCAACTTATGGAAATCCTTTTTAGAAGAACCCAGCAATATGCTTGTTCATATGAGTTAGTTATTTATTAAGATTGTTAGTAATTGTTGAAACTAAAAAACCTGCTTATGCAGGTTTTTTTATTGATAAAAAATAAAGGTAGCGCGTTTATTTCTTGTTTAGAATTGAAATTTCTTAGATAAATACTTCATTGATAACATTAAAGTAATCTGTTGTAATTATTATATGTATACAATGGAAGTTTAATTCTCTCAACTTGGACAGAGCCATCATGATTAAAAAAATATCATTACTTGCTTGCCTACTATCATTACCAACCCTAGCTGAAGAAGGTGGCAGCGGCCATTACATGCCCGGTTCTATGGCATCCTTTATGGATGGTGTTCCGACAGAACCAACCTTTATTACTCGATTAAATATATTGGAATATCAAGGTGGTTTTAATCACACTTTACCGCTTGCCGGTGTAGAAGCGGCTAATGTTGATGTAAACTCGAAAGCTCTCGGATTAACAATGCTTTATAGCCCTGATATAGATTTAGGGAAAAACTGGAGTTATGCTTTTAGTGCGACTATTCCTTTTGTTGATATGCAAGTGAGTGCTGATGCACTTACTGACGCTAATAATTTACGAAAAACAGATACCGATAAAGCTATAGGCGATGTGGTGTTAATGCCACTTATGCTTAATCAGAGTATTAACGGTGATTTAAATATTAATTACCGTATTTCACTCTATGCACCTACAGGCAGTTATCAAGTAGGCAAGTTAGCTAATACGGGGAAAAACTTCTGGACCATTGAGCCGACAATTGCAGCGGTATACTTAGGGCAAAAAAATGGTATTGAAGCTAGTATTTTTGCTGGTATCGACTTTAATCAAGAAAACGATGACACTCATTATAAATCTGGCTCTCAAGCACATATTGAAACAACCTTAGCGCAACATTTTCCTTTATGGGGAGGAGCAGCCAGTATTGGTGCTACAGGGTTTTATTATAAACAAGTGTCAGGCGATAGTGGTGAAGGGGCAACGTTTGGTGACTTTAAAGCACGCAGCGTTGGTGCGGGTCCTGTCATGTCGTTTGTTAAGAAAACGGGTAATGTTGATATATTGGCAGAGTTAAAGTGGTTACATGAATTTAGTACTACCAATAGGGTGAAGGGGGATACAATTTTTTTAAAGCTTATGGCTAAATTCTAGTTTAGTGCTATGAAAAGATTTTTCAATGAACGATGCATGGTTTATACATTGAAGATGTATATCAATTAGCTATCGTTACCCTGTAGCCGTTTCCAGTAGCTTTGGTTTATTACATGGTTTTGGTTTAGTGTTGCTTGAGTTAGGTTTACCACAAAAAGATCAATTTATACCATTAGCGTTTTTAATGTCGGTGTTGAAATAGGTCAGCTTGTCTTTATTGCTGGCGTATTTTTGGTATTGTGGGGGAATTAAACGCTTTATAAATGTAGACAAATATCAAACATTTAATGCTTATCTAATTGGGGCAGTAGCTGGTATGTGGTTAATTGAAAGGGTAGTGCAATTTTAATTTGTGTAAATAGATTGTTGAGGATCTTTAATCGATTTTAGATCCCCAACAAACTACAAGCACAATAATAAGGATTAACTAATTATCTTTCTTCCACTTATCAAATAACTCAGTCACTTTTTCTTTTGCCTTATCTTTCACTTTATCTTCTAATACCTTTTGCTGTTCATTTTTAGCCGACTTCCAAATAGCAGAAAGCGCTCTTTTAAGTAATTCACCGCCTAATTCATTTGCAGGTAAACCAGCCTCACCACCAATGTTACTTAAGTTAATGTCAGGTAAAGTCTTTTTATGTTTAGTATTACCAAGTTTTGTTAAATCGACGCGCAAAGCGACACCCGCTAAAACAAACTTTTTCACTTTAATGTTAGGCTGTGGACCTGTGCCAGTATTACTAGGTTCTGAGGTTGGTTTATTTGCTGCTGATTTAGGTAAGTTTTTATTAACTGCATCCAGTATTTCTTGGATGTTTGAGCCACCTGTTTCATTGAATTCTACTAAAGCCTCTGGCGTATCAATAATCACTGCGTCGATTACAATTGGCTCGCCTTTACTGGTGCCAGCTAAACTTTTAATGTTTATATCTAAGGTGACAGTATCTAGTGAAAATGCTGGAGTAGTTGAATAGCCTTTCGGGTTATTTAACACTAAGCCATTAATGGTACCTGCGCCATGAAGCAGCTGCATATCCACTTTTTTAACCGTGACGACTTGGTCGGTTATTTTACTGCCTTGTACCTCAATTTGTTCGGCGATTAATATATTAAGCTTATCACTGCCTAGAAACCATATTGCACCACCGCTAACGAGTAAAATTAACAGTAAAATAAAGAGTATGATTTTTTTCATGAGTTTTCCTTTTGTTTAAAAAGATTGCTTTAAAATTATTCTTGAGTGAAAAGTAGAATCTATTTATGGATTGAATAGATTCTACTATATAGACGATGGTAACTTATAGACCTAAACCAATGTTTTTTGGTGGGAACTTTTTAAATGTTGCACCATGTGCTTTAGCTTCAGCGATAAGCGATGCTACCCAAGGGTTTAATCGATGACCAACAGGAAGCTCCTCTTTAGGGTCAACAAATAAGTTGAACACCCATGGTGACAAACCAAAATCAGAGGTTGAAGCATAATCAATGTTTTGAAAGGTATTATTTAAATGCATTGCTTTTAAATGCACTTTATATTCCCTTACACGAACTGCCATTAGAGTCGTATTCATCCAAACATAGATCTGTTCTCGCTTACTGTGTCCATTTTTCCCTAATAAAAATGAACTTTGATCAATGCCATCTATATATCTATCGGTAGGAATTTTATCACTGGCACCAGCGATAGAAACAGTCGTATTAAATAGATCCATTAAATCGAATAGTTCAGCACTCGTATTTGGTTCAATCATACCTGGCCAATAAGCAATGCCAGGAACACGGATACCGCCTTCAAATGAGGTACCTTTACCACCTCTAAAAGGGGTGTAACCATTATCTGGCCATGTGTCACGTTGTGGCCCATTATCCGAGGTGATAAAAATAAAAGTATTATCGGCAACGCCTGCTTTTTCAATGGTATTCACAATACGACCTATCAGCGCATCAACTTCTACTACATTATCTTTAAAAGGGTATTTACTGGCACTTTTGCCTTTAAATTCTTTACTTGGGTGATTATCAGCATGTACACGCATAAAGTTGTGCGCAATAAAGAATGGCTTATTACCTTTGGCTAAGGTTTTTATTTTCTTCATTGTGAAATCGGCTAAAACATGATCAGCTTCAGCAAATTGGTCAAGTCCTGTGGTTTTAAGAACAACTTTTTCTTTTTTGCCCTTAGCGCCGTAGTACATATCAATTTTCCCTGATACTTTTTTGAATTTTTCTAATTTTTCTTTATCTAAGACTAAGTCTGGGTAGCGGCGGTAATCAAATTGTTGAGTCAGCTCTTTTTGTGAAGCGTAATAGCCTTGAAATTCATCAAACCCAACTTGATGTGGACGCATTCCTTTAACCTCGCCTGTGTGCCACTTACCGGTTAGAATAGTATGGTAGCCAACATTAGATAATATTTTTGCAACACTGTCTTCACTCGCCCAAGGGTTTTTAGAAAGTTTATCACCCGCGAGAATAGGGCGAATAAGGCCCGTACGCATAGGTAAGCGACCTGTCATCATTGCTGAGCGAGTTGGTGTACATGTCGGCTGTGAATAAGTTGAAGTTAACGATAAACCATGATTAGCAATATTATCAATATTAGGGGTTGCCGCACCGATGTGTGCACCGCCACCAAATACACCACCGACATCACCAAAACCTAAATCGTCAACAACTAGCCAAACAATATTAGGGCGTTTGCCTGTCTTGTTTTTGAGCTTAGCTAGTTTGTTTTTTGCTAACTTATCTTGCTCGGCACGAGGGATGGCAGGTTGCATATAATCATAAGTAGAAACAGCACGAGATAAGCCACTAGTTTCAGCAAAAACAGGTAACGTCGTACTGATACCAAGAATGATTAAGCTAGCTAATAAGGGAGACAATCTTTTCTTCATAATTTATCCTTTAATTAATCGAGTTTGTTGAGTGTAATTCAGCTATGTTAAATAAATAATATGTTCTTAAACAAGAACAATTTCCATAATCAATAAGTGGCTAACTCATTTAAAAGCAAAAAATAATTTCAATAGTAGAATAATTCTTTCATAGTCAAAATACTAGCAGTTAACGTAGGTTGTTCTAACTTGCAGTTAACTTGATTTTAATACAAAATACAAATTGTTAAATAATCATTATAGCGTGGTTTTAACAAGGAACCATTCTACCAACTGTAAAGGAAGCACTGCAATGACAGGTAATACCGAACGCTCAGAATTAACGGCTCTAACTTCTGACTTTATTTTTTCAAAAAATCTCAAAACAACCGGTATTATAATGATAATACTAGGTGTATTAGGGATTATCGTACCCAATGTTATTGCGTTAAGTTTTAATCTATTTGTTGGTGGTTTATTTTTATTAGCGGCTTGTGCATTAGCATTTAATGCTTGGCTTTCTAAAAGGCAAAGTATGTCGTTGTGGTTCAAGCCTTTTATTCTCCTTATATTAGCTTTAGTTATTTTAATACATCCGGGTATTGTTTTGTCTGTGCTAGGGTTACTTATCGCTATTTATTTCCTGTTTAGTGGTTTTGGCTCAATATTATTAGCTTTTGAACTTAAAGCGACGGCAAAATGGTTAAGTTTATTTAGTGGGATGCTTTCGTTTGTTTTAGGCATTATTGTTTTTGATAGTTGGCCATTTGCGAGTGCATGGATAGTAGGGTTAATTATTGGTATTAATTTATTATTTGATGGTATTGCATTAATTAGTTTGTCTAAACTTATACATAAAACAGAGACAGTAAAGTGAACAAGTTAACTTATATCTGCTTGGTGATTTGTCTCTCTTTAGTCTTTGGAAAATTACAAGCCGCAGAAACACCTCAAAAAAAAGTTGATATTTCTGATCCTATGGCTGTATACACAGGTGGTGCGCTTACAGGAGGGAATGAAGGGTTAGGTGCTGCATTTCAGTTTGGTATGCATCGAGGCGATTGGGGTATTTTAGGTAAAATTGAAGCGAAGAAAAACCTTGAGGATTATCGAGTCAGAATATTTACCCCGAATAAAAACACCGGAACAGGCGTGTTTGTTGATGCAGGAACAGACTTTTCAGTTGATGGCATAACGTCTAATTACGCTACTGTAGGTGTATTACAAGTTTTGCCTTTATCAAAGCAGTTAAGAATGTATGTGGGTCTTACCTATGGGAAATCTTGGGAAGCAGACGATTTATTTCAAGAAACTAAAATAGCCATTGTTCAATCGTACTTTAAATATGATATTAATGAAGATTTCTATCTTATGCTTAACCCGCAATATACTTATGGTTTTGACGGTGAAGAAACTCGACAATTTTATATGGAATTCAATTTTGGTTATCATATTAATGACACTCAGATAGTCTACTTAGAGACATCAACAGAAAATGAAGTCATTCTCAATTATAAGTTTAAAATTTAGTCTATTAAAAAATAAATTTTTAACCGTGTTAATTTTATAAACAATAACTTAAGACAAGGCGTGACATGAACGTAAATTATCTTCGAGTGAATAAATATTTGCATTATTTGTTAATAAGTCTGTTGCTAATGTTTTCACAAATAGTTCGTGCTGATATAGATTGGCCGCAAGAGCTAACTGGCGACCTTGCTAATATTGTCGTGTATCAACCACAACCTGAAAGCCTAAATGGAAATGTATTAACGGCTCGTGCTGCTATGGCTTTAGAGGTGAAAGATAAAGAAACGCTATACGGTGTTTTTTGGTTTACGACTAACATCGATACCGATCGAAATACCGACTCTGTCACTTTTAGTGATATTAAAGTGCTAAAAGTCGGTTGGCCAGATTCGAAAGATGCAGGAGAGCAAAAATTTACTGATTTTGTTGAAGAAAAGCTGAAAGACTCAAGTTTTTCAGCTTCCTTATCAAAGTTAACCGCAAGTTTAGCAACGGCTAAACAAGTAAAGAAAAGCTTAGATAATATAAAAAATGAGCCTCCGGTCATTATTTTCAAAAACCAATTGTCGGTTTTATTAACTTATGACGGAGAGCCTATTTTTAAAAACATTGAAAATAGCCATTATCAACGTGCAATGAATACCCCTTTTGCAGTGGTTAAAGTCAATGCGAGTAAGTATTTTTTAACCAGTGGCGATTTTTGGTATCAATCCTCTAAAGCTACGGGACCATGGATTATTACTCAATATCCGCCTGACGATCTCGTTGCTATGATGCCAAAAAATGACGACGATACTAAAAGTGAGGCGTCACCCGCACCCGCTATAGTAACAGCAACCTCATCAACAGAGTTAATTGTTACTACCGGTAAACCTGAGTGGACAAGTTTAGTCGGTGGTAAGTTGTTGTATGTCAAAAATACTGAAACACCCTGGTTGCGTGAATTATCCAGTGGAGAGATGTATTTGCTGTTATCAGGTCGGTGGTTTAAAAGTAAATCAGAACAAGGCCCATGGTCATTTGTTCGTGCTGATAAATTACCGAAAAGCTTCCAAAGCATTCCGCCAGAGTCTGACATTGGAGGTTTAAGAGTGTCAGTTGCTGGAACTGATGAAGCAGAACAAGCAATACTTGATGCACAAATTCCACAAACAGCGGCGATAAAACGCGATGAAGCAAAGCTTGAGGTCAGTTACCATGGTAAACCCGAGTTTAAAAATATCAGTGGAACAGATGTCGCGTATGCAGTAAATACGGGGGCACAAGTGTTACGAATTAATAACCTTTATTATGCAGTGGATAATGGTGTGTGGTTTGTGGCAGAAAATGCCGATGGCCCTTGGCAAGTTGCCGATAATATTCCTAAAGATGAAATAGCACTTATTCCACCTAGTTCTCCCGTGTACAACTTAACCTACGTTGATATTTATGACTCGACACCTGAGATCGTTTATGTGGGTTACACGCCAGGTTATATGTGGTCTTATCCTTATTATGGTGTGCCGATTTATGGTACTGGTTGGTATTACCCTCCTTACGTTGGCGGATGGTATTATCCTCGTCCTCCTACTTGGGGGATGCATGTCGGTTATAATCCATGGACAGGTTGGAACTTTGGTGTGAGTTGGGGCGGGCCATTTTTCCGTGTTGGCGTAAGTTGGGGAGGAGGATATTATGGTCATTATCGTCCTTGTTGTGGTGGCTGGTATGGCGGTGGTTACCGCGGTGGATATCACCATACATCGATTAACGTAAATGGCAATATTAATATTGGTAATACTATTAATGTGGGGAATCGCCATGACTTGAAGCAAAATATTACTCAGCACAGAAGTCGTGATAATTTATATTCTCGTCCAGAAAATAGAGCGCGAAATGCCAAACAACATCTAGGAAAAGATAACTTTCAAAAAGCTAAAAATAGACCTAAACGAGCGAATAATATTTTTGCTGACAAAAGCGGTAAAGTCGTGAGAAGAGATGGGAACAAATGGCAAAATCGTACCAACAATACTTGGAAGAATATTCCGCAACAGCGCGATAAAAAGCTTCCTTCGAGTATTCACAAACCTAATGTGAACAGACCTTCTATCAATAAGCCTGTGCAACGACCAAGCACAAGACCATCTTTTGACCGTGGTGGCTTGAATCGAGATTTAAGGGCGCGTCAAATGGGTTCAAACCATCGCCAAATGTTGGGCGGCGGCGGAATTCGTAGGCGTTAATCATTTGCTAATTAACTGTTAATTTATTACTGTTAATTAGTCATGATAATAATGTTGATCTTCATACAAAATTTTATACAAATCATAAGCAAAAGGAATGAAAAGATGAAATTGAATACGTTAATTAATGTTAAAGCGGTAGCAGTTTGTAGTGTATTAGCACTGAGTGCTTGTAGTTCAATGGATCAACAAAAAGCGGACCCTGTATCGCCCGATGGTTTGAACTTAGTTAAAAGCACTCGCTCGACAATTGCTTATCAAAAAGAAGGCGTTAACTTTACTGATTACGATAAAATTATAATCAGTAAAAGTACTGTTGCTTTTAAGAAAAACTGGAAGCGAGATTATAATAATGATCAACCGGGTCTTTCTACTCGATTAAGAGATAAAGATGTTATTAAAATTAAAAATGACATGGCTCAATTGTTTGATGAAACTTTTTCACAAGAAATGGCTAAAGATGCCAAATTTAAAGTGGTTAATGAAGCATCAACCGGCACATTGTTGTTAAAGCCAGCCATCATAGATTTAGACGTAAATGCGCCTGATATTATGACATCAGTCAATGTAAAAAGTTATGTTCAAGATGCCGGTGAGGCAACATTGTTTATTGAAATTTACGACGCAGTCAGTGGTGAAATTTTAGCTCGTGTTGTTGACGCTGAAGAAGCCAGAGGTAGAGAACAGTTACAGTGGGCAAACCGAGTATCTAACAGACAAGACGCTAAATTTATTATTAAAAAATGGGCAAAAGCACTTCGCACAAAGTTTGACGAAGCTCAAGCCAAGTAATAATTTATTGTAATATAGTCGCCAAACATTGCTTAATGTACTGTTTGGCGATATTTTTTGTCGTTCGTTAGTAGAGCTAAATTATTAATGCCCAAAACCTTGTTAGCCCTCTTTGTCATTGTTATTAGCTTTTCTTGTTTTAACGTTTATGCCAAAGCATCTGCTAGAGCAAAAACGAATGTAGAGCGCATTGAAAACTCCCATCTGCGTGATAGTTTAATTTTACCTTATGCTTTTTCTACCGACGATTTAGGCGCTATTTTAGGTGTCGGTGTTATGGCGACAGGCTTATATCAAAAACAAATGTCTGTTGGAGCGACCGTTTTTGGTGGTGATTCCAAAGGGCTTGCTTTTGGTGTATGGGATTACCAACTATTTGACTCTGAACGTTTATTTTTCTCAAGTGTTGGGATGATTGGTAAATACCCGTTATTACGAGCATATACACCGCTTCCTCATGAATTTACGCCTACTGGTGAGCCAAGAGCTGGATCGAACGACTCTAACTTCGATGACTTTGTTGAGGCCAAAGGCAGTAATAACTGGTGGGAAGTTAAACTTGAATATGTACTGCCTTGGGGGGATGCTGCTGATAGCGCAATGAAAACCTATCATTTAGCAGGCGGCTTGGTCACAGAGCCTACAAAAGAAATAGCGTCATGGAATCCTCTAAAAAATGGTACTAGTGTATTAATAGCGCGTCAGTTTAATCGGTATCAATTATACCAAACTGATGATGGAGATCTTGATGGCGCTGTACATGCCATTGAGCTGGGCTACCTTTATGATAATACCGATTTCCCAACGAATCCTAGTCAGGGCAGCACTCAATATTTTGCATATACTTATAATCCCAAGTGGTTAGAGTCGAATAACGATTGGAGCTTTATTGAATTTGAAGCGAGTCAGTATTTTTCTTTTGGTGCAACCGACTTTGCCAAACAAAATATATTGGCACTAAACTTTTGGACAGGCTACTCACCAAGTTGGCAATTATTGTATGATGAAAATGGTAATAGTGAAGTGATAAATAATGCACCTTTTTTAGAAGGGGCAAGTTTAGGTGGTATGTACAGAATGAGAGGATTTAGGCAAAGTCGCTTTCATGATAAAGCCGCTATTTATGCCAGCGCAGAATATCGAATGACCTTAGATTACAACCCAATTGCCGATGTAAAATGGTTAAAGTTTTTGAATTTAGATTGGTTTCAAACGGTCTTTTTTGTTGAAGGGGGAAGAGTCTCACCTACTTACACTAAGAATGAGTTACTTACTGATTGGAAAAGCGATGTTGGCTTTTCAATACGGGCATTAACCGCAGGCATAGTTGTTAGGTTTGATATTGCTAAATCAAACGAAGGCACTAATATGTGGGTTATGGTTGGCCATCCTTTTTAACCCTTTAATTCATAGTAGAGTTTAATGACACAAGCAAAACTGCAGCATTTTTATATTCCTGAAGATCAATCAATTTATTTATTGAGTCATAAAGATGCTACCAAATTAAAGCGTTGGGTAGACTTGTGTCAACAGCAACTCAAACAACTAGGTTATCAACAGATTTCTTTATTAGGTAAAGGTGCTTATGGCTTTGTGTTTACAGGGGAAGATCAACAAGGCGACAATGTAGTTTTTAAGTTTTCGCGACTTAATCTCCCACAGCACGTTCAAGACAGGTTAGAAGAAGAAGCGGCTATTCAAAGCGAACTTAATCATCCGAGAATTCCTTCTGTGCTGCAGTACCATAAAATAAAGCGACAGTGCATTTTACAAATGTCTCGTGCACCAGGCATAGATTTAGAAAAACTCTCCTATCAAAAAGGTCCTTTGTCGCCTGAGCTTATTGTTGATATAGCGTTGCAATTGGCTGATATTCTTGTTTATTTGCGTAACAGTCATAATCATGAAAAAGGTAAGCCTTATATCCATGGCGATATTAAACCCTCGAATGTGGTTTACGATCCGAATAACGGCAAAGTCTACTTAATTGATTGGGGATCATCGGTTACTGCTCAATTAGATGTAAACGGACAAAGCACAACCAATAATATTATGGAGCTAATGAGTAGCGACTTGCAGCACAGTAATGCTCGGTTAGGCGATGTGTATTTTATTGGTCCTGAACAGCTTAATGGCGAGTTATCGTCGCCTCGATTTGATGAGCAGGGCTTAGCGGCGACGTTATATGCATTAGCATCTGGCCAGTCTTGTCGATATGGCTCAAAAGTTATTTCAGCCTCGTCTTTAGGATTACCTAAAGTATTAGCAAACGTTATTGATGGAATACTTAGCGATAATATTCAACGTCGACATCAGGCAGGAGATTACTTTTTTAATAATCTTTCCTATTTAAAAAACTTAGTACTTACCGATAAACCAACACATTATCCTATTGAAGCCTTAATACCCGTTTGGGTAAAACCTTATAGCGAAGAAATTGACACGGTAGTTTATGGCTCTCGTAAATCATTTTTAAGAGAGTCAACAGACAGCGACCATTTAAAAGGTGTTGATGATGTACAGCTTGAAAAGTATTATAAAAATTTTCTCATTGGCATGGGCGATAACGAAAAGGCTTTTATCGCAGCCGTCAGCCGATTAGGTAATTTTCCTGTAGTGGGAGGCCTTGCCATTCGTTGGGAGAAAGATGGTGTGTATATTGACTCTAATCTTACTTTATTTGACCAATCATTAAGAACCTCTTTTCAAAGTGCTGTTAATAATATGATTTATTTAGCACAAGGTATTTTCAGAATTGGCATGTTTAAAAGTTGCTTGTTTAACGCACGTAACACCTTGCATGTTGAGCGAAAAAAACAATCACTTCCTTTTGTTGCTAAACCTGAACAAAAAATTCCCTTTGATATTAGTGATGTACAAGAGTTAGATGATATTACTCGCTTACATTCTTATTTTGAAGATGGTAAAGATCCCGATGAGTATCTATATTTATCAGACGAACTCATGGCGGTGTTATCGCGGCTTAATTTAATTCATCATACGGGCTGTATTATCTTTGAAGTGCTTCCTAAGCATTTAAAAATTCATAGTTATTTAATGTTATTAAACCATGAAAAAGCCGATGAGTTTGCCCAATGCTTAGCTGAGATATTAACGTTATTACCGACTATTGACGGCAATGGTATTTCTGGCTTTATGAAGTTACCCTATAAAGATACTCGGTTTTTCGAACACATTAGTACACTACCTGAAAAGTATTACCCTAAAAACCCTAAGAAACAAACGTGACACCTACTCAAATAATAGGATAAATGATGAGCGATAATACTAATGACTTTGGCGAAATGGTTTGGATGGATTTAACCGTAAACAATGCTGAAAATGTAAAAGGTTTCTATCAAAAAGTAATTGGTTGGTCTGCTGAAAACGTAGCGATGAATAACGGTGAGTATAACGACTATGCAATGAGCATAGCGGGCACGAATAAAGCTGTTACTGGAATATGTCACGCTAAAGGCCCTAATGAAGACATGCCTGCTACATGGTTGCCTTATTTCTTAGTCTCTGACATTGAAGACTCAGTAAACCAGGTAATACAGCAAGGCGGTGAGCTAGTCACAGCTATTAAATTAATGGGCGCCGACAAATATGTAGTAATAAAAGATCCAGAAGGCGCTATGTGTGCTCTTTATCAAAAAGGCTAGTTGAGCTATAAGTTCAACGGCTTAATTTTTGAAATATCTTGTTGCTCGATAAAAGTATGTAAACTTTCAGCAAGCTTTTGAGTTTCATTTAACACTGTTTTCCAGTAACGAATCCTTGTTGTTGCATCGAGTTGGGTAAAGTCGGTTCTGTCAGGTATTTTTTGATAGGGCAGCGAATGAACAAATTTTGCAGAAGGGACTAATAACACCGTGTCTTGGTAATGTTTTATTTGCACTTTTCTTGCCGAGCTTTTATCAAACCATCCCGCCTTTGGTTGTGAATTAAAATGAGGGTACAGCGTTAATCCTTTACTTTCTTTTAGCGCAAAATCAAAATGATAATCAATAATCCCTCCATCGCGGTACATGCCTGCAGGTGAACCGCTAATGTTTTTAATTCCTTGCATAACTAATGGAATAGACCCAGATGCGAGTAGGGCTTGTTTAACATTCTCAGGAGTGAAATTAATATAGTGAGTCTTAAAGCAATAAGGATCTTCTATGTGAATTTGGCTTGAGGGCGCTTGGTAAACATAACGATCATACTGTAACGTTAATAATCGTCGATCTACTTTGTTTAATAAGTAACTGCTTAGTAGACCACTTGCTTGGCTTATTTTATTATCGAAACTTGTTAACCCCTTAGATTTTGCCACAATAAAATGTGCTTTCATAATAGGGTTTTCAATGATCTCTTTAATGCCACTAGTGGAGAAAACTTCATCAAGTAAACGACTTGCTTTAGTGGTTATTTCTTTAGGTTGTGCCTTTTGCGTGTATGTCGTTTCAGCATAGTGTTTAGCCAGCCGAGAAAGTGCCTCTAGCGGATTTTGTTGTGCAAAACATGCCGCACGAAATGCACCTGCTGATGAACCAATTATATTCAGCTCTGTATTTCGGTTTTTGAAAAACTCACCAAATAAATAATTATCTAAACCAAATAGCACAAACCATTTTGGGCCGCCAGAAGCGCCAAGGAAATTAGTAAATAGCTCTTGTTTAAAGCCGTGTTCTTTAATGGTTTTTAAGGCGTTTTCGCCTGCGTAAATATCGAGCATATTAAAAGTTTATCTTTTTAGTCTATTAGTAGTATGGATATGAGTATTTATCAGTGTGGGTATCTAATTTACTGTAAGTCTTTGATTAAAAATTAGGTTCTCGATAACTCGTGCCTGCATTAGGAGAGAAGAGTGTTTGATATAACCTTGTTGCATATTCATCTGTCATGCCGGCAACATAATCTGCGATGACTCTATGTTGGTTCAAGCCATCATGCTTAGCTTGTTGCCAGCGTTTTGCGGTATTACTAGGTAATAAACGCATTGGATCAGAAGATAATGCTTCAAATATTTCCATAATTATTTGTTGTCCTCGGTATTCAATGCGTTGAATACTAGTTTGCTTGATCACATACAAATAAACAAAGTCTTTAAAAATTTGAAGGGCATCGGCCATTTTTTCAGGTAAACGGGCATTGTATTTTAATAAGGGCTCTTCAAATGTGTTGCCATCTATAGCGTTGCTGTCAACTAACTCTATTGCTGTTATGAGGTAATTGACTAAGCCGCCAATCGCTTCTTTTTGCTTAAAGTGTTGTTGGCAAAATAATTTATCAGTTAGCGTTTTACTGTATTGTTGCAACCAATCATCGTCTATTGCTAATAAGCTTTTTATAACACTTTCTTCAAAGTCATTACGGTTAACAATGCCAGTGACGATTGCATCTTCTAAATCGTGAATGCCATAGGCAATATCGTCGGCAAGCTCCATAATGGAACAGTCGAGTGACTTATAACGAGTTTTATGATGCTTACCGCTATTGGTTTTTATTTGTTGAAACTGTGCTCTGTCAGCACTTGAAAGTGGCGCAAGAACCCAATCTAAAATAGCTAAATCATCACTGTAAACGCCTTTAGGAGGGTGCCAATCTCCCGCTTTAAGTTGTCGATGATTTTGTGGTTTATCAACATGTTTTTGATTGGATAATTGTTCAATAGTTTGAGGGTATTTCAATAAGCCTAATAATGAACGTCGGGTTAGATTCATACCAGCACGTTCACTAAATGGCTCTAATCGAGCAACAATTCGAAAGGTTTGTCCGTTACCTTCAAAGCCACCATGATCTCGCATCATAAAGTGTAAGGCAACTTCGCCACCATGGCCGAAGGGAGGGTGACCAATATCATGAGCTAAGCATAAGGATTCAATTAAAGTATCGTCATCAGGAAATAACTTGCTGGAGAGTGCTGAGTATTTTGAGCGTAATTGAGCCATAATACCTGAGCCTATTTGCGAGGCTTCAAGCGAGTGAGTCAGTCTGGTTCGATAAAAGTCACTTTGCCCGCTACCCATTACTTGTGTTTTTGATTGGAGTCGTCTGAATGCGGCAGAATGTAAAATTCGCGCTCTGTCTCTTTGAAATGGACTGCGGTGATCATGCTGGCGCTTAGCAACACTTTCTTGTTGACGCTCTACCCACAAATTAGTCATAACCTTCCTATTATCGTGTCACTCAGCTTTATCGGTGCTGTTTGCTCTCAAATCGTTGCTCGATTAGAACATTGATTTGAAAGCAATACTCGCTTGTTTATAACAAGACTACTCGATTATAGAATGAGTGCAAGACGTAACAAGGTTAAAAGGTTGATTTTTAGGCATTAGCAATAAAAATAGCGCGTTGTGGGGCGGGGTAACCTTCAATAGTTTTAGTTGGATCATCAGGGTCTATAAAGTCTTTAAGGGACTCTGTATCAATCCAGTCAGTTTTACGTTGTTCGTCTAAAGCGGTTATATCAGTATTAACCATACGAACATTTTTAAAACCACAGCGTTCTAACCATGCACACATTGCTGCGCCACTAGGTAAAAACCAGACGTTACGCATTTTTGCATAACGTTCGCCAGGAACCAGTACAGTATTTTCATCGCCATCGACAATGAGTGTCTCTAGTACTAACTCGCCGCCACTAACTAACTGAGATTTTAATTGGTATAAAAAGTCGATGGGGGAGCGTCTATGATATAAAACCCCCATAGCAAATACAGTATCAAATGCTTGTAATGAAGGGAGTTGTTCAACACCTAATGGTAAAAGATGAACGCTATCGTCGTTAATAAAATGCTGTATCGCATTAAATTGCATTAAAAATAACTGAGTAGGATCTATGCCAACAACAAACTTAGCGTTTGCCCCTCGCATACGCCATAAGTGATAACCACTGCCACAACCAATATCTAATACATATCGGCCATTTAAATCGCTAATGTGAGGAAGTAGTCGGTCCCATTTAAAATCACTTCGCCACTCAGTATCTATATGTAAACCATGAATATGATAAGGACCTTTGCGCCACGGTTTAAACTTTTTTAATAAGTTTTCTAAGCGTTTAAATTCACCTTGATTAATGACTCCATCTTCAACATCTTGTGCACTGCCAACAGTAACACTTTGGCTTAAATTTACCGGCGTGTTTGGCTTTGGCGTAGGGAGGGCATCAAGTGTTTTTTGCCAATGCTTGTATTCACCATGCAAGTTGTTGTTATGCCAATCGCTTAGCTGGGCCGGCAAAGTATTTAACCAATGGCTTAAACGATTGGTTGCTATTTTTTGATAAAATTTATTAAATGAGTTCATTGATACTGTCTTGTTTATTATGCGCTTAATCTCTAGGCGCTTAAATAAGTTGCTATTAAAGGCTAGTCTTTAATGGCGATAAGCGAAAAGAAATTAAAACACTGAAACCATGGCGTTACATGCGAAAATCCCGCTTGTTTTAATCGTTGCTGATGTACCTCTAAAGTATCTGTTCGCATGACATTTTCAAGTGCGGTACGTTTTTGAGCTATTTCTAATTCACTGTAGCCATTAGCGCGCTTAAAGTCATGGTGTAAGTCGGTAAGTAAATCTCGACACACTGAATCACTATCTGAGATTTTTTCTGAAATTAATAATAAACCACCAGGCTGTAAACCATCGGCTATTTTATTTATTAAGCTTTGGCGTTGATCCGGCTCTATAAATTGTAGGGTAAAATTAAGCACCACCATAGAAGCATTTTCTATCGGTTGGGTTTGCATATTCCCTTCTATAATTTTAACGGGCGTTTCACCTTTAAAGGCATTTACGTGCATTTTGCAACGCTCGACCATAGCCGAGGAATTATCAATACCAATTAACTGGCAGCCTTTTGCGGTAATTGCTTGTCGCATTGCTAATGTAGCAGCTCCTAACGAACAGCCTAAATCATACACATTGGTATTATCGGTAACAAAGCGTTGGCTTAAGCGGCCAATAGTATCAATAATGGTGTTGTAACCTGGGACTGAGCGGCTGATCATATCAGGGAACACTTCAACCACTTGCGCATCAAAGGTAAAGTCTTTTACTTGGCTATGTTTATTCGAAAAAATGACATCAGTTTTAGAAGGCGACATGGGCTAATTTCTTGTTACAGGAGGTGCTAAATATTATAACGGCTATTTTAACTGAATTATTAACTAAGGCAAACCGATGTTCACAGGTGACATTAGTAATGATTGCTTTATAATAGCGGCATTTTTACGATAACGAGCTTTTTAACACGGGTATTTACCTTTTTGTTAAGCTCTTCAAGTGACATTTCAGGACAAATATACATGCGTAGTCTTTATTGTGGTGAGGTTAATGAATCTCATATTGGCCAAGAAGTAACTCTTTGTGGTTGGGTAAACAAACGTCGTGATTTAGGAGCCGTAATTTTCCTAGATTTACGAGATCGTGAAGGTTTAGTACAAGTGGTTTATGATCCTGATTTACCAGAAGTATTAGCTATTGCAAATACTTTGCGTAATGAGTTTTGTGTACAGCTTAAAGGGATAGTACGCGCACGTCCTGAAGGACAAGTTAATAAAAAAATGGCCACAGGTGGTATTGAAGTACTTGGTTTAGAGTTAACGATATTAAATAAATCGGCGCCTTTACCGCTTGATTCTAACCAAAATAACTCGGAAGAGCAGCGATTAAAATATCGCTATCTTGATTTGCGCCGCGTAGAAATGACAGAACGTATGCGTTTTCGCGCTAAAGTTACTTCAGCAGTGCGTAGTTCATTAGAGTCTCAAGGCTTTTTAGATATTGAAACACCTATTCTTACGGCAGCAACTCCTGAAGGCGCGCGCGATTATTTAGTACCTAGCCGTACACATAAAGGTCAATTTTTTGCACTGCCGCAATCACCACAATTGTTTAAGCAATTATTAATGATGTCTGGCATGGAGCGTTACTATCAAATCGTTAAATGTTTCCGTGATGAAGATTTACGTGCTGACAGACAGCCTGAATTTACTCAAATAGATATTGAAACCTCATTTATGAGTAGCGATCAAGTGATGGAAGTAACGGAAAAAATGATCCGTGAATTATTCCAAACCATGCTTGATGTTGACTTAGGTGATTTTCCTCGCATGCCATATTCTGAAGCAATGTCTCGTTTTGGTAGCGATAAACCTGATTTACGTAACCCTTTAGAGATTGTAGATGTTGCAGATATTTTAAAAGAAGTTGAGTTTAAAGTATTTTCTGGACCTGCGAACGATGATAAAGGCCGCGTAGCTATAATTTGTGTACCTCAAGGCGCTGCTAAGTTTTCGCGTAAAGGGTTAGATGAGTTAACTAAATATGTTGGTATTTATGGCGCTAAGGGCATGCCTTGGTTAAAAGTTAATGACATAGATGCTGGCCTTGAAGGTTTACAATCGCCAATTTTAAAATTCTTAAACGAAGAACAAGCTAAAGCTATTCTTGAACGAGCTAATGCACAATCGGGCGATATTATTTTCTTCGGTGCAGATCAGTACAACGTAGTTAGTGAGTCATTAGGCGCGCTTCGTCTTAAGTTAGGTGAAGACCTTGAGTTATTACAAGGTGAGTGGAAGCCATTATGGGTAATTGACTTCCCAATGTTTGAAGAAGTTGATGGGCACTTGCATGCAATTCACCATCCATTTACTGCACCAACTAACCTTACACCAGAAGAGTTAGAAGCTAACCCTGTGGGCGCTTTATCAAATGCTTACGATATGGTGTTAAATGGTTGTGAACTGGGTGGCGGTTCTGTCCGTATCCATAATCAAGATATGCAAGCAGCCGTTTTTAGAATTCTTGGTATTAGCGATGAAGAAGCACAAGAGAAGTTTGGCTTCTTACTTGAAGCTTTACAATATGGTGCGCCGCCACATGCAGGTTTAGCTTTTGGTCTTGATCGCCTAGTAATGCTAATGACTGGAGCCAGCTCAATTCGTGATGTAATGGC
Organism: Colwellia sp. SU-HH01217; assembly: GCF_057543495.1. NCBI lineage: Bacteria > Pseudomonadati > Pseudomonadota > Gammaproteobacteria > Alteromonadales > Colwelliaceae > Colwellia > Colwellia sp. SU-HH01217. The sequence continues at coordinate 10,534 of NZ_BAAJLX010000002.1, read as the reverse complement.
TTTCCCGAAAACAACTACCGCTGCTTGTCCATTAACCAATGCACCAGGGCAAGCAAATCCTGCCCAGTTAGTGGAGTTAGGTATCGCTTGTTTACCAAAAGAAGAAAAGTCAGAAACTACTAGCGACTAACCGTATTTTAGATAGTATTCGAAATAAATGCAGTTAAAGCGAATGTTTTAACTGCATTTTTATTTTTTGTACTATGAATTTATTTCACTTCCTTTTATGCTCTGCATATCAACTATTCAGTAGTAGTAAATTATTTGTATGGCTATTATTCTCGGGATTGATCCCGGCTCTCGATTAACCGGTTACGGTGTAATTGAACAAAACGGCAGAAACTTTACCTATTTAGGCAGTGGCTGCATAAAAGCAATTTCTGCGGGTAAAGAACTAGGACCTCGTTTACAAACTATTTTTGCAGGGGTCTCGGAATTAATTATTCAATTTAAGCCTGATATGTTCGCTATAGAGCAGGTGTTTATGGCTAAAAACCCAGATTCTGCATTAAAACTAGGTCAAGCGAGGGGAGCAGCCATTGTTGCTGCAACTAATAATGGCTTAACCATTGCAGAATACTCCGCCAGACAAATTAAACAGTCTGTTGTAGGAACTGGTGCTGCTGATAAAAGCCAAGTACAGCACATGGTAAAGTCAATTTTAAAACTACCTGCCAGCCCACAAGAAGATGCCGCTGATGCATTAGCTGTTGCACTTTGTCATGGTCATAGCCATGAATATCTAGCTAAAATGTCAGGGCAGGTAAGCAAAGTGGTTCGTTCTAGACTCCGCTAATATAATTCTTGTAGTACTTTACTGTATATATATCTAGTGATATTCTGGCGCTATTAACGTATAAATAGGTAAATTAATGTGATTGGTCGTTTACGTGGTCTGTTATTAGAAAAAGTTGCTCCTGAAATATTAATAGAATGCTCGGGCGTTGGTTATGAAGTTACCATGCCAATGACAAGTATCTATGCTTTACCTGAAGTTAATCAAGAAGCCATTGTTTATACGCATTTTGTGGTGCGAGAAGACGCGCAACTCCTGTATGGTTTTGCTAATAAAGTTGAACGTAAACTCTTTAGAATTTTATTAAAAGTTAATGGCGTTGGCCCCAAATTAGGTTTGGCTATATTGTCAGGTATGTCGGCGGATCAATTTGTCAGTTGTGTAGTGCATAACGATTTAGCGACCATAGTTAAAATTCCAGGGGTAGGTAAAAAAACGGCTGAACGATTATTAATTGAAATGCGTGACCGATTAAAAGACTGGCAAAGTGATAATTCAACGCTAGCTATAGGTGACTCGACAGTTGTAGCACACCATAGTCTTAATGTGATTAATGATGAAAAAGGCGATGCCTTAAATGCACTTGTATCATTAGGTTATACACAAGGACAGGCAGATAAAGCGGTAAAATCAGTTTATAGTAGCGATATGAAGAGTGAAGATATAATTCGCTTAGCATTAAAATCGATGCTTTAACGGTAATAGTTAGTGTAAAGGGTACATAATGATAGAAGCGGATCGCTTAGTAAAATCAGTTGAAACTTTAGAAGATGAGCCGATAGATCGTGCTATTCGCCCTAAGTTATTAACAGACTACACAGGGCAAAGTCATGTTAAGTCCCAAATGGAAATATTTATTCCTGCTGCCAAAAAACGAAATGAACCACTTGATCATTTACTCATTTTTGGTCCTCCAGGTTTAGGAAAAACAACATTAGCAAATATTGTCGCTAACGAAATGGGGGTAAGTATTCGTACGACTTCTGGCCCTGTATTAGAAAAAGCAGGGGACTTAGCTGCGTTATTAACAAATTTAGAAGAGAATGATGTGTTATTTATCGATGAAATTCATCGATTAAGCCCTATTGTTGAAGAAATTTTATATCCTGCAATGGAAGATTATCAATTAGATATCATGATTGGAGAGGGGCCTGCAGCTCGTTCAATTAAATTAGATCTACCTCCTTTTACTCTTATTGGTGCAACGACACGCGCAGGGGCCTTAACTTCGCCTTTACGGGACCGATTTGGCATTGTACAACGCCTAGAGTTTTATAATGTAAACGACCTTACCGACATTGTGACGCGTTCGGCGAATTTTTTAAACTTAACAATCGATCACCTTGGTGCACTTGAAGTGGCCAAACGATCGCGTGGCACACCTCGTATTGCAAATCGTTTGTTAAGACGTGTGCGAGATTATGCCGACGTTAAAACCCAAGGTGTTGTAAATGAAAGTACCGCTGCTTTAGCATTAGAAATGTTAGAGGTGGACAATCAAGGTTTTGATATAATGGATCGCAAATTACTCAATGCTATTATTGATAAATTTAAAGGCGGCCCTGTTGGGTTAGACAATGTTGCCGCAGCTATTGGTGAAGAGCGAGAAACCATAGAAGATGTTATTGAGCCTTTTCTTATTCAACAAGGTTTTTTACAAAGAACACCAAGAGGAAGAATTGCGACTGATCGTGCCTATCAACATTTTGGCTTAATACGAGACAATACTGAGTAAAGGTGATTAACCTAAACTCGGTTTAGATATAATTAACAATTTGAAAAGTAACCTAACAGTTAGCCGAGCTAAGGTTAGTTACTTTTAGTTTGCTTAAATTATATTGAATTAATACTATGGCTTCATAAATTTAAGACAAAAAAAAGCCCGCAAACAAAGTGCGGGCCAACTTAAAAAGTTGAAATAGGAAGTTAAATATTCCAATAAACATGTCAGAGAGAAAAGATAAATCTATAATAGAAATTACCGTTTCAAGTTGTCTGGCTAATGAATTAACTACTAGGGAAGGTTGTTAAATCACTGCGCTAGCTCAGAGAACAAGCGTATATTAATCACTAAATAATAGAATAACAAACAAAATAAATTAATGATAAAGCATTAGAAAAACTAATGGATAGCTTTGTATTAAGTCCTCTCAAACCTTAAACTGCATAAATAACTAAAAACGTCTTGTTTTTATCGAGTTTTCGTTTAAAAATCTGCATAAATATTCCTGTGGAATATACCCTGATTTGCTATGTTTTTAACGATAAACTTGGTTTTTTTATTCAAAAAAAATTTTTATACCGAATTATTAATTATTTATTTACAATTTTATACTAATCAATTGGTCCACCCCCTTGTGAAATTCATCCAATATCTATTACTATAGGTATCTTAAATAATTATATACACTAGTTTTCGTAATTTTATGCTTTCACCATGTCATCAATATCCAGTGCGCGTTTTTTATGAAGACACTGATGCAGGTGGTATTGTTTATTATGCTAATTACTTAAAGTTTTTTGAACGTGGAAGAACAGAGTGGCTCAGAGAGTTAGGCATAAATCAGTCAACTCTTTTAGAACAAAATATCGGTTTTGTGGTCTCAAAGGTTGAAATGGATAATGTTGCATCTGCAAAACTGGATGATTTACTTAGTGTTAATACAGAAATATCTCACCTAAAAGCGGCGAGTCTTGTTTTTTCTCAGAAAATCACCAACCAACATCAGCAATTACTAGCGACCTTAATCGTTCGTGTTGCTTGTATAAAATCGCATGAGGGAAAGCCTTGTGGTATACCCAAAGAGTTATTAGGAGTATTTAAACGTGTCAGCTGAATTTTCGGTTTTTGAATTAGTTTTACATGCCAGTTTACTGGTTAAGTTTGTTATGCTGACCTTATTAGGTTTCTCTATTGTTAGTTGGAGTATGATTTTTCAACGCCAAAAGGCAATTAAGGCTGCACAGCTACAATTAAAATCTTTTGAAGATAAATTTTGGAGCGGAGCCGATTTAAGTAAACTTTATAGTGAAGTGTCAGCTAAAGGGCATGCAACTGGAATCGAAAGTTTATTTGTTGCTGGCTTTAAAGAATTTGCTCGCCTAAGAAAATCTAATATGGATACCCCACAATCAGTAGTTGATGGTACACACCGCGCTATGCGAGTGTCTCTTTCTCGTGAAGTTGATGAGTTAGAAACTCATTTAACTTTTATGGCTACTGTTGGCTCGATTAGCCCTTATATCGGTTTGTTTGGTACTGTTTGGGGGATCATGAATTCTTTTATTGGTCTTGGCGCTGTTCAACAAGCCACTTTAGCCTCTGTTGCTCCAGGTATTGCTGAGGCACTTATTGCAACTGCAATGGGGTTGTTCGCAGCCATTCCAGCGGTAATGGCATTTAACCGATTTACTCATCATGTTGAAAAAATTGAAAATAACTACATCAATTTCATTGATGAATTTTCAAGTATTTTACAACGCCAATCCGCTGCAGAACAAAAAGTTTAATTTTGCTAATAGACTTTCTGTAAAGGGATGAGGAGCTAAAATGTACACGCGCGTTAAAAAAAAGAAGGTAGCAGAAATAAATGTAGTGCCATACATCGATGTTATGTTGGTACTGCTTATTATTTTTATGGTGACGGCCCCATTAGTCACTCAAGGGGTTAAAGTTGACTTACCAAAAGCAGACTCTGAAGCTTTAGATCAAGACAGCAAGCCCCCTCTGGTAGCATCTGTTGATGTAGATGGTAATTATTATCTTGCTGTTGGCACAAGTAAAAACGAACCAATGTCAGCAGACGAAGTGGCAGAGCTAGTACGAGCCCATTTAACTGTTGAGCCTGATACACCTGTTGTGGTCAACGCCGATGGCGCGGTATCTTATGATGCGGTTATCCAATTAATGGTTTTACTCCAAAAAAATGCTGGGGTTCCATCCGTAGGTTTAATGACAGATATGCCGGAGAAGTAATCAGTGAATAAGAAGTATCAGCCACTCATTTTAAGTTTTGGTTTACATCTTGGATTAATCGCTATCTTAATGTTGGGGGACTTTACCTCGACACCTAAACCTATGCCTGAAGTTTCTCAGGTAACACCTATTCAAGCCGTTGTGGTGGATCAAGCAAAGGTTGATAATCAGGTAAAGAAGCTTAAAAAACAAAAAGCTGATGCCGAAGCAGCAGAGAAAAAACGAATTAGAGATGCTGAGCGAAAGTTAGAAAATGCCAAGAAAAAACGCTTAAAAGAAGAAGCGCGCATTAAAGATCTAGAACGACAACGAAAAAAGAAAATTCAAGAAAAGAAAAAAGCGGATGACGCGGCTAAAAAGGCTAAAGCTAAAGCAGTTGCAGCAGAGAAAGCACATAAGAAAAAAATAGCGGAACAAAAGAAAGCGGAAGAAGTTGCAGCTGCAGCAAAAGCTAAACGCATTAAAGAAGAAATTGCAGCGAAAAAATTAGCAGAGAAAAAAGCCGCTGAAAAACGCAGAAAAGCAGAGGCTGAGAAAAAGCGTAAAGAGAAAGAAGCTAAAGAAAGAGCTGCACAAGATGCGTTATTACAAGAGCAATTAGCAGAAGAAATGGCAGGCAGAGCACAAGCAAGACAACAACAGCTTATGTCTGAAATTAATCGCTTTACAGCATTGATTATTCAAACAATACAACGTAATTTAATAACAGATCGCAGCACTATGGAAGGTAAGTCTTGTAAATTAACTATCAGTCTTGCACCATCGGGCTTTGTGACTAATGTTGTTATTGGTCAAGGAGATCGTATTGTTTGTGATGCGGCGCAAAATGCAATTTATAAAGCCGGTACATTACCTGTATCTAAAGATCCTGAGGTTTTCAGGGAAATGCGTAAAATTAGTGTCACGGTAATCCCAGAGTTTTAATCTGTTTGCGACTTTTATTAACAAGACGAGTAACAAACACAATACTTAATATTTAATGCAGAAGTGAATAAATGAAATTTTTACGACAAATAGCCTTTTTCTTAACACTTGTTTCTCTTACTAGCACTCAAGCAATGGCTGCTTTAGAAATTGTAATTACTGGTGGGGTGGACAGTGCACGACCCATTGCGGTACTTCCATTTAAGTGGACAGGTGTCGGCCCTGAGCCATCAAAACTGTCTTCTGTTATTAGTGCCGATTTATTAAGAAGCGGTAAATTCAGCCCTATTTCAGCAATGAATTACCCGCAAACTCCATCAAACGATAAAGAAGTAGATTACGCTGCATGGGCTGGTAAAGGCGTTGAAGCAATTGTAGTGGGGGAGATTAAGCCAACTTCTACAGGTCGTTATCAAGTTAATTATCAATTAATTGATGTTATTCGTGGTCAAGTGACTGGCGGACAAACGCAAATGTTAAGTAACGGAGCATTAGTTAATAGCAGTGATCATATCTTAGATGAAAGCAGCGTAGAAATAAGTGAAAAACAATTTCGTCGCTACGGTCACCGAATTAGTAATGTTGTCTATGAAAAATTAACGGGCGAAAAAGGTGCTTTTTTAACAAAAATTGCTTATGTTATTGTTCGAGATAGTGGTAATCATCCTTATCAGCTAGTTATTGCTGATTACGATGGTTTTAACGAACATGTATTATTAAGCTCTAATGAACCTATTATGTCGCCGTCTTGGCATCCAAACGGTGAAATGTTAGCGTATGTAAGTTTTGAAAATAATCAGCAGCAAATTTATAGCATTGATATTTATACAGGCCAACGTCAGCTTCTCAGTAATTATAAGGGCATTAATAGTTCGCCAAGCTGGTCTCCTGATGGTAAAAAGGTGGCGCTTGTATTGTCTAAAGACGGCAATCCAGAGTTGTATGTACTTAATGTTGCTAGTAAAAAATTAAGACGAATTACCCGCCACAGAGCAATAGATACAGAGGCAAGCTGGACACCAGATGGTCGTTCATTAGTATTTAGTTCAGAACGGGGTGGAAAACCTCAGATTTATCGCGTAAATTTACTCGATGGTAAAGTTAGACGCTTAACTTTTGATGGTGAAATGAATTTAGGTGGTTCATTATCACCAGATGGTCGTCAACTTGTGATGGTCAATCGAACAAGAGGCGCGTATCATTTGGCAAAACAAGAATTAGACACAGGTCTATTTCAAGTCTTAACTAAAGATACTCGGCTAGATGAATCACCTAGTATTGCACCTAACGGTGGAATGATTATTTATAGTACCTTGTATAATAATCGCAATGTACTAAGTTTAGTTTCAGTTGATGGTCGATTTAAGGCGAGATTACCGGCAGTAAATGGTCAGGTAAAATCACCCGCATGGTCGCCGTTTTTATAAAGAATAATAATTAATTTACTTTTGTATAAGGAAAATAAAATGCGCTTTAATAAAATAGTAAAAAGTTTAGCCGTAGCTCTACCAATCTTAGTATTGTCTGCTTGTAGTTCAAATTCAGACAGCGATGAGCAAAGCCAAGTAGACAGCAATGCTCAAATGACTGCCGAGCAAAATGCACAAGCAGAAGCAGAGCGTGTAAAAGTTGCAGCAATGCAAAAAGAAGCTGAAATTGAAGAGAAAAAACGTCAAGAACTAGAGAGACTTCGTTCTGAACATATCATCTACTTTGACTTTGATGTATCAAATGTAAGTGGTCAATTCTCTGCATTATTAGATGCTCATGCAGCTTTCTTAAATGAAAACACAGGTGTTAACGTATTAGTAGAAGGTCATGCTGATGAGCGTGGTACGCCAGAGTACAACATTGCCTTAGGTGAGCGTCGTGCAAAAGCAGTAGTTACTTACTTACAAAACATGGGTGTTTCTCCAAGTCAAATTACTACAGTAAGCTACGGCGAAGAAAAGCCAATGGTTACAGATCGTAGCGAAGCTGCATTCGCTAAAAACCGTCGTGCTGTTTTAGTTTACTAATCTGGATTAATAATGAAACTGAACAAAGTTTTATTAGGGATTGCTTTTGCTGCTAATACATTTTCTGTATTAGCAGCAGATTCTGCACCTGTTTATGATCTTAATTCGAAAGCTGGCTCTATGAGCTATGCGGATCAAGCGAAAGAGATCAAAAATTTATCCCGTCAACTCGATGCACGTAACCGAGCACAAATAGCCCTTCAACAGCAAGTTGATGAGTTACAAACCGAAGTTAATAATTTGCGCGGTGTTACTGAGCTACATACACACCAGTTAAGCCAAGTATTAGAGCGTCAACGCGAACTCTATCAAGAACTTGATCGTAGAGTTAATGAAGCCTTAAAAGCGACACCTGCAACGACAGCTTACCAACAACCAAACACTGATAATCAAGTTAACTACAGTAACAACCTTACTGAAAATGAAGCTTATGATCGTGCGGTAAATTTGGTACTAAAAGATAAGCTTTACGAAAAAGCGATTGTTGAATTTCGCCAATTTAACCAAAAATATCCCAAATCGACTTATGCAGCAAATTCGCATTATTGGTTAGGGCAGTTATTGTTTAATAAAGGTGAATTAGCTGAAGCAGAAAAAGAGTTTACTGTTGTGGTAACGCAATTTACTGACTCTTCAAAAAGACCAGACTCATTGCTTAAATTAGCAATGGTTGCTCAAAAGCAGAACAGTAAAACGAAGGCTATTACTTTATATCGACAACTCATTAAAGAATATCCGAGTTCTACAGCTGCTCAATTGGCAAAACCGCGTTTAGATAGTTTAACGTAATACTCCTGAAAATTTAATTTTTTGACGCTATATTTTGATTGTTAATCTAGCGCTTTGCTGTCTTTTTGTTCGAACAGTAAAGAAAGCGTAAAAAAACTGAAATTTATGGTTGCACTTAAAAAAATTATGAGTATTATATGCGGCGCGTTCAAGGCACCATGTTGAACGCAATGTCGGCCGTTAGCTCAGTTGGTAGAGCAGTTGGCTTTTAACCAATTTGTCGAAGGTTCAAATCCTTCACGGCCGACCACTTTTATTTTTATTTTCAATAAGTAAAGTTAAAAGTATTTGTACACATTAAATAAAATCTTGAAACGGCCGTTAGCTCAGTTGGTAGAGCAGTTGGCTTTTAACCAATTTGTCGAAGGTTCAAATCCTTCACGGCCGACCACTTCAAGAGATATATTTACTACTTATGTTACGCATAAGATAAAACTAGAACGGCCGTTAGCTCAGTTGGTAGAGCAGTTGGCTTTTAACCAATTTGTCGAAGGTTCAAATCCTTCACGGCCGACCACTCTAGTTTAAAATTATCACCAAGCTTAAATTATCAAAACTCTTTAATTAGTAAGCCAAAGGCTTTAAACCGTTTAATCATACTCAGTCGAAGGTTCAAATCCTTCACGGCCGACCACTCTAGTTTAAAATTACCACCAAGCTTAAATTACCACCCAGCTTAAATTATCAAAACTCTTTAATTAGTAAGCCAAAGGCTTTTACCGTTTATTTACATATTTTTGTTATGGCATTCTATAGTACACATTTACTTGGCTTTATCTTATAATTGTCTCGTTTAAAATCGAGTCAAAATAATAGAGATTAGTAATGAGCCAAACCAATGTAGCTGTTGAGTTGGATTTTCAATACCCTGAAAAGCCAGCACCTTTAAATAATGATGAACGAGCAGAATATAAAGCAAAAATAAAGCAATTGCTTAAAGAAAAAAATGCCGTTTTAGTTGCTCATTATTATACTGATCCTGAAATTCAAGCATTAGCTGAAGAAACAGGTGGTTGTGTCGCTGACTCTCTTGAAATGGCGAGATTTGGTGCTCAGCACAATGCTGAAACACTAATTGTTGCTGGTGTTAAATTTATGGGTGAAACCGCAAAAATATTAACGCCAGAAAAAACTGTACTCATGCCAGAATTAGAAGCAACCTGTTCATTAGATTTAGGCTGCCCAATTGAAGAATTCTCAGCTTTTTGTGATCAACATCCCGATCATACGGTTGTGGTATATGCAAATACTTCAGCAGCGGTTAAGGCAAGAGCTGATTGGGTGGTAACATCAAGCATCGCTCTTGAAATTGTTGAAATGTTAGAAAGCGAGGGCAAACCTATTATTTGGGGGCCTGACCGTCATTTAGGTGCCTATATAGAAAAAGAAACTGGTGCAGAAATGCTAATGTGGCAGGGTGCTTGTATTGTACATGATGAATTTAAAGCACAAGCGTTACGCGATTTAAAAGTACAATTTCCAGAAGCTGGTGTGCTTGTTCATCCAGAGTCACCTGCGAATGTTATCGAGCTTGCTGACGCTGTAGGCTCTACTAGCCAATTAATTAAAGCAAGCCAAGAAATGCCCAACCAGCATTTTATAGTTGCCACAGATCAAGGCATTTTCTATAAAATGGAGCAAGCTAGCCCCAACAAAACATTTATAGCTGCGCCAACAGGTGGCAGTGGTGCAACTTGTAAAAGTTGTGCAAATTGCCCGTGGATGGCTATGAATGGCCTTAAATCAATTGTAGCTGCACTAGAGAGCCCTGTAGGTCGTGAAATCGAAGTAGATGCAGCTTTAGCGCAAAAAGCGTTAATTCCTCTTAATAGAATGCTTAACTTTGCTGCAGAGAATAAGCTGAAAGTTAAAGGGAATGCATAATTTACCCTGAGTTTATTGTTGAAATGCTTAAATTGTTTGAATTATCGACTAATCAGGCATTTATTCATATAAAGTCATAAATTAGCCTTGCACCTGCGAGGCTTTTTTTCTACCATAGCGCAGCTTCTAGCGAGCTAGTAGTTTTTT